>DASVSS010000179.1:0-10578 GCA_036387945.1 Tepidisphaeraceae bacterium | reverse complement strand
CCCGGTGTTGATGTCGCCGCAGAACATCTCCTCGGCGATCCGCCCGCCGAACGTCACCTTCATCGTGGCCAGGCACCACTTCCTAGAGACGTTGGACCGGTCCTTCTCGGGCAGGCTCATCGTCGCGCCGCCGTAGTTGCCGCGCGGGATGATCGTCACCTTGTGGATCGGGTCTGCGTCCTTGTTCAGCACCTGCACGATCGCGTGGCCGGCCTCGTGGTAGGCGGTGGCGATCTTCTCCTTTTCGTCGATCACGCGGCTCTTCTTGGCCCGGCCCCAACGGACTTTATCACGGGCTTCTTCGAGGTCTTCGTGCTCGATGAAATCCTTGTTCAGCAGCGTCGCGCCAAGGGCCGCTTCGTTGATGATCGCGGCGATGTCGGCGCCGCTGAAGCCCGGCGTGGCGCGGGCGATGCGGCTCATGTCGACGTTCGGCCCGAGCTTGACCTTGCGGGAATGGACTTTGAAAATCTCCAGCCGCCCCTTCACGTCCGGCAGCGGCACGTACACCTGCCGGTCGAACCGGCCTGGCCGGGTGAGGGCGGGGTCGAGCACGTCGACGCGGTTGGTGGCAGCGCAGACGATGACCTGGTCGTTGCTGTCGAAGCCGTCCATCTCGACGAGGATGGCATTGAGCGTCTGCTCGCGCTCGTCGTGGCCGCCGGAGGAGAAACCGCTGCCGCGGCGACGGCCGACGGCGTCGATTTCGTCGAGGAAGATGATGCACGGCGAACTGTCCTTCGCCTGCTTGAACAAATCGCGCACGCGGCTGGCGCCCACGCCGACGAACATCTCCACGAAGTCGCTGCCGCTGATGCTGAAGAACGGTGCATCTGCCTCGCCGGCGATGGCCTTGGCGAGCAGCGTCTTACCTGTGCCCGGCTCGCCGACCAGAAGCACGCCGCGCGGGATGCGGCCGCCGAGGCGCTGGAACTTTTTCGGGTTTTTCAAAAACTCGACGATCTCGCCGACTTCGTCCTTGGATTCCTGCACGCCGGCGACGTCGTCGAAGGTGACGTTCGTGTGCTCTTTGCTCGTGATCTTGTGCTTGCTGCGTCCGAAGTTGCCCAGCATCCCGCCCGCGCCGCCGCTGTTGCGGAGCTGGCGAATGAAGATGAACCAGATCACCGCGAACACCAGCAGCCACGGGATCAGCGGCAGCAGAATGCTCAAAAGCAGGTTGTTGGGGTTCTCGGCCTTGTTGCTGAACGACCGCTTGACGCCGTTGCGGTCGTAGTTCAGCGCCTCGCTGAAAGCGTAGTCCTGGGTGACGCCGAACGGGAACACGGTGCGGAAGCGCTTGATCTTCGGTTTGCCGTCGCCGCCGTCGATTTCCTTGATGAAGTCGCCGACAACTTCGTCGCCCAGCACCTTGACGTTGGTGAGGTTGTTGGCGTCGCGCTGCGTGTAGAACACGTGCATGTCGACTTCGGTGCTGCTGGTGTTAGTCGTCTGGATGTACAGGAACAGCAGGACGGCGACGCCGATGAACAGCACCCACCCGAACACGCCACGGCCGAACCGCATGCCGCCGCCGGGCGTCTTCGGACGGCGGTTATTGGGGGTCGGCTTTTCTGAATTATTGTCGGACATAATCGTCTCGGTTGCGTTCGCTAAGGTCGTGGGTCTGGTCACCGGCGGTCGTCGCCGGGCATATATGATACGCGGTTCGGGGCCAAAAGGGTTGATACGGGCGGGCGGCGGGGGAAATTATTTGACGCCTTGCGCGGGTTGACAAAGAGCGCCAGCAATACCCTGAAGGTGGGCTGGGTCACTCCTCTCTGCCGCCGCTGTGAGTCGCCGAGTCGTTCTGCCGAGTCGTTCTCTTTACCAGTCCGCCTCGAGCTCGCGCACGATCGCGATGGCCATCGCTTCGCTGGTGTTCAGTGACGCGGTGTCGCGGGCTTCGCCGAGCGTGGGGTAGTACGGGCTTTGTTGCTCGAAGCCGCGACGCTCGACGAGGATTTTGCCGCTGCGCTGGTCTTTCCAGACGAAATCGACGCGGATGCCGTACAGCTGTTCCTGCGGCAGGCCGTTGCTGCGGTCGTTGCTGACCACGGGCCGGCGGATGCGGGTGATCTGGCCCTCGATGACGGTGTCGGCCTTCTCGCGGGATACCACTTTGTACGGCGTGCGCTGCTCGATCTGGGTGACGATTGCCTTCGTCAGGTTGAACTCGTCGCCGCGCGCGAAATCGACGTTGGTGAAAATCGGCACGGCGACGGTCTGCACGTCCTGGCGGTAGAGGCTCGACCAGGCGTAGTTGCCTCCGCCGCCGGCGCCGCTCTGCTGGTAGCCTTGGCAGCCGGCGACCAGGGCTAAGCCGCAGGTGGTGAAGATGAGTGCGTGTGCGCGGCGTTGCGGCATGGTCAGCCTCCGGCCTTCTCGAGCTGTGCGCGGGCGCGCTGGGCTTCGTCGCTCTGGGGGAACTGCTCCACGAGCGTGCGCTGGATCGCCTTCTCGGCCCCCGGCTTGCCCGTGCGGCGGTAGAAATCGGCGGTCGTCGCCAGCTTGCGGGCGAGTGTCTTGTCGATCGAATCGATGAACGCCGGGATGTTCTCGCGCTCGGCGGCCTCGGGATACTTGTTGACCATCTCGTTCATCTGCGTCCGGGCGTTGACCAGCGGCGTGGGATCGAACCGCAGGCCGGTGAACTGGGCGTAGTTGCTGAACGCCTGCCGCAGCAGGATCTCAGGGTAATTCGGCGAGCGGGCGTACGCCTTGGCGTACGCGCCATACGCGTCGGCCGCGAGATCGAACTGCCCGTCGGAGAAGTAGAAGTCCGCGGTGCGGCGCAACGCACGTTCTGATAACGGCGAGCCGGGAGCGCGCTCGCGGATTCGAAAGAGCATTTCGATCGCGTCGTCCGTGCCGCTGAAGATCTTCAGCCCCGCCGACTTCACTTTGCGGCCGTTCAGCAACGAGTCGGCGATGGCGTATTGCAGATCGAGCGCGCCGGCGTAGTAGGTGCTGGCGGGGTGGTTATCGAGCAACTCGTCGCAGTAGTAAAAAGCCTCGATCGGCTCGTCGTCCCCGTTGAGGCCCTGGGCCAGCAGGAACAGGCCGAACGGATAATTCGGGTCGGCCTTGTGGGCCAGCAGCCAGCCGAGTGCCTGGCGATGGGCGGCGTTGAATTGCTTCAGGTCGATCAGCCGCTCGACATTTTTAAGGGCCGGCTCGGGGGCCGGCAGCGTCGTCGGGGCGGCGGCGGGCAGCTCGGTGAAGCGGCCCTCGCTGAGTTCGAATGTTTTAGGCGCCGACTCCGCCAGGACCGGCGAAGCCGCGAGAAGTGCCGACAGGCCGAAAATAAGCGTGCGATCCATGCGGCCGAGGATTGTAGTGATTTGCGGCGGGGCGGGAATAGGCGGACGGTTTGTCGCGCCAGCGGCGGGGCGTCCTCCGGTCCCTCCCCCCGGCGGGGAGCCTAGATGGGGGCAGTTAACAGCCTGCCAATAGCGGCTCGCGGTTGCCAGAGAACCAAACCCCTCGCCCGGTACCCCGGGAGAGGGTAGGGAGAGGGCCGAGCGTGATTGCGCTTTGTTGCGATGAGGCGGCCTCCCGCCCCCACCTAAGCTCCCCGGCGGGTGAGGAACCGGAGAGGCACTTGACTGCGATGAAGTGCCCGGCCGCCAATCGGATGGCGGTCGTCAGACGAGATACGGACGCGTATGCAGCGGTTTCTGGATGACTTGCTCGATCAACTGCAGCAGGAAATCCAGCAGCGGCCGCGTCTGTTGCGGCAACAGCTTGGGAAGGCGCTCGACGCGGCCCTGCACGCGGGGCAGGCGGATCAGCGTCGGCAGGATGCGCAGCAGCCGGCCGTCGAGCGGGGCGCGGTCGGCAAAGCTTTGCTCGCAGTTGCGGCAGATCAGGCCGCTGCTGACCGGGCTGTATGACACGCGCTCGTCGAGCCGCCCGCCACAGTTGCCGCAGCTTTCGAAATCAGGCAGGTAGCCGGCTTCGTTAAGCACGTCGAGCATAAACGCCAGGGCCTCACCTTCGCGCGCGTCGCCGGCCAGTGCAGGGAGCGTGCGACGCAGGCGGTCGAACAGATTCGGGTGCGGGTCGTGCTCCGGCAGCATCGCCGACAATACTTCCGCCAGCGCCTGCCCAAGCAGAATGGCCGGCAGCGACGCGCGGAGTCCCAGGTGCCCGTCGAGCAGCTTCCACTCCGTCAGCGTGGACAGGTCGCGGCCGCTGTGCTCGATGAACACGCAATCGCCGGCATCGAGCAGGTCCAGCCCGCCGTCGAACTTGCTCGACCCCGCCTTCGTGCGACGGTGCGACCCCTTGGCCATCACCCGGATCAGACCCGTGCGCCGGCAGAACAGCGTCAGGATCTGCGACGTCTCGCTGTACTCGAATTTCCGCAGGCAGATCGCCCGGTCCCGCGAGAGAGGCATGGTAAGAATTATACGAAGGTGGAGAGCGGGTGGGGGAAGTTTGGTGTTTAGGTGTTTGGCGTTTTGGTGTGCACGGTCTTCCGAGCACCTTTGCCGCATTCACTCGAAACACCAAGACACCCAAACACCCGCCCCCCACCTCACGTTGAGTTCCCCCACCTGATCCCGTAAACTTCCCGCCCCGTCGAGTTCGTAGCTCAGTTGGTAGAGCATGCGACTTTTAATCGCAGGGTCGTGGGTTCGAACCCCACCGAACTCACTTGGCCGCCGTAAAGCATTCGGCGGCTTTCACTTCTGATTTGATGAGGCCGAGATCACGGAGCTGGGCAATCAGCTCCGCCCAGCGGTCGGCCGTCATGCTGCCGATGCCGTTGGCCTTGGTTTGGTCGGTCTCGATCAGCGGCTTCTGGGCCGCGGCGGAGGCGGCGTAGGTTTGTTCGTCCATTGACGGGTTGAGCTTGCGCATCGCGTCGTTGAACGACTTGGGATCGGCGAGGTAGGCGGTCCATCCTTCGCGCGCCGCGTCGGTGACGTGGCGCACTTCGTCAGGGCTCGCCCGCAGGTGATCGCCGCGGGTGACGAGCACCGTCGTGTACGGGTTGTAGCCGCTGTCGGCGATCAGGAACGTCCTGGGCTCGACGCCGGTTTTGGCGGCGTTGAGGGGTTCGCTCGTGACGAAGCACTGCATCGCGTAGTCCTTCCGCCGGCGGTAGGCGGTCAGGTCACCGAACGGGGAGGGGACGATCTCGAGCTTGCCGAAGCCGTACTTCTTTTCCAGGTAGAGCGCGTAGGGCAGGCCCTTCTGCATCGCCAGCACGCCCGGCTGGGCGAATAAGTCGGCGAGCTGGGTGATGCCGCGGTCGGCGCGGGTCATGATGCCCTGCGGATTGGTCTGATAGACCGCCAGCAAGGCCACCACGTCAATGCCGCGGGATCGGGCGATGACGAGTTCGTCGGCGCTGACAATGCCGTACGCCACCCGGCCGGTGCCGACCATCTGCACGACCGGCAACCCCGCGCCGCCGGGCTCGACGCGGACGTCGACGCCGCGCTTCTTGAACGCCCCGATCTGCTCGGCGGCGTAGAACCCGCCGAACTGCGGCTCGGGCTTCCAGTTCAGTTGCAGCGTGAGTTGGGCGGCGGCGGGAAGATTGATAATCAGAACGATCGCGGTGACGAGCGTGCGGAGCATGGCGGACAGGTGTAGCCGATCCTGGGGCGCTTTTGTAGGGTGCGGTTCACCACACCATTTTCCTTCAGGCGTCACCGTGGAGCAGCGAACCGCACCCTACATAGACCGCTCACCCGCGTGCCAGTGCCGCAGCGTCAGCCACGCCGTCGCGCGCACTACCAGGAATAAGGCCAAGCCCATCAGCGACGCAAGCAACACCGCGGCGAAGACCTTGTCGTTGCGCACCTGCGGCCGGGCCGTTTCGATCACTTCCCCCAGGCCGCCGCCGCCGACGAATTCGCCGACCATCGCCCCGATCACCGCCAGCCCCGCGGCCACCTGCAATCCGACGAACAGATTCGGCAGCGCCCACGGCAGGCGCAGCGCCGTCATGCGCTGGACGGGCCCCGCGCCGTACAGGCGGAAGAGATCGATCAGCGCCGGATCGGCGCTGCTGAGCCCCGCGTAGGTGCTGGCGATGACGGGGAAGATCGACGCGATCGCAGCCGCGGCGGCGACGGTCTGGAACTGGTTGTCGGTCCAGATCACGAGCATCGGCGCGACGGCGATGATCGGCACGGTCTGGAAAAAGACCGCGTAAGGATAGAACGCCAGCCGCGCCCACCGCCAGCCGGCCAGCAGCACCGCGATCGCCACGCCGAGCACGCCCGCGATAGCGAAGCCGGTCAGCGCCGCCGACAGCGTTCGCCACAGGCCGCGCCATAAGTCCGTCTCCGGCTCGCCCAGCGCCGCCCACACCTGCGACGGCGGGGGAAGAATGTAATCGGCGACGAACCCGCGCGCGACGACGAACTCGATCGCCACGCACACGAGCGCGAAGGTAGCGACAGGAAGGACGATGGCCAGCACGCGGTGGGTCAACGCCGGCGAGGGTAGCCGACGCAGCGGCGATGGTGTAGGCCGCGCCAGGTGCGGTCGGCAACGTTCGGCGGCGCGGGCATCAGACCGCGCTGCGAACTGCGCGACGGGATGCCTCCTATTATGCCCTGGTGCCGGGCGCGGCGGGTTGGCGTTCGATTCCAGTAGAGCGGGATCTCGCAGCATAACTCCGCAAATAAGACATGGCTTGGAGTACCAAGCCGCGGCACCCAGAGGACAGCACCAACATAGAGAATCAACCGCTCTCGCCATGTCCCACCGTCTTCGAAGTGCAGGTCAGGTTCTAGAGAACAGTCTCGGCCGTCGCGGCGCGCAGCGCCTCGAACAATGCGTGCGTCTGTTGCGCAAACTCGGGCGTCGCCCGAAGAGCGGCCGTCCGCGGCCAGGGCAGTTGGATCGGCCGGTCCGCAACGATGCGTGCCGGTGGCCCGGCTAAGACGACGACGCGCCGGGCGAGGTACGTCGCTTCCTGGATCGAGTGCGTGACGAACACCACCGTCGGCCGCCGTGGCTGCCAGAGGCTTATCAAAAGATCGTCGAGTTGCTGGCGGGTGATCTCGTCGAGGGCTGCGAACGGCTCGTCGAGCAGCAGCAGGGCGGGATCGGTCACGAGCGCGCGGGCCAGCGACACGCGCATCTTCATCCCGCCCGATAGCTGCGCCGGGTAACGCGCAGCCGCCGTGCCAAGGCCGACGCGAGCCAGCATCGCTTCGGCCTGCCGCCGCCGCTCACGGCGCGGGACGCCCGCGAGCTTGAGCGGCAGGGCCGCGTTGTCCAGGGCCGTCGCCCAGGGCAACAGGTGGGCGTCCTGAAAGACGTACGCCAAGCGTCCCCGCGCGCCCGGCGACGCCATCGCCTCGTGCCACACGGCCCCAGCCGTGGGGCGGTCGAGGCCGGCGAGCAATCGCAGGAGTGTCGATTTCCCACACCCGCTCGGCCCGAGCAGCGCGATGAACTCGCCGGCCGGGACGTCGAGCGAAAAATCGTCGACTGCCGTCACGCCGCCGGCGAACGTGCGGCGCACGCGGTCGATCGACACGGCCGCGCCGATCACGCCGTCGCGGGTAATTTCGGAATCGCTCGCTGTGTGCATCACAAGGTTGTTGATAACGACCGGCAGCCCCTTATGCACTTTCCGATGAGCTTCCGAGCAGGTTCCCGTGCCGTCATCGCCGATCGAGTTGAGCGCGTCGCGCCGGTCTGAAGGCGCCAAACCGACGCGCAAAGAGCGGAAATCGATTCACATCCCCGCTTCACATCCGGCGGTGATCGCCTCAACATCAACCCAGCCGGCGCGTACAATACATGAATGCCCGTCGCCCCGCCTGACCGCCCGCTCGATCCGTTCGTTCCGACCGCGACGGATGCGTGGGACCTGGCGAAGATCGGCCATCTATACCGCCGCGCCGCCTTCGGGGCGTCGTGGAAGCAGCTGCAAGCCGGCCTGAAGCAGAAGCCTGCCGATCTTGTGGACAAACTGCTCGATTACGATCCCGCAAACGATCCGTTCAACGCGCTGCTGGAATCGCTGACGGGGCTGTTCGACATCCGCGATCAGCGCTCGGTGCAGGCGTGGTGGGTCCACCGGGCCTTGAACTCGCCGCAGCCGTTGCAGGAAAAAATCGCCTTGTTCTGGCACGACCACTTCGCCACCAGCGCCGCGAAGGTGAGCCAGGACGATCTGATGCACAAGCAGATCGAGCTCTTCCGCCAGCAGGGGCTCGGCAGCTATCGCACGCTCTTGCGCGCGATCGTGCGCGACCCGGCCATGCTCGTGTGGCTCGACGGGCGGGAGAGCAAGAAGCGCAAGCCGAACGAGAACTTTTCGCGCGAGGTGCTCGAGCTGTTCGCGCTGGGCGTCGGTCACTATTCCGAGACCGACGTGAAAGAACTCGCCCGCTGCTTCACCGGCTATTCGCTCCGCGACGGCGCGGCGTTCTTCAACCCGGCCGAGTTCGACGCCGGCGAGAAAACGATTCTCGGCCAGCGTGGCGCGTTCAACGACGAAAAAGCAGTCGACGTCCTGCTCGCCCACCCCGCGGCCGCCAGGCACCTGGCCCGCAAGCTGCTGTTCGAGTTCGTTCATCCGAGCCCTGAGCCGGCTCTGGTCGACACCGTCGCGGCGATGATCGTCGCGCAGGATTGGGAGATGAAGCCCGTTCTGCGCACGCTGCTGGAAAGCCGGCTGTTTTTCAGCAGCTACGCCTATCGCAGCCGGATCAAATCCCCTGCCGAGCTGGCGCTGGGGCTGGCGATCACCATGGGCGGGAAGATCAAAACGCAATTCGTCCGCGACCAGATGAACCGCATGGGCCAGTCGCTGCTCTACCCGCCGAACGTCAAAGGCTGGGACGGGCACGAGGCATGGATCAACGCCAGCACCTACCTTGTGCGCATGAATTACGGCTGGATGCTCTGCCAGCAGCGCTTGCAGGAATTCGCCGAGCGCGGCTCGCTGCAGGACATGATCAAAGATGCCGCCGACACGCCGGGCAAAACAGTAGCGCGTCTCGTCGATCTCCTGCTCGACGGACAGTGCAGCGAACCGCAGCGGCGGACGCTCACCACTTACCTGACCGAAGGTGCGATCGGCAAGAACCTGGCTTACAACCCCAGGCAGGAGAACAGCCGTGCCGTTCGCAGCGCGATCCGCGTCATCACGGCGATGCCGGAGTTTCAGTTGGCGTAGGCGTGCTTTTCGAAACTTGCCAGAAAGACTGCCATGACGACGCGACGCAATCTCCTCAAAGTCGGACTCGGATCGCTCCCGGTCATCTGCCTCGGCGGGACGATGCCGGCGTTCGTCTCGCGGATGGCGATGGCCGACCCGGCAACGCGGCCGAGTGTTTCGAACGACAACATCCTCGTCGTCGTCCAGCTTTCGGGCGGCAACGACGGGCTCAACACCGTCATCCCGTTCAAGGCCGACCCGTATTATAAGGCCCGGCCCGTGCTGGGGCTGAAGCAGAACCTGCTCAAGCTCAACGACGAGCACGCCCTGCACCCGGCGATGGGCGCGTTCAAGCGCCTTTACGACGACGGCAAGCTCGCGATCGTCAACGGCTGCGGCTACCCGAAGCCCAACCGCTCGCACTTCGAGAGCATGGCAATCTGGCACGCGGGCGATCCCGCCAACGCCGGCGCAAATGGCGGGTGGGTGGGGCATTATCTCGACCACCTGCGGCGCGGCACGAGCAGCGCCAGCGCCGGCAACGTCATGCAGGCGATCAACATCGGCAGCGAGCTGCCGCAGGCGCTGGTGAACGCCGACGCGCCGGCGCCGTCGATCCAGTCGTTCGAAGATTTCAGCGTCCGCCTGCTCGGGCGGGCCAATGGAACCGAAAAGCTCGAGCGCACGCTCATCGAAGAAGTCAATCGCATCAACGACGCCTCGCCGACTTTGGCATTCCTGTCGCGCCAGGCGACCAACGCCATCATCAGCACCGACCAGATCATCAAGATCGCCGGCGGCTATCAGAGCGCCGTGGAATATCCTGCCGGCCTCGGCCAGCGGCTGCGGTTGATCGCACAGATCATCAACGGCAACTTCGGGACGAGGATTTTCTACTGCGAGATCGGCGGCTTCGACACCCACGCGAGCCAGTTGCAGCAGCACGACAACCTCATGCGACAGGTGAGTGATTCGATCAGCGCCTTCACCGCCGACATGGCCGCCAAAGGCTATGGCGACAAGGTGACGGTCATGTGCTTCAGCGAGTTCGGCCGCCGCGTGGCACAGAACGACAGCAACGGCACCGACCACGGCGCTGCGGGGCCGATGTTCCTCGTCGGCAACAAGGTCAAGGGCGGCCTTCACGGCGCGATGCCGTCGCTGGAAAAGGAGAACCTCGACGACGGCGACCTGCGCTACACGACCGACTTCCGCCGGGTGTACGCGACGCTGCTCGACGGTTGGCTCAACGCCGACTCGACGGCCGTGCTGAAGAACAAGTTCGAGTCGATGGCGTTGATCTGAGCGCCTTTGATTCCCACGAGGCTTGCCTATTCGAAACACGCCTATCTCGTAGGGTGCGGTTCACCGCGCCATACGGGTACACGTCGCGCGTGGTGCGGTGAACGGCACCCTACACCCGACGAGCCGCG
>DASVSS010000178.1:0-21504 GCA_036387945.1 Tepidisphaeraceae bacterium | reverse complement strand
GCTGGGCCGCACGGCCGAGGGCTTGAGCAGCCGCAGCCACGAATCCCACTGCCCCAGCGACGGCACGATCGTCATGCAAGGCCCCACCAGCCCCGCGCCCAACAGCGCCGCAGCGACGAGGATCAATCCGAGAATAAAGTTCTTCAATGCCGCTAGCGGCATAGCTCCCCTCACCGCCCCGACGCCAGTTCAATCAGCCGCGGCAGCGGCGTCTGGCGATCGATCAACTCGATCTCCAACCGATTCAACCCGCTATCGGCCGGCAGCGTGATTGCGTTGCGCCCCTGGCTCAGCGTCGACAGATCGATCTGCAGGTTCGCCGCCAGGTCGTCGCCCATCGGGTCGTCGTCGTACACCTCGATCGTGATCGGGTCGGCGGCTTCGATCTTCACGAGCGGGGCGTTGAGCAGCCCGCTGACGTCGACATTGCCGCCGCTGAGGACAAGGTCTTTGACGTCGACGCGGAACAGGTCCCAGGTGGCGATAAGTTGGTCTTTGCGCTCGGGCAATTCGAAGATGCGGTTGCCGCGCCAGTACAAGGTGACGGCGGCGTCGGGGGCCGAGCCGTTGCCGCTGTCCCAAGTCTTGCCGGCCTGGGTGCGGGGCTTGAACTCGATCAGGCGCAGGAAGACGTAGTAATCGCGCCCCATCACCACCGTCGCCGGCCGCGTGGCGGCGGCCGCGGCGGCGGTGTCGATCGGGGCGGCGCGGGTGAGCCACACCGTCAGCCCGGCCGCACCCGCGACGACCGCGACGGCGACGAGCGACCAGACCAGCGGAAACAGCGATCGCTTGGCGAGTGGCATTGGACGTATCTTAGAGCGTGTTACGCACTTCCGGGAATGGGGCGTGCATTTTCAGTTCCGGGCGCCGGGTGCCACGGTTTTGATCCGTCGGACTGTATTTGGCGTGCGATCGGCGGCGGGGCGTGGGTGTTACGACCGCCCGGCGACTGCGGCCTTCAGGCCTGACGCCGGGCTGTCGGCCGTCCGCGAGCGCGCGGGCAGGAGCAGGCGCTCGACCGCCTGCGCCGCGGTGTAGCCGGTGTACCCTTCCGGCGGGGCGGGGGCGGCGGCGCCGATGAGGGTGATGACCACGCTCACCACCGCCGCCAGGGCGATCGTTACGCGCGTAGCCGGCGGATGCGTGCGGCGCAGCCACGCGCCGCCGCACAGCAGCAGAATCGGCAGGGGGGTAAGCAGCTTCGGGGCCGCGAAATCCACGTCCGACGGGTCGACCCGCCCGGCGGTGCGCAAACAGACCAACACCAGCAGCCCCAGCGCCGCGCCGCCGGCGAGGCACTTGACGCTCCGCGGCCAGTGCCGGCGCAGCACCGTCAGTGTGCCGGCGGCGGCGACGACCAGGATCGGGAAGTGGCTCAGCACGCCGTGCGACCCGATCGTGAAGACGAAAAACCGGTTGACCGCCCGGCCCGCTGACGCCCACGCCGAGACGTCGCCGGGCGCGCGGTCTTCGCTCGTGAGTGCGGCGGTGGCGTCGGACAACGCATTCATGTGCCACCGCGGCGGCAGCCAGTCGCCGGTGACCAACTCGCACAGCGAAACGTGCAGCGCCAGCGGCGACGTGGCGCCGAGGACACAAAGCAGCAGCCCGAAGAAGCGCACCCGCCGCCCGTGCGGCAGGGCCAGCACTGCAGCGGGCATCGCCAGCAGCGCCCACCCGGCGGAGGGCTCGATGGCCGCGGCAGCCCCGGCGGCGAACCCGCCGCCGAGCAGCCAGCCGACGGCGAGGTTGGGTTTCTTGGCGATCAGCACGTGCACCACCGACGCCGCCGACGCCGTCACCAGCGCCGTCGCCAGCGCGTGAGGCAGCAGGACGACCGCGAAGCTCAGCCACCCGGTCGCCAGCACGCACGCCAGCGCCAGCGCCACCCGCCACGGCCGCGTGAGCTCGAACACGCGCCCGCAGCGATACAGCAGCCCGCACGCCAGTGCGGTGGGTACGACGACAGCGAAGAAAATCAACAGGTATTCGAGCAGAAGCGGGTTGCGGTCGAACCGTACGCCGGTGCGCTCGATGCCCCAGGCGACGCCGGCCAGATAGACCGAAAAGACCGGCGGCTCGGCGCCGAAGATGCGGCCGTCGGGCCCGCGGTAAAAATCACCGGCGGGCAAATCCGCGGGCGGGCGGATCGACAGCGAATGATTCGTCAGCAGCGACCGCACGCTCAGCAGCGTCGCCCGTTCCCGCCCCGACGCCACGGCCGGCTGCAGCAGCGGACGCACGAGCGGCGCGGCGATCAGCAACACCAGAATGGGCCCCGCCAGCGCCCAGGGCCGCACCCACGGCCCGAGGCGTCGCGAACGAAGTGACATCAGCGGCAAGTGGTATCCGAGCGCGCCTCAGGCCGCAAATATGTCCAAAGAGCCCGCTGCCCCGTCGCTCGGCACTGCCAATTCGTGGCGTGGGCGTCCCGCCCACGTTCGGGCGCAGCCCGAAGACCTTCTGCCGCCAGCGGCGAAACGTGGGCGGGACGCCCACGCCACGAATTGGCAGTGCGCCTTCACGCCGTGAATCAAAGCCGCGACCGACGCGGTCGCCCGCGCTTCAATCGGCAACGGCGCGGCGATACAACAGACCACATGACCCCCGCCGAACTCGCCGCCCGGATCGATCACACGATTCTCAAGCCCGAAGCGAGCGTCGCCGACGTCGAGAAGATCGTCGCCGAGGCGATCGAGCACCGCTTCGCCAGCGTCTGCATTTCTCCGCCGTTCGTCGCCCACGTCGCCAGGAAACTCGGCAACAGCGACGTGAAGACCTGCACCGTCATCGGCTTCCCAAACGGCACGCACAAGGCCACCGTCAAGGCCATCGAAGCCACCAGCACCATCAAGGACGGTGCCGACGAAATCGACGTCGTCGCCCACCTGCCCCACCTGCTGGCCCTGGACCTGGACGCGGCCCGCGGCGAACTGATGGAAATCGTCCGCGCCGCCCGTGCGACACGCAAAGACGTGACGATCAAGGTCATCGTCGAATCCGCCGCCCTCGTGGCGATCAACAAAGAGAGTGCCGAAGAGACCATCGCCCTCGCCTGCCGCGCCGTGCGCGAGAGCGGGTGCGACTTCATCAAAACCAGCACCGGCTTCCACCCCGCCGGCGGGGCCCAGCTTCACGTCGTGCAATGGATGAAGCAGCACGCCAGCGGCCTGCTCGTCAAAGCCAGCGGCGGCATCCGCGACCACGCCGCCGCCCAGGCCATGCTCGCCGCCGGCGCCGACCGCCTGGGCCTGAGCGCCTCGGTCGCCATCGTCACCGCCAGCAGCCCTGCCGCGCCATCGGCGGGCGGGTACTGAATGTCCTCGACTTCGTGAGTCGCGCCCCAAACGTGTCGTCGCACATCGGGCAAGCGGTTCTCGACGCCAATCGGGTGCCAGCGCCGCCCTTTGGCATGCTCTAGCGATCGTTTGATAGACCGGCACGCAAACACACAAAGCCGGAAGAGCGATGCGACCGGCGCGTCACGAATGGATCTGCATCTTGTCCACCGCCATCGCCGCTTCCTTGATCGCTTCGGGCAGGGTGGGGTGGGCGTGGAAGGCGCGGGCGAGGTCTTCGCAGCTGGCGTGGAATTCCATCGCCACGGTGGCCTCGGCGATCATGTCGCTGGCGTGGGCGGCGAGGATGTGCACGCCGAGCAGGCGGTCGGTCTTAACGTCGCCGAGGACTTTGACGAACCCTTCGGTCTCGTTCATGCCGCGGGCGCGGCCGTTGGCGGCCATGTTGAACTTGCCGACTTTGTACGCCACGCCGCGCTGCTTCAACTCTTCTTCGGTCGCGCCGACGGCGGCGAGTTCGGGGTGGGTGTAGACGACTGCGGGGCAGGTGGAATAGTTAACGTGCCCCGGCTTGCCGGCGAGGAGCTCGGCGACGGCGACGCCTTCTTCTTCGGCCTTGTGGGCCAGCATGATGCCGCCGATGGCGTCGCCGATGGCCAGGACGCCGGGCACGTCGGTCTTGTAATGCTGGTCGACGACGACGAAGCCGCGGGCGTCGGTCGTGACGCCGATCTCTTTGAGCCCCAGGCCGTCGGTGACCGGCCGCCGGCCGACGCTGACGAGGACTTTGTCGGCTTCTTCAACGCCGCTTGCCGGGCCATTCGCGGCGCCGCCCGCGGCGCCGTCGGTCGGGCCGGCTTTGGCCTTCCACGACACCTTCACCTTGCCGTTTTCGACGGCGAAACCGTCGGCGGCGACGTTGAATCTGAACTTGATGCCCTGCTTTTCCAAACTGCGCTGCAAGGCATTGGCCATCTCGCGGTCGCTGCTGGGCAGGATGCCGCCGAGGAATTCGATCACCTGCACCTCGGTGCCCAGACGGCTCCAGACGCTGGCCATCTCCACGCCGATGTACCCGCCGCCGACGATGACGAGTTTTTTCGGCTGCTCGGTGAGAGAAAGAATTTCGGTCGACGACAGAATGTTCTTGCCGTCGAACGGCAGCGCCGGCACGACACTGGGGGCGCTGCCGGTGGCGATGACGACGTTCTTGGCCGCGTAGGTCTGGGTCTTGCCGTCGGCGGCGGTGACTTCGACGGCCCCGGCGCGGAGGATTTTGCCCGTGCCGATGAGATGGGTGACTTTGTTCTTTTTGAACAGCATCCCCACGCCGCCGGTCAGGCCTTTTACGACGTCATTCTTGCGGGCCATCATCTTGCCCAGATCGAACGTTACGTCGCCGATGCTGATGCCGTGGCGCTCGAACTGATGCTTGGCGGCGTAAAAGCGTTCGCTCGAATCCAGCAACGCCTTGGACGGAATGCACCCGACGTTGAGGCACGTTCCGCCGAGGTATTCGCGCTCGACGCAGGCGGTCTTGAGTCCGAGCTGCGCCGCGCGGATCGCACAGACGTACCCGCCGGGGCCGGCGCCGATGACGATGACGTCGAATTGATTTTCATCCATAGAGGATGGGATTGTAGGAGCGCCGGCATGCCGAAGGAAACGCCGGCGACACAAGTCTGGAACCTTCCCTTGCGCGGAAGGTGAGGTGGGGCGGATGGCTCATCGCAACGAATCGCCCGTCCTCCCCCGTACCCGGGAGAGGACGTATTCGATATTGCGACTCCACGCCCCCACCTAACCGCTCCCGGCAGGGGAAGCACCAGAAGCGCTCCTGAGCGGCTTACGTTTCGCCCTTCCACTCCCGGCTCGGGTCGGCCTTGGCGAAGGCGGCGCGGATTTTCTGCACGACAACGTCGTCGAGCGGGCCGCGGGCGGCGAAGCGCTCGTTGCTGGCGGCGTTGACGGGGTTCGTCGTGCCGACGACCGCGGTGCTCACCCCCGGCTGGCCGAGCGTGAAGCGCAGCGCGATCTCAGGCCAGGCGGCGCTGGCGTCGCCGTCAAAGCCCAGATCGGCGGGCGTGAGGTTCATCTTCGCCAGCCGCTCGCTGTAGCCGGCAGAATATTTCTGGTACATGCCCGGCTGCGACGCCGGGTCCTTCCAGCAGGCGTTGGCGACCGGGCGCTTGGCGATCACGCCTTTGTTGTTCTCCCGCGCGATCGGCAGGCCGAGGTCGATGTTCTTTTGATCGACAATGTTGATCGACGCTTCCAGCACCGCCAGCTCTTCGTGCGCCGCGGCGTAGGCGAGGGCTTCGTTATCGCCGCTGTAGCCGGCAAAGCGGATCTTGCCTGCCCGGCGCGCCTCGACGAGCGCGTCGATCGCTTCGCCGCTTTGGAGCGTCTGCAGGTCGCAGGTGTGCAGGAGCATCACGTCGACGTGATCGGTCTTGAGCAGCCGCAGCGAGCGGTCGACCGCGAACGAGATCGCCGCGGCGCTCCACGCCGGGGCGTCACTGCCGGGCGGGCGCTGGCCGCACTTGCTGACGATGACGACTTCGCTGCGCCGGTGCGACAGGTGATTGCCGATGAACTCCTCGCTGCCGGGGTAGCTCATGGCGGTGTCGATGAGGTTCATGCCGTTGTCGATCATGCTCTCGAGCATGCGCGCCGTCGTGGGCGCGTCGGATTTGAGGAACGCCGACGGCGCCCCGCCGAAGCCCAGCGGCGAGACGTCGTATCCGGTGTTTCCGAGCGGGCGTCTTTCAGTCATGCCGGATCGTAGGCGCGGCGGAGTTGCGGCAAGGGCACTGCGCTGGTTCCTCCCCTGTGGGGGAGGCAAGGTAGTGGGGACGGACTCGCCTCGTTGTAATCAAACGTGTGGCGAGCCGCAGTTTTTAAACCGCAAGCGGACCCCGCCGGGTGTCTTTGCGTACGACGGTCGGACGTTCCGAGCTGTTTTGTGATCGCGATCCGCTCGGATCAGCGCCACTTGCAATGACGCGCGCCGGGAGGGATCGTCGAAACCGGGTATACTCCCGCCGCCGCCTTCCCGCGGCGCTCTTTGATCAACCCGGTTTGCGATCTCGGTCGCGGATTCGCAACCTGCGGCGACCGCGGTGCGTAAGACTTCACGGACGAAGGACGCTTCATGGAGAGACATCACGTCAAATACCTTCTCGCCGGCGGCGGGGCCGCGAGCGTCGCGGCGGCGGTGGCGATCCGCGAGCGCGACGCCACCGAGCCGCTGCTGATGGTGACGCAGGAAATTTCCCGTGCCTACGACCGCTCGCCCCTGAGCAAAAGCTACCTGCGGCGGCAAACCATCAAGCGCGATCTGCCCGGCGAGCCGGTCGAGTTCTATGCGCGCAACAACATCGAGCTGCGCACCGGCCGGCGCGTGACGCAGATCGACGTGGCGCGGCGGTCGGTGATGCTCGACAGCGGCGGGGAGGTGTTCTACGAGCGGCTGCTGCTGGCGACCGGCGCCATGCCGACACCCGTCGGCCTGCTCGGCGGCGATCTGCCGAACACTTTTTATCTCAAGACCATCGCCGACGCCGACCGCCTGCACCACGCGATCGACATCAGCCGCGGCGCGGGCGGGCGCAACCGCGCGGTCGTGATCGGCGCGGGCCTGCTGGGCGTGGAGATCGCCTCGTCATTGGCGCAGGTGGGTGTGCGCGTCGACCTGATCCAGAGCCGCGCCACGCCGTGGCCGCGCATCGCCGGCGAACTGCTGGGCGGGTTCGTGGCGCGTCGGCTGGGGCGGGCGGGCGTGCGCGTGCGCGGGAAAGTGCGTGCCGTGCGGCTCGAAGGCGACGGCCGCGTGCAGCGCGTCGTGCTGAGCGATGGGGCGAGCATCGACTGTGATTTCGCCGTCGCCGCCGTCGGCGTGCGCGCCAGCCGCGAAGTCCTGCGCAACACCCCGATCGCCGCCGAGAGCGCGATCCTGGTCGACGCCCGCGGCCGCACGAGCGAGCCGGACGTCTACGCCGCCGGTGACTGCTGCGCGATCTTCGACCCCCGCTACGCCAAGCACCGCCACAGCCCCCACTGGCAGCACGCCGCCGCCGTCGGCCGCGTGTGCGGCATCAACATGGCCGGCGGAGACGCGATGTTCGACGCCGTCACCCACTACACCACCGAAGTCGCCGGCCTGGACGTTCATGCCTGGGGCGACGGGCGGTTCGTGCACCACCGCCTCGTCCGCGGCAACGCCCTCGGCGATGACGGCGAGTTCGCCGAGATCGGCGTCGACGACGCCGGCCGCGTGGCGCAGGTCATCGCGGCCGGCCGCACGGCTGAGCACGCGGCGTACGCCACGCTCGTCCGACACCGCACGCCAACGGCGGGGGACGAGGAGCGCTTGAAGAACCCAGCCGCGCCGTTGTAAGCCGTGCCCGACGCGGCTGTCTCGTCGCAATCGATAGCCCGTCTGGTTCCGCCCCCACCTGGGGAGGTTGGGTGGGGGCGGCCAACAACATGCAATAGCGGCTTGCTAATGCCAAGAACCAAACTCCTCGCCCGGTACTCCGGGAGAGGGTAGGGAGAGGGCCGAAGCGTCTAGACGTTTAACTGCGATAAGGCGCCTGCCGGCCCCCACCTGACCTCCCCCGGAGGGGGAGGAACTGGACATTGGCGCGTCCTTGCGACGACGCGGCCGCAACCGCCCCCTCCCTGCCCTCCCCCGGGTACGGGGGAGGACATCGCCGATCTCACCGCGCTGCAACCCGTGCGCTGGGGGGCGATACACGACCGCCATTTCCCGGTAAGATTCCGCCCCCATGTCCGTCAGCACCCCAACATCGCCAGGCCCGCTCGATGCCGTGCGCGGCAAGGTGCTGGTCTTCATCGTTTCGTACGAAGCCGAGAAGCACATCCGCGGCGTGCTCGACCGCGTGCCGGCGGCGGTGCTGAATGACCCGGACGTCCACGTGCTGGTGATCGACGACGCCAGCCACGACGCCGGCGCCAGCCTCGCGGCCAACTGGGCCGCGGAGCGCGGCGTGACGAACCTCACGGCCCTGCGCAACCCCGTCAACCAGGGCTACGGCGGCAACCAGAAGCTCGGCTACCGCATCGCGCTCGAGCGCGGGTTCGACTTCGTCATCCTCCTGCACGGCGACGGGCAGTACGCACCGGAGTTGCTGCCGCAGTTCATCGACGCCTGGCGCGCCGACACCGCCGACGTCGTGCTCGGCAGCCGCATGCACAGCGTCAAATCCGCCCGCAGCGGCGGGATGGCGTGGCACAAGGTGATAGGCAACCGTGTGCTCACCACGCTGCAGAACAAGCTCACCGGGCAAAAGCTCGGCGAATACCACACCGGCTACCGCGGCTACTCCGCGGCGTTCCTGCGGGCCGTGCCGTTCGAGGTCAACACCAACGACTTCCACTTCGACACCGAGATCCTCCTGCAGGCGTTCCACGTGGGGGCGAAGATCATCGAGTTCGCCATCCCCACGCACTACGGCGACGAAGTCTGCCGCGTGCAGGGGATGCGGTACGCAAGGGACGTGGTCATCGCCACGCTGCTGTATAAGGCGCACCGCAGCGGCCTGCTCTGCTCACTGCGGTACCAGAACCTGGCCCCCGCGCGGTACCGCGACAAGACCGACGCGCTTTACACGTCGCACCGATTGGCCCTCAACGAACTGCTGCGCGCCCGGCCGGCCACGGTGCTGGACCTGGGCTGCGGCCCGGGATTCGTAGCGCGCGAGTGCGAGAAAAGCGGCATGCGCGTCACCGGCGTGGACGCCTTCGAGCCGATGCCGGGGATGATGAGCGAGTTCAGGCGCGTCGATCTCGAGAACGAATCGCCGCCGGTCGACGCCTTCTCGTACGACGCCGTGCTGCTGCTGGACGTGATCGAGCACCTGGCACGGCCGGAAGATTTTCTGCTCGACCTGCGCAACCGCAGCGCCGCCACCCGCGGCGTGCGCACGCCGCCGACGGTCATCATCTCCACGCCGAACATCGCCTTCGCGGCGATCCGGTTGAATCTGCTGCTGGGCCGCTTCACCTACGCGGAGCGCGGCATTCTCGACATCACGCACAAGCGGCTGTTCACCAAGTCGACGCTCTTGCGCACGCTCGGCGATTGCGGATACCGCGTCCAGAAGTACGTCGGCGTGCCCGCGCCGTTCGAGGCCGTCATGCCTGGCGCCACCGGCCGGCTGCTCGGCGCGATCGCCAACGCGATGGCCCGGGCGTGGCCGGCGATGTTCGCGTTCCAGAGCCTTGTCGTCTGCCGCCCGCTGCCGGGCGTGCACCAACTCGTCAGCCAGGCCCAGCGGCAGGAAGCCCAGGCGGCGGCGTAGGGAGGCATGCGGCGGGGCGTTTGGTTCCTTCCCCCGCGTATTTCTGGGAAAGGGCCTTCGAACAACTCCAACCGCCTGCAAGCTCAAACCCACACCCCATCCTCCCCCGGGGTACCGGGAGAGGGGGCCGGAGGTTGCACTTCATCTTCTCGTCGCCGGTTCGCCTCGATCGTCGCCACCGACAGCAGCAGCGCGCCGGCGGCGAACGTGTGGTAGTTCAAAAACGCCTGGCGGTTGAAGAACAAGAACATGATCGTCGTCACCGACACACCGAGCGTGAAGCCGCTGACGTCCCGCGGTAACCGCCACAGCAGCACGGCCCACGTCGGCACCAGCAGGGCGAACGGAATCGCCGACCACCACCCCGGCGGAACGAAATCCCCCGGCTTGCTGTTGGCGATCAGGGCCAGATAACTGAACGCATCGAACCGGAACGGCTGCTTGATCTGAATCGTCACGTCGCTGTTCCAGAACGCCGGCCAATCCCAGGCCGCTAGGGGCAGTGACACGACCGCACCGGTCAACGCCATCCAACCGAGAAACCGAAACGACGCCCGCGACATTACAGGCCGCGGCAGCAGGAGAAACAAAAACGGCAGGAAGATGACGTTGTACTGCTTGACGGCAAAGAACAATCCCAGCGCCACCGGCAGCCAGCGGCGCGCGTGGACCGCGGCAAGGGCGACGAGCACGAGCATCAAAAGCACGAACGGCTCGGTCCAAGCGCTTTCGATCACGATGAAGCACGCCGGCGCCGCCAGCAGCAGCGCCGCCGCGATCAGCGCGCCGCGCCGCCGCGACACCAGCCCGATGCCCACGGCGCACAGCGCGTACGCCAGCGCGTGCGCGTACCGCGATTCGCCGGTAAGGGCGTAGCTCGGCAAGTAAAGCAGCAAACTCAGCGGCGGATACGGGAAGCCGAACAGCACGCGGCCGTCGACCTGCACCTCATCGGAGTAAAAACGGTTCTTGTGCCCGTAAACATTCGGGAAGGTGATGGCGAACGGGTTCTCGCCGCGCAGCAGGGCGGCGGCGGAATCCTGGTGGAACACCCACACGTCGATGATCGGCCGCATGCCGTGGCGGACGACCCACCACGTCGCCGCGACGTGCACCGCCGCGGCGATCACCAGCGCCCACCGCCCCCGCCCGCGCAGCAGCACCACCGCCGCGGCCGCGAAGGTCGCCCCCATCGGCCACGCCGCGGCAAAGGAGTAGGCCGCGGGGCGGTAATAGTAATAGTGCGTCGTAAACCCCAGCGTGATCGCCTGCGCCCCCAGCAGGGCGACCCCCAGAACGGCTAAACGCCGGTCGGTGAGCTTGCCCACCCGCGGCGGCGCCAGCGCCGCCACCCACGCCAGCAGCATCACCAGCGGCGCCTGCAGCAGCAGCGTCGAGTCGAACAGTCCTTCGGAAAGCCCGAGCAGAACCTGGTACGCCGCCGCGGCGACCAGCAGCAACGGCACGCGGCGATCGGCGGCGCGGGGCGACGCGTCGACTGCGGCGTAAGGCAAGGTCGGAAGGGGATCGGTTCTCATTGCGTTCGCAGGAGCGTCACCGCATTATGTCGGCCGCTTGCGCGGCGCAGTATGAGCCGTAAATGCAGCGGCGGGTGTAGCGTCTGATGTTCGAAAAAGCCAAGGCCATCCTCGCCAATCCCACCGCGTACCACTACCTCCGCCACGCGCTCACCGGCGGCCTGCCGCTGCGGCAGTGGGCCGCGCTGGCCGGCCTGCGCGAGCCCGGCCGCCGCGTCGCCGATCTCGGCTGCGGGCCCGCCGACATCCTGCGCCACGTCCCCGCCGACGCCAAGCCGGCGTTCTACCTCGGCATCGACACCGAAGACCGTTATCTCGACGCAGCACGACGCCGCGCGGCGAAGATCGGTCTGGCGTCGCGCTTTCTCCGGCTCGACCTGAGCGCGCTCGTCACCGATGCCGGCGTGCAGGCGCAACTCGTCGCCGCGCTCGACGAAGCCGGGATCGACACGGTGCTGCTGTTCGGCGTCGTCCACCATCTCGACGACGCCTCGGCCCTGAACACCTTCGCGGTCCTGCGTCGCGCCCGCACCGTCCGCCGCGTGGTGACCCAGGACGTCATCCGCCTGCCCGGCGGCGGGGTGGGGCGGCGCGTGAACGATTTCTTCGTCGGCCTTGACCGCGGCGAGCACATCCGCACCGAGGAAGGCTACGCGACTCTCGCCGCCCGCTCCGGCTGGGACACCTTCAACACCACTTGGACCCACCCCGGCTTGTCGGCGATCCGGTACATCCATTACGTCTACGAGCGTTGACGCGGCGATTCGCACAGGTGGCGGCGCGGGCGGTCGCGCCGTTTTGTTTTCATAATAAGGGAAATGCGCAATGGCCGTTGAGCGAATGGACCCGGACCAGTGCAGTTGGCTGGAAAGCGGCCTGATGGCAGAGCACGTCGAGCGGTATCGCTTCGCGTGCGGGCACCTGAACGGCGACGCCGTGCTCGACATCGCCTGCGGCAGCGGCTTCGGGACGCGCATGCTCGCGGAGCACGCGGTCGCGGTCACTGGCGCCGACTTATCCGCCGAGGCCGTCGCCGCGTGCCGGCAGCGGCCGGAGAAGGTCAAGGCGTTCGAGGTCGCCGATGCCACGGCGTTGCATTTCGTGGACGAAAGCTTCGACAGTGTCGTCAGCTTTGAGACCCTCGAACACGTCCCCGACACCGCGGCCGCGACGGTACTCGCGGAGTTCGCGCGCGTCCTGCGGCCGGGCGGGCGGTTGATCCTCTCGACCCCCGACCGCCGCGCGCTGTCTCTCGGCGGGCCGCCAGCCAATCCGTATCACACCCGCGAGTTCACGCTGCCGGAGTTGTTGGAATTACTTGCCCGCGATTTCGATCTCGAGTTCGTCTGCGGTCAGAAGATCTGCCGGCCCGCTTCCGTCAGCGCGGTTTCGAAGCTTTCGCGCGTCTTCGGCACGCGGTCACGGGAAAGCTCGCTCTGGCGCGTGTACCAGATTGTGCTGCGACGTGACGCTGCAATCACCGCCATCCCCGACGGCCGCTTGGCGATGGTGATCCTCGCCGTCGCGCGCCGCCGCACCAACGCGGCCCCTGCTTGACGCCCCGCGCGGCGACACCTATGAACGCACGCGATCTTGAGCGACGCATCTTCCATCCGGGTCAGCGTGGTCGTTCCCTGCTTCAACGAACAGGCGACGATCGTCGAAACTGTCAGTGCCATCGAGCGGCAACGGGACGCCGGCGGGCGGGCGTTCGCGGAGTGGGGGGAGTTGATCGTCGTCGACGACGCCTCGCGTGACCGGACGCCGACACTGCTGGAGACGTTCGCCTCGGGCAAGGCGTTCGTGCAAGTCCTTCGCAACGAGCCTAATCGCGGGATCGCCGCATCGCTCAACCGCGGGATCGCGGCGTCGCGCGCGCCGCTGCTGCTGGCTTGTCATGGCGATTGCCGTGTGCTCGGCGAGGATTACGTCGACCGGATGCTGCGCCATTTCGATGACGCCGGCGTCGCGGCCGTGACGGGCAAGCCGGCGACGCCGGACTTTGCGGCTATCTCGTTCACCGAGCAACTGTTCATCCTCATGCACCTGATGGACGTCGATCCGGAGCCGGCGACCGTGCGCGAAATCAACTTCGTCGAAGGCCGCTGCGATGGTTTGCGCAAGGCGGCGCTGCTGGAGCTCGGCGGCTATGACGAGCGCACAAAGCTCAGCGGCGAAGACCAGGTGCTGGCGATCAAGCTCACCAGCCGCGGTTACCGCCTGCTGAGCGACACCTCGCTTGTCTACCGCCTCGGCGCCGGCGGTTCGCAGAACACGCCGACGAAAATGGTGCGCCGCCAGGCGGTCTACGCGGCGGGGCAGGCGTTCATCTTCCTCCGCTACGGATTGCGGACGGCCCTCACCGCGTCGTCCGTGCCGAACCGGGCGCGGCGACGGCAACTGCGCGCGGCGCAGGTCGTCGGCGTGCCGCTGCTGGTCGCCGCGGGGATCGCAACGGCCGTGGTCTCGATCAAAGCAGCGGCCGTGCTGGTGGGCGCGGCGATCGGGTTGCGGTTCGTCTATCACCTGCACTTGTGCGGCAACCGCTTCCCGGCGGCACCCTGTCTAGCGATGTTCCCGTGGGCGATCGCGGGCGACGTGGCCTACGCGATGGGGTTCGTCGGCGGGGTCTGGCGGACGTGGGTGCGCGACAAGGTCTGAAGGCCGCGCTTGACCGGGCGGCGTCAATCGGCGGGCAGCGCGCCAGGCGGCGGCGGCCCGAGCTGCCGGGCAACGAGATAAAGCGGGCGATCCTTCGTCTGCCGAAAAATGCGCCCGACGTATTCGCCGAGGATGCCCACCGACAGTAATTGCACCCCGCCGAGGAACAGCATCACCACCATCACCGACGTCCAGCCCTGGATCGTGTTCTGGGGCTGCAGAAGTTTGCCGACCGCGATCCACACCGCCCCGACGACCGACAGCACCGTGACGATCAGCCCCAGTTGCGCCGCCAGCCGCAGCGGCTTGTCGGAGAAGCTGCTGATGCCGTCGATCGCCAGGCGCAGCATCTTGCCGAGCGGGTACTTGGTTTCCCCGGCGGTGCGGGCGTCGCGGTCGTAGGGGACGCGCACCTGCCTGAAGCCCAGCCAGCTGATGATGCCGCGCAGGTAGCGGTCCTGCTCGCGCACGCGCTTCAGGGCGTCGACGACACGGCGGTCGAGCAGGCGGAAGTCGCCGCTGTCTTCGACCAGCGGCACGTCCGAGAGCCTGCTGAGCAGGCGGTAGAAGACCCGGGCAGTCAGCAGCTTGAACCGGCTTTCGCCCCGCCGCGAGCGGCGCGTGCCGATCACCACTTCGGCGCCGTCCCGCCAGGCGGCGATGAAGTCGCGCGTGACTTCCGGCGGGTCCTGCAGGTCGCTGTCGAGCGTGACCACGGCGTCGCCGCGGGCGTGGTCGAGGCCGGCGGTGATGGCGAGCTGGTGGCCGAAGTTGCGGCTGAGGAAAATCACGCCCACGCGCGGGTCGGCTTCGGCGAGGGCGGCGAGGATTTTCGGCGAATCGTCGCGGCTGCCGTCGTCGACGAACAAAACGTCGCACGCGACCTCGGCCGCCAGCGAATCCATCACCGCGGCAAGACGCTTGTAAAACGCCGGCAGGATCTCCTGCTCGAAATAGACAGGGACGACGAACGTAACCGTAACCGGTGACGGCATAACCGCGAGTTTAGCCGGCAACGGCGGGGCTGGCGAACGGGCGCGCGACGCGGTAGGACATGCACGCGATCAACCGCGACGACGCCCCGGATCGACGCGCGTGCCCGTCGATGACGCTTGCGCAACATCTATTCAATGCCCCGCGCCGCATTCAACTTCCTGATCGCCGCCTGCCTGGTTGCAGGCGTGGCGCTAATGGCGTTCGTCGTCACCGACACCGGAACGGGATCGGCCACCGCCGCCCTGCCGGCGCTGAGCGTGGCGCCGGCGTTCGTGGCGCTGCTGGTCGGGGTGGCGGGGATGCTCGGCGCGGTGCGCCGTGTGTTCGTCGCAATCGACCGATGGCTCGGCGCGCTGCGACCGCAGGCATACGCGCTTGTGCTGGCGGCGTACGCGGCGGTGTTGATCGGGTACTTCCTCGCCGTGGCAATGACGGCGGGGCGGCCGCTGTTTCCGACGTGGCATGACGAGATGATGACCCTGCTGCAGGCGCGCATGCTCTCGGCCGGCCGGGTGGCGCTGCCGCAGCACGAATGCGCCGAATTCTTTGACACCTTCTACGTCCTCGTCAAACCTGTTTACGCCTCGATGTACTTCCCCGGCGCCGCGCTGGCGTACGCGCTGCCGGTGGCGCTGGGCTTGCCATGGGCGGCGTGGCCGCTGCTGATCGCCGCGGGGATGATGCTGGCCACGCAGCTTGTCGCCGCCCGCGTGCTCGGCAGTCGGCTGCTGGCACTGGCGACGACGACGGCGATCGCCGGCCTGCCGGCAATGGGGTATGTGCCCACGATGTCGATGTCGCACACCTTCGCGACGCTGTTGGGCATGGGGCTGGTGTACGGCTGGCTGCGGTGGCGCGAGCGGCCGGGGGTCGCGCTGGCGGCGGCGTGCGGCGCGCTGGCGGGATGGTTGGCGATCACCCGCCCGCTGGAATCGATCGCGTTCTGCCTGCCCGTGGCGGTCGCGGTGCTGTCGACGATCCGCCCGGCGAACTGGCGGCGCGTGGGCCTGCAGATCGCCGTCGCCGTCGCCGCGGCAATGCCGTTCGTGGCGCTGATGCTGATGCAGCACGTGGCGGTCACCGGCTCGCCATTCGACTTGCCGATTTCGTTGTACACGCGGCAGGAATTCGTCGGGCTCGACACCTTCGACACCCAGCGCGACCCTGCGGCTTTCGCGTCGAAATCCGAACTGACGCAGAAGCAAGTAATGTTCCGCGCCTTCGTCGCGCCGCTGCAGTCCGAGCACCTAAGCGATACGCCGTTGCAGGCGATCGCCTGGCGGGTGCGGGCGATCCTGCTCACCGGCTTGCCGGATCCGCTGCTGATCGTCGCGCTGCCGCTGTCACTGCTGCTGATCCGCCGGCCGGCGGTGCGGGTGTTGTGGGCGATCGTGGTGCTGTTCGTCGCGCTGTACATGACGTATCACACATACCTACCCAACTACAGCGTGCAGATCGCCCCGGCACTGTTGACGCTCGTCGCCGCCAGCAGCGTCGCCGCCGTCCCGGCCCTGGGCCGGCGGGTGGAGAACGGCCGCGCGGCGCTGGCGCTGTCGGTGCTGGCGCTGGCGACGCTGGCGGCCCTGCGCACGCCGCAGGCCGGCATGGTCGGACACGGAGTGGAGACGCTACGGAACGTGTTCGGTACATTCCAGCAGCGCGTCGCGTCGCCGGCTTTGGTGCTGATCCGCTATGACCCGTCGCAAAGCCCGCACGTCGAGCCGGTCTACAATCTCGCCGCCGCCGGGATCGACGACAACCCGATCGTGCTCGCCCACGACCTGGGCCCGGAGAAGAATCGCCGGATCATCGCCTACTATGCCGCGCGTCAGCCATCGCGTAATCTTTACTATTTCGACCGCCGCACGCTGGGGCTGCGTCAGGCAGGCTTAGTTAAAGACGCGGCAAACCAACAATGAATGCAAGGGAGTTGGTGGTTCGGAGTTAGGAATCGGTGAAACACGCATGCTTTCGCTTCTCACCAACTCCTAACTCCTAACCACTAATTCCCCCGCAGGAGCGACCATGACCGACCCCACCGCCCGCATCGAACAGTTCCGCACCATGGCCGAGGCCAATCCGAAGGACGAGCTCGCCTTTTTCTCGCTCGGCCGGGCCTACGCCGACGCCGCCCGCCACGGGGAGGCGGCGGCGGCGTTCGAGCAGGTGATCGCGCTGTCGCCGAAGATGAGCAAGGCGTACCAACTCCTCGCCGCGGCGCAGGTGCAGCAGGGCAAGCAGCTCGACGCGATCGAGACGCTCAAGCGCGGTGCCCGCGTCGCCCACGAGCGCGGCGACTTCGTGCCGCGCAACGACATGGTCAAGCAGCTCAAGGAATTCGGCGTCGAGATGCCCGACCTCGCCGCCGCCGCCGAGCCCGCCCGCGCGCCTACAGAAGGCGAAGTCCACTGCAAGCGCTGCGGCCTGGTGAAGCCGCGCATGGCCCGCCAGCCGTTCAGCCACGCGACCGGCAAGCTGATCCAGGACAACACCTGCGCCGACTGCTGGCGCGAATGGATCGGCATGGGCACAAAAGTCATCAACGAACTCCGTTTGCCGTTGAGCGACCCGCAGGCGCAGAAGGTGTTCGACCAGCACATGATGGAATTCCTCAACCTCAAATGATCGCGCAGGTTATTGAACGGCGTCATCGAGTATTCCCCCCGCATGCGGCGGAGGCGGCTGCGGCATTGCGACGATGCCGGTTCTTCCCTTCCGGGGAAGGCCATGGGGGCAGCCCCTTAACCTGCGACAGCGGCTCGCCGACGCCAAAGACCTAAATCCCTCGCCCGGTGCTCCGGGAGAGGGTAGGGAGAGGGCCGGCACGTCTACGCACAGACATTGCGATGAGGCGCCCGCCCGCCCCCACCTAACCTCCCCCGCAGGGGAGGAACCGGATTGGCGCTTCGGAGCAGCGATGCGGCCGGTCACCTGCCTGACCTCGCCCGCAGGGGAAGAACAGCACATCGGCGGTTCGTGCGATGAGGCGGTGGCATTCGCCCCCTCCCTACCCTCCCCCGCGTACAGGGGAGGACAGCGGCGACCGCCCGCCACGGCGGTTCACTCGGCGCTTTCCACCGCGCCCGGGCCCGGCCCGATGCGGATCACCGGCGGGGGTGCCGGCTGCGTCGCGGGGCGCGACGCCGGGCCCGGCGGCTCCATGCCCGGGGGCAGGATCACCGGCACGCCGTCTTCGTCGATCGGCGTCAGCACGCCAGCGTACTTGGGCACCGGGAAGTCGTTCACCGCCCGCTTGGCGGCGTTGCGCAGGGCGTCGAGCCGCGCCAGCATTTCCTTCCGCTCGGCCACGAGGGCGGCGTTGGCGTTCTTCAGTTCGTAATACGCCTGCGGCAGCGGCAGGCGGATCGTCGTGCCGTCGGCCGTGCGCGTGAAGCTGCGCAGCTCGATCTCGCGTAACGTCGCTTCGTTCTCCTTCGTCTGCGTCTCGATCGCGTTGACGCGGTTCTGCGTCAATTCGAAATCGCTCTGCATCTTGTCGATCTTTTCCTTCGCCGTCTTGTCGGCCTCGGCGAGCTTGTCGTAGGCGGCCTTGTCCACCCACGTCGCGCCCCAGCGGTACATCTGCTTTGCTTCCATCTCCTTGGCCAGCACCGCGTCCTGCTCGGCGAAGCGGGCCGCCAGCGCCTTGGTCGCGGGGCCCGGGTCGCGGGCGTCGGGCACGAGCTGCAGCAGCTCGGCGGCGGCGTCCAGCAATTCGCGCACGTTCGGCGCCGCGCCCAGGCTCGCGTGCAGCGTCGTCACCGCCGCCGGCCACTGCTTCATGCGCGCGTGCAGCACGCTGATATTGTAAAGCGTCGGCGCGTGGTCGCCGACGATCGCCCGCGCCGCGTCGAACGCCTTGCGCGCCTCGGCCGGCTTGTTGCCGCGCATCGCGATCACGCCCTGGAGATAAAACGCCGACACGTTCTGCGGGTCCAGGGCGAGCATCTGCTGGGTCGTCTTGCCCGCCGCCGCCAGGTCGCCGGCGCGGATCTGGGCGCGTGCGGTGTCGATCAGCGCGAACGCCTCGAGCTGCTGGCGGTGCTGCTCGACGCGGGTGACCCACTTACGGCCCACGCGCACCATGTCGTCGCGCTGCCGCTGCTTCCAGGTCGCCACGTCGCGGCGAGCCTCTTCGATCACCGCCGGGTCGTTCGCCTGGTCGATGAACCGCTTGTAGCGCTCGAGGATTTTGGGGAAATCGTCGAGGTTCTCGACGCTGCGGCGCAGCGAGTACAACCCGTCCATGCCCGGCGAGCTGTCGTTGGACAGCAAGATCGCCTGCACGTCCGCGGTCTTGACGCTGGTGATTTTCCCGCCGGGCCCGACGACGTCCCACCCGTCGGGCGATTTTTTCAAATCGCCTTCGACGCGCGTGCCGTCCTTGGTCACGATCACCCCGCCCGCGGCCGTCGCCGCGCAAAGGGCGAGTATCGCCATCATGCTCCGCCATGCCGTCATGCGGTCCGTCCTGTTGAAGCGACATTGTACGCCCGGGCGGCCCGGGGTGCCTCCCCGCGCACGCCGGTGACGCGGGATCAAGCCACGATCGAGCCTTGCCCGATTCCGCGGCAACCCCATTGAAACCGACGCCGTCGTTCCTGCCATTTTTCAAACACGTTTTGACCCCGCCCCGGCCCAACCCTCGGCCCTGCGACCCGTTACGCCGCCGCGCACCGTGCGCCAGCGGCGCCGTAAACCGCCGAGATTACCAACCCTTTTCATGAGCGCTATCCCCCGCGCCGCCCCCGTCCTGCGCGTCCCGCCGACCGCCCCTCGTCCGCGGCACCGCCCGAATTGCATTATCCCGATCCGCCGCAAAAAGTCGGCGAAAAAATACCGAAATTCGGCGGTGAGATAGGATGCTCGGATGAAATCGAATGCCGCGCTACTGATGTCGGTGCTGGCCCTGGCGATCAGCGTTTATGCGACGGTTAGATCGTCCATCACGAGCCGTGCGCCGGAGTCCGAAACAGAGCGAATCCGGCGCGACATCGAATCGCAACTCGTCTCAGACACCTGGCAGGAGGTCGAGCCGATTTACAAGGACATGAATTTGAAGGTCGACAAAGTTCCCCAAAACTTTCCCGAGCTGATGCGGATTCTGTTCAGTCCGTACAAGGCCGTTAAGCCTTGAAAACATCGCCCGGCACGCCAGCCCGCGCGGTCAGCATTGTCGCCCGGTGGGCTTACCGCTTGTTGTGCACCTTAGAGCCAATGTGTCGCAATGCGTTACTCCGGGTGCCGCGGTTTGGTACTCCAAGCCGTGTCTTTGACCGCAAAAGCACGGCTTGGAGTACCAAACCGTGGCACCCAGGCACCCAGGCACCCAGGCACCCAGGAATGTGTAGCCCTGTTCGCACTCCGAAGCGCATCGTAGGCGCTCATCGGATCAACTCCGCCACCAGCGCCGTCCAGCCGGTCTGGTGGCTGGCGCCCAGGCCCTTGCCGGTGTCGCCGTGGAAGAATTCGTGGAAGAGCAGCAGCTCTTTCCAGTGCGGGTCGGTGGCGAAGCGTTCTTCGCCGCCGTGGCAGGGACGGCGGCCGGTTTCGTCGGGCAGGAACAGGCTCATCAAACGGTTGCGCAGCTCGTTGGCGACTTCCTGGAGCGTCATCATCGTGCCGCTGCCGGTGGGGCATTCGATCTTGAATTCTTCGCCGTAGAAGAAGTGGTAGCGCTCGATGGCTTCGATGAGCAGGTAGTTGAGGGGAAACCAGATCGGGCCGCGCCAGTTGCTGTTGCCGCCGAAGAGGTGGGTCTGGCTGTCGCCGGGCTCGTACTTGAGACACCATTCCTTGCTGTCGAAGCTGAACCTGTACGGCTCGTCGTGGGTCTTGCTGAGGCTGCGCACGCCGTGCGGGGCGAGGAACTCGTTTTCGTCGAGGATGTATTTGAGGACGCGCGCCAAGCGCTCTTTGTTGGGGATCGCCAGCAGCATCATGTGATCGGCACGGCGTTCGTCGATGCAGATGTACTTGCGCAAATCGGGGCGGTACTTCACGAACCAGTCGAGGCGCTTCTTAAATCCCTTGAGCCGGTGCACGGTGTCGCCGTCGAGCACCTCGGCGGCGAAGAGCGGGATGATGCCGACCATCGAGCGGACCTTGAGGCGGTGGGCCTCGCCTGCGATGAAGATCTGGTCGTAGTAGAAGCCGTCCTCCTCGTCCCACAGGCCGGTGCCGCCGACGCGGTGCATGGCGTCGACGATGGCGATGAAATGCTCGAAGAACTTGCTGGCGACGTCTTCGTAGACCGGGTCTTCGGCCGCGAGTTCGAGCGCCATCGACAGCATCGTGCCGCAGAAGAACGCCATCCACGCCGTGCCGTCGGCCTGCTCCAGCCGGCCGCCGGTGGGCAGCGGCTGGCTGCGGTCGAAGACACCGATGTTGTCGAGCCCGAGGAACCCGCCGCCGAACAGGTTCTTGCCGGCGGCGTCTTTACGGTTCACCCACCAGGTGAAGTTGAGCATGAGCTTCTGGAAGCTGCGCGCCAGGAACGCGCGGTCGCGCTTGCCCTTGACGCCGGTCATCTTGTACACGCGCCAGCACGCCCAGGCGTGCACCGGCGGGTTGACGTCGCCGAAAGCGAACTCGTACGCCGGCAACTGCCCGTTGGGGTGCATGTACCATTCGCGCAGGAATAGCATCAGCTGGTCCTTGGCGAACTTCTCGTCGATCCGC
>DASVSS010000177.1:0-22146 GCA_036387945.1 Tepidisphaeraceae bacterium | reverse complement strand
CGCGCAGATCGGCGGCGAGATCGGGCTGCACCTCGGCGACCCAGTGCACGGCCCCGGCGTCGTACTGCAGCAGTTGGCTCAACGGGTTGTCGTTGACGATGTTCTCGATCACGTCGAGGCCGACCTGGTCGGTGGCGTAGTAGTGCTCGTTGCGCTCGAGCCGCAGCGAGCGTTTGAAATCCCATCGCACGAGCTTGAACGGGCCGTTGGTGACGACCGCGGGCGGGCGGGTGTAGAGGTTGTCGTAGCTCACGCGGCCGCCCATCTCGCGGCGGAACTTCTGCATCGACGCGGCGTGCCGGGGGTAGAACATCGGGAACGCAGTGAGGTCGAGAAAGTACGTGACCGGCCGGTCGAGGGTGACTTCGAGCGTGTAGTCGTCGACCGCGCGGATCGCCGGCCTTGCCGCCGTCGCGCCGGCGCCTTGGGCGCAGGCCTTCTCATACGCCTCGGCGTTGGTGATGGCGTAGAACAGGTAGGTGTATTCGCCGGGGCTTTCGAGCAGTAGGTTCCAACTGAAGACGTAGTCGCCGGCGACGACGGGGTCGCCGTTGGACCACTTCGCGTCGCGCCGCAGGAAGAACGTGTACACCTTGCCGTCGGGCGAAACGCTGTGCCGCTCTGCGCCGGCGGGCACGGGCTTGTTCTCCGGGCCAGTTGGGGCGTAGAGGCCTTCGCGGATGGCGTAGGTGAGGCGGAAATCCTGCGCGTAGGACATCCCGTTGAGATCAAGGGTAAAGATGTCGCCGCGGTTAATGAAGCGGAAGACGCGCCGCCCGGCGTCGTCGTCGCGGTCGCAGGAAAGCAGCCCCGCCGCCGCGAGCAGGAGAATGAGCGGGAACGACAGGCGCATGGGGCAAGGAGATGCGGCGGGACGGAAAAGCGGCGACGCACTATCCCCCGGCCGGCAGGACCGCACCGGCGGGCGCCGCGACGGCCAGCGGTTGCACGGCAGGCGCGTTTTTCAGGGCCGTGAACTGCGGCACGGCCTTGATCGCCGCGACTGCGCCATCAACGACCGCCTTGATTTGTGCCGGCAGCTGGCGGTCGAGGTCGCGCACGGGCTTGAGTGCCGCGATGGCGGCGGTGGCCTGGGCTTCGTTGGCCGGGGTGCTGCCGGCGATCTGCATCTGCACGATCAGCGCCCCCGCCGCCCCCTGGGCGACGAGCATCAGCTCCTGGCGCTCGGTCCCGCCGCGGTCAATGAGCCGCTCGGCGGAGACGGACATCAGGTTGCACAGCGCCTGCACGACGCGGACTTTTTCCTTCGCGTCGATGGCGCTGTTCACGGGCGTTTTGCCGAAATACAGCGGCGGGTCGCGGTCGGCCATGGGCGCGCTGGGCATGCCTTTGACGTACTCGCCGATGCGCGCTTCCAGCAGCGCCAGTGTGGCCTGCGTGCCGACGACGAGGCCGGCCGGCGGCACCGGCGGCTGCGCGGCCGAGACGTCCAGGGCGGCGTACGCCTCCTGCACGAGCGCGCCCGTTCCGGGGTGGCGCGTGACGGCGGTAACGACGTTCTCGGTGAGCTTCTGGTTGCCCAGACGGGCCTTCAGGCTCAGCACGCCGGGCACGACGGCCCGTGCGCCCTTCACACCCCACAGCGCCACGGCCGGCGACGAATCGTTCATGAGCAGGATGATCTCGTCCTCCAGCGATGAGAGCGACGTCGCTTTGGCCACACGCGTGACCACGATCGCCCCGGCAAGGCGGTGGCCGACCCGGCTGGATTTGAGGAGCTTCGGCAGGTTGGCTTCGATCGCCGAAACGTACGCCGCGCGGAAATCCGCCGACGGCGTGACCGCCGGCGACGTCTCGGTCTGCCGCGCGAGTTCGTCACGGGCGATCCCCGCGGCCTTGGCGTCGGGGCCGAGGACGACATCGATCTGGGCGTTGACGTATTGAGTGATGGTGGCCGCCATTGCCGGCGGCACCGGCGCGGCCTGACGTGCGGCCGCGGGAAGATCCGCGGCAAGGGCCGCGGCGGTGGAGACACAGAGCGCCGCGGCTACCGCGGCTGTCACGTTCCGACGACGCATCATGACGATTGGTTCTCCACCGAACGTTGCGCACCGGACGCTAATCGTTGCCGCAAACGCTGTCAAGAAAAGACCATCGGCGCGACCAATGCTTGGGGTGAGCGTCTGACCAGCCCTTCCCAATGCAGGCGGGCGAGACGCCCACCCCACGATGTACGGAGGCCCCTCAACGCACCGAAGCGCCAGGCAGACCTGGCGCTTCGGGTTCAATCGCATCAGCAGGTGGCCGAGTCTTAGACCCTGACGGTCACCGGCTGGCTGACTTTTCCGTTCGTGCCGACGCTGACGATCTTATAGAAGAACGTCTGGTTCGCCGTCACGCTCGTGTCGACGAACACCGTTACCGGGCGGCGTGCCAAGGGGGCGTCATTCAACAAGCTATAGGCGCCGTCCACCGTCGACGAACGGAACACGTTAAAGCCCGTGATCCGCGAGCCCGTCGCCGGCGACGTGAACGCGATGCGGGCGCCCTTGCTCGTGTCTTCAGTGAACACCGTAAGCGGCGACTTCACCGCGTCGGCGGGCACGATGTTTTCGACAAGGTAGATGTTGTCGTTGAAGTCGTAGTTGGTGAATTCACGGTTGTAGTCGTGCAGCATGAGATAGCTGTTGGGGATCACCTTGCCCTCGGAATCCTTCGCCGGCCAGAACCGCACGAAGTGGCCGAAGTTGGCGGCGTCGTCGGCATCGCGGTTCTTGGCCGGATCGCTCGACCCAGCGCCTTCGACGAGGAAGCCGAACTGGCTGTTGCCGGCCTGGAACGCCCCTGCCGTGATCGTTGACGGCGAACCGTTCTGCCGCCGCGGGAGCACGCTCTGGCCGGCGCCGCTGATGTGCGTCAGGCCGCCGATGCCCGAGACTGTGGCGCTGCCCTTCTTGAACCAGCTCAGGAACGTGCGCGTCGGCAGCGGGTTGCCGGTGTTGGGGTCGGTGAAGGTCTGGTTGTGGTACGAAGCCAGTTGCGTCACGCGCACCTGCCCGTTGTCGTCAGCCGCCTCCCAGTACGGGGAGAGCACTTCCTCGCCCGTAGCGCGGACGACGCCATTGGTGCTGAGACTTTGTCCGTCGTTGGCCAGCACGGTGGTGTAGCCGAACAGGTCCTGCACGATCGCCCGTGACGACGGCTCGAGCGAGATGCCGTTGTTCTCGGGACGGAACTCGGAGAATTCCTGCCACCAGCCGGCGAGCTTGTAGATCTTCTGCGGGTTCGTCGGGTCGTTGCTGTTGATCGTCAGGTTGCCTGTGTAAAGGCTGCCGCTGTTGGTCGCGCCGCTCGAGGCGGTGAAGCGCACGGTCACCGTGCGCTGCTCGCCGGCCCCGAGCGTGAACGACGTACCGCCGCTGACGACCGCGAAGCTGCCGGAGGTGGACAAGTTCACCGCCAGATTGCCGCTGCCGGTGTTCCGGATGAAGACGCTTTCTTCGGTGCGCGTGACGTTGGCAAAGTTCGGGTCGGAGTTTTCGACCTTGTTGAACACGAGGCGGTTGTTCTCCGCGGAGTAGAACTGCCCCGTCACGCCCAGGGTCGGCTTGGCGGCCGCGGGCTGCACGTTGGTGACGACGAAGACCACGTCCTGCTGGTCGTAGGCGGAGGTGAACTCTTCAACCGCCACGATGTACGCGTTCGGCACGGCCGTGCCGTTCTGGTCGATGTACGGGTAGAAGCGCATTTTCCGTCGGCCGGCGGCGCTAGGCTCGAAGTTGCTGTTGAGGCTGTCTTCGCTGTAAACGAGGCGGTCGCTGGCGTCGTTGTTGTTGAAGCCCGGGAACTGCGCGATCAGTCCGAACGGGGCGCTGCCCGGGTCGATCTGCGTCTGGCCGTAGACGATCGGCTGCACGGATTGCGCGCTTTCGCGCGGGACGTACCACAGCAATTCGCCGCTCTCGGCGCGGCCCGGGGTGTAGGTGCCGACGCGGACGGTCGGGCCGTTGTCGGTGCCGAACACCGCCAGCGGGCGGATGACCACCGGCAGCTTCGGATCGACGCGCTGCAGCGCCTGCACCGTGGTTTCGGTGCTCGCCGACGACGGCGTCCCGAGCTGGTATTCGTCGGGCGTGGTGTCGCCGGTGTTCATTTTCGTGAAGCCGTAGACGTCGAACACCTTCTGCAGCGACGGCTCGTTGTTGTTGCCGATGCCGTTGGTCGGCAGCGCGTTCAGCGAGACAACGACGGCCGGGGTGACCGGGTCGGTGCTGAGGATGCGTACGCGGGCGACGCGCACGCGGCCGTCGAATGCCACGGGGGAGTTGAAGGTGATCTTCAGATCGAACCGCCGGCCCGGACGGATGGAAATGCCGTCGGCAGGGAACTCGACGCTGAAATTCCGCCGATCGCCGCCGAGCAGCGTGACCGCGCCGGGCCGCAGCGTGAGGTTGCGGTCGCCGGTGTTGGTGACGCGGAGAATCTGCGTGTTGCCCGTGCCCTTGACGGCGTTGAAGTACATCGCCTTCTGGGTGACGCTGATCTTCGGCGCCGCCTGCGCCGCCAGCGGGGCGGCCTTGATCGGCGCTTTCGAGAACGCCGAAGCGGTATTAGCCGCCGCCGGCGCGAAGCCACGGAGTTGGAGGGATGAGAACTGCTCGCCCACGGCGGCTTTCCCGGTCGGGTAGACGAGGTTGACCGCGCGGTCGCCGCTGCCTGCCGTGCGGATGTATTTCACCTGCAACGTCACCGAGTCGCCCGGGGTGTTGCCGCTGGGCGGATCGAGCGTCACCGGGCCGGCTTCGATGAGCTGGCGCAGGTTCGTCACTTCAAAGCCGCCGAGCTTGCGATCGCGGCCGGTGAAGCGCACGAGCGAGGGGTCGAAAACGGTTTTGAAATTGCCGGTGTTCTGGAGGGTGATCGTTCGCGTGGCGGCAGTGGTGTCGCCTGGGGCGTCGTAGAACCCGAAGAACGTCGGCCGCGTGGCGTTGCCGCCCTGCGGGGTGAGCGTGCCGGAGCGCGGGTGGAGCAAGGTGATCTTGCCGTTGCCGCCGGTGCGCGTGGTGAGCGAGGCGACGTAGATGTCGCCGGTGAGTGGGTTTTCGACCAGGTCGAGCGGGCTGCCGAGGTCTTTGAAGCCGTTGATGCCGACGGTCGTCGACGCCGCGCCGCTGAAGCTGCCGTCGGCGTTGGGCTTGACGACGACAAGGTCCGAGCCGGCGTTGTAGCGGGCCGTGATGAGCGCGCCCTTGAGTCTGCCGCCGAAGGCGTTCGACTTGTACTCGATCACGCCGTTGGGCGAGATGTGCAGTCCGTACGAATACGCCGCCCCGCGGTAGTTGCTCGAGGGCAGCGTGCCGACGGCGTACGACGGCACTTGGAATGCGTCCGTGCCGGACGTGGGATTGCCGCCGTTGAGGACGAACTCGTTGCGCTGCGGGTTCGGCTGGCCGTAGTAGCCGCCTTCCTGCACGTCGAGCAGGTAGTCTTCGACGTCCTGCTGCACGTTGTTCACGCCGGTTACCCCGCCGCCGGTGGGCGTATTGCCGCCCGCCGCCGAGCCGTTGGTGGGCAGGTAGAGCCGGCCGTTGCTGTGGAACACCATGTCGTAGGCGTTGCGGATGCCGGTGGCGTAAAACCGCAGCGGGTTGGTGCCTTTGAATGGGTTATAGCGCAGCGAGCCGTTGCTGTTGACGGTGAGATCGATCGGCCCCTTGCCGGACGAGAGCCATTCCTCAATGCCGACGCGCGTGCCTTTGGAGCGCAGTTGCAACCGGAACAGCGCCGCCGTGGTGGCGTCCTCCGGGCGCATGCCCCAGGTCGTGTCGGGCGCGCCCATCGCGGTGTTGCTGGGGATGACAAAGTAAAGATTCTTCGCAACGGCGTCGAAGGCGATCTGGTTGTTGAGGTGGTCCTTGACCGACCGCGGGATGCCGACGATGACGTCCTGGTACTCGGTCAGGTTTTTCGTCAGCCGGCTGATCTTGCCGGTGTAGTTGTCGGCAAAGTTGCCAATGCCCGTGCCGGGCCCGTTGTCACCGTAGCGTTGCTGGCCGTGCGAAACCCACAGCACGGGATTTGCTGCCGTGGAGCGTGGGTCAAACGTCAGGCCGGTGATGAATCGCCCACCGCCGTTGTTGTCGCGGATGATGTCGAACGTCGTTTCGTTCGAGAGCGCGCCAGTCGCGGCGTTGATGTCGTAGCGATAAATGAAGCCCTGCAGCGTCGCGGCGTAGAGCTTGCCGTCGGGGCCGATCGTGATGGCCGAAAACGAGCCGTTCTGGTTCAGGCCTTTGACGACCTGTTCGGACTTGTCAAAGAAGACGTTGTCATCACCAGCGGCGACGAAGGTACCGGTGGTGAATTGATAGTTGAACGGATCGTATACGTTGCCTGCGACATCGGCGGCCTTGGCGGCGCCGGTGTTGATCTCGACGCGGTAGGTTCGGTTCGGCAGTAGATCCAGAGACGGCCGGAGCGTGACGGTGTCGCCGCCGCCGGAACTGAGCGGCTTTTCCGTCGAGACGATCGCGTTGCCGCCCGTCACGTCGAACAGCCGCACAGAGCCATTGGCCCCGCCGGTGAGGGTGGCGTCGTCCACGCCGCCGCCGCCGACGGGCGGGGCGACGTTGAAGACGATCGCGGTGTCGAGGTCAACGTTTATAGTCGGATTGGCCTGCTGGGCCCCGAGCACGTTGGCGGATGCCTTCGTGATGACCGCCCCGTTCGCCGCCGCCGACAAGCCCGCGGACGGGCCGATCAGTCGGTACGGCAGGTCGGCGACGGACGCCGACATGAGTTGACGGTTTTCTAATGTTTCGACACAGGCGGCGGAGATCGATCGCATCATTCGAGCCTTTTTCCTCTGCGATGGCAGTTTGAACGTCCCCGTGCAGTGAACGGGGAACGACACGCCATACGGGTTTAACCCATCCTGTACGTGGTAGCGAAATAAATGTGCGGCTATTACGACGCACTGCGTCACAATGCCGCGCCCAACACCCCGTTTGACCGCCGTCGGCCCCGACGGGCCGCTTCCGACGAAGCGCCCGATCACGCGACCACGCGCCTGCCTCTATCTAGCAGACGGCGTGACGGGTACGAAATTTCATCCCCAGGCGGATTGCGCCCGGATTACGACGGGACCGACTCTTTTTTAAGCATGCCCGGGTTTTCGCCGCGCGAATCGCTGCCAAAGAGTGCAGGCGGGCGATAAAAGGCGTAGTCTATCGATCTCGCACGCTTTTTGCATGACTATTCGCCGGCGGCGACGTCGGGGAAGAGGCTGGTATTTTGACAGCCTCCCGGCCGTAGGTTTATACCCCCGCCATCGGCGCAAGCCGCGGTGACGCCGTCGGGAGCCTCTCCCGGGACCACCGCGAAACCACTTTTTCGAGGCTAGCAGCAATGTCCAATGCCCGTCAGGCCGCCGTCGCGGCGATCGTTACGAACAAGACCAAGCTCAACTTCATCGACTTCAAGACCACCCACGTCAAAGACCTGTTTGGCGTCAACGTGTTTTCCGAAGACGTGCAGAAGCAGCGGCTGCCGAAGCCGATTTTCAAAAAGCTGCACGAGACGATCAAGAAGGGCATGCCGCTGGACCCGAGCATCGCCGACGCCGTCGCCTCGGCCATGAAGGACTGGGCGGTCGAGAAGGGCGCGACCCACTACTCGCACATCTTCCAGCCGATGACGGGCGGGACCGCCGAGAAGCACGACACGTTCGTCACCCCCACCGGCACCGGCGGGGCGCTGGCGTCGTTCAGCGGCAAGGAATTGACCCAGGGCGAGCCCGACGCCAGCAGCTTCCCCAGCGGCGGCCTGCGGGCGACCTTCGAGGCCCGCGGATACACCGCATGGGACCCGACGTCCCCCGCCTACATCGTCGAAAACCCCAACGGCGCGACGCTCTGCATTCCCACCGCGTTCCTCTCCTGGACGGGCGAGGCGCTGGACAAAAAGACGCCGCTGCTCAAGTCGATGGACGCGGTCGAGAAGCAGGCCGCCCGCATCCTCAAGCTCTTCGGCAAGGAAGGGACGAAAGTCACCTGCACGGTCGGGCCGGAGCAGGAATACTTCCTGATCGACAAGAACTTTTATTACGCCCGCCCCGACCTGATCGCCACCGGCCGCACGCTGTTCGGCGCCCCGCCGCCCAAGGGCCAGGAGCTTGAAGACCAATACTTCGGCACGATCCCCGACCGCGTGCTGGCGTACATGAGCGATTGCGAAGCCGAGCTGTTCAAGCTCGGCATCCCCGTCAAGACCCGCCACAACGAGGTGGCCCCCAGCCAGTACGAAATCGCCCCGACGTACGAGAGCAGCAACCTCGCGGTCGATCACCAGAACCAGGTGATGGAGATCCTGCGCAAGACCGCCGACAAGTACGGCCTTGTCTGCTTGCAGCACGAGAAGCCCTTCGCGGGCATCAACGGCAGCGGCAAGCACAACAACTGGTCGATCGGCACCGACAGCGAGAACCTGCTCGAGCCGGGCAACAACACCCACGACAACCTGCAGTTCCTCGTCTTCTGCACCAGCGTCATCCGCGCGGTGAACAAGTACCAGGAGATTTTGCGTCTTTCGATCGCGTCGGCCCACAACGACCATCGGCTCGGCGCCAACGAGGCCCCGCCTGCAATCATTTCGATCTTCCTCGGCGACATGCTCACCGATATTTACGGCCAGATCGAAAAAGGCGGCGCCAAGACCACCAAGGCCGGCGGCATGTTCTCGCCCGGCGCCTCGGCGCTGCCGCAGTTCCCGAAGGACACCGGCGACCGCAACCGCACGTCGCCGTTTGCCTTCACGGGCAACAAGTTCGAGTTCCGCGCCGTCGGCAGCAGCGCCAACATCGCCGGGCCGAACACGGTGCTGAACACGATCATCGCCGAATCGCTCGACTACATGGCAGGCGAGTTGGAGAAATCCATCAAGGGCGGCAAAGACCTCAAGGCCGCCATCGCCGAGTTGCTGCCGGTGGTTTACAAGGAGAACAAGCGCATCCTGTTCAACGGCAACGGCTACGCCGAAGAGTGGCACAAGGAAGCCGCCGAGCGCGGCCTGGCGAACCACAAGAACACGATCGAAGCCCTGCCGGTGGTCGTCCGCAAGGACACGATCGAATTGTTCACGAAGTACAACGTGTACAACGAAGCCGAGCTGCGCAGCCGCTTCAACATTCTCAGCGAAGCCTACGTCAAGGCCCTCGTGATCGAAGGCAAGACGGCGGTCATGATGGCCAAGACGATGATCCTGCCCGCCGCCCTGCGGTACCAGGGCGAGTTGGCATCGAGCGTCACCGCCGCCAAAACCGCCGGCATCGCCAAGCCCGCAGGCATGGAACTGTTGACCGACCTCTCTGCCACGATCGGCGAGCTGTCGACGGCGATCGACAAGCTCGACCACGCCGTGGGCCACACCTCCGACGGTGAACCCTACGACCACGCCAAGCACGCCCGCGCCGAAATCTTCCCGGCCCTGGGCATCGTCCGCGAGGCCGCGGACAAGCTCGAGACCATCGTCGCCGACGACCTCTGGCCGCTGCCGACGTACCGCGAAATGCTGTTCATCAAGTAAGGCCGCCCACCGCGGACTGCTCGATCGACAAAACCAGTATGGCGGCCCCCGGATGCCCGGGGGCCGCTCTCGTCTGGGATCGATTCCCTCTCCCGGTACACTGGAAGAGGGTTAGGGAGAGGGCTTGAACGTTGAGATTCGCTGTCGTCGAAAGGCCCCTTCCTGGAACCATAGCAAGTTGGATGCACTCCCCGCCTCGCCCTCCCGATGATCGGGCCATCCGAGTAACGCCGGACGCCGCAAGCACGCAGCCTGATCGGAAAAGTGCGTGACAGGCTTTAAGCTACCCCGCGATGCCGCGCCTCCGATTCGACTCTTCGCACAGCCCTACATGGGCCCGCACCTTCGCGGCGGGCGGGATCGATATAGAGCTCCGATTAGCGGTCGAGTCCGCCGACGATGACGACGCCCACGGCGCTGCCCGCGGGCTGCTGGACGCATTGGAAGAAAGATCAAAATCCGCCCGCTACGCCGGGTTCTTCGCCTACGACCTTGGCCGTTGTTTCGAAAGACTCCCCGCCCCGCCCCCGACCGGCCTTTATCTGCCGATGGCGGCATTTCTGAAATGCGGGGCATCCCGCGATCCATGCCCCGCGCCATCCGACGCAGGGCCGCGCGCCAGCGCGGCGCGCTCGAACTTTACGAAAGCCGCGTATCTCGCCGCCGTCCGCCGGTGCATCGAATACGTCGCGGCGGGCGACGTGTTTCAGATCAATCTTGCCCAGCAGCTGCGCATCGACACGCCGCTGTCTCCCGCCGAAATTTACGCCCGCCTCCGCACTGCCACGCCCGGTCACTACGACGCCCTGCTCGACTTCGGTGACTACGCGATCATCAGCAATTCGCCCGAGCTATTCTTCAAGGTTGAGCGCCTTCCCGACGGCCGCCGGCGGATTGTCAACCGGCCGATCAAAGGCACCCGCCCGGCCGCCGCCGGCATGGAAGCGGAACTGGTCGCCAGCGCCAAAGACCGGGCGGAACTGGCGATGATCGTCGACCTGCAGCGCAACGACCTCGGCCGCATATGCCGCACCGGCACCGTCCGGGTGCTGTCGGCGCGCGAGATCGAGACCCACGCCACCGTCGTCCACGGCGTGGCCACCGTCGAGGGCATCCTGCGCGACGACGTCACGCTCTTGGACGTCCTGCGCGCCGCCTTCCCCTGCGGCAGCGTCACGGGATGCCCGAAGATCCGGGCCATGCAGATCATCGACGCACTCGAACCGACCCGACGCGGCGTCTACTGCGGCGCGATCGGCTGGATCGAGAACGGCGAGATGGAGTTCAGCGTCGCCATCCGGACGATGACCCTCGCCGCGGGCGTCGCCCACGTCCCGGTCGGCGGCGGCATCGTCGCCGACAGCGACCCCGAGTCCGAATACGCCGAAACGCTGGTGAAGGCCCGGGCCCTGCTCAGCGCCCTTGGGGTCGGGTCCGAAACGGGTTCCCTCCCGTCCGGGCGAGCCTAGGCGAGGGCCTTAGCAGCCTGCAACTACGGCCCGCTGCCGCCCGAGAACCAAACCCCGCTCCCGGTACCCCGGGAGAGGGTAGGGTGAGGGCCGAGCGTCTATAGGCGATTAACTGCGATGAGGCACCCGCCCGCCCCCACCTAACCTCCCCGCAGGGGAGGAACCGAAGAGGCGATTGATTGCGATGCGGCGGTGGCCTGCTCCCGCCTAATCTTTCCTGCAGGCGGAGGGAACCAGAGAGCGCTAACAAGGTTCCCCTGACCTCGCCTAAACTTCGCCATGCCTTTTGTCTGGATCAATGGCGACTACGCCGACGAATCCGCCGCGTCGGTCTCCGTGCGCGACACGGGCCTGCTGCACGGCGTGGGCGTCTTCACGACCTTGCGTACCGCCGGCGGGCGTTGCGTGCGTCTTGACGCCCACCTGGCCCGCCTGCGCGAATCGTGCGACGCCTTTGTCATCCCGTTGGCCTACAAGGACGCCGATCTCGAGACCGCGGCCGAAGGCGTTCTTGAGCGCAACGGACTTGCCGACGCACGGATGCGCATCACGGTCACCCGCGGCGTTACGGAGATCGACCCCGTCCACGGTCCGCACGCGCGGCCGAACGTGTTCATCACCGCCGCGCCGTTCGAGCCGTACCCGGCTGAGTATTACGAAAAAGGGCTGACGACGCTTGTGCTCGATGAACAAAAGCTCAACCCGTACGACCCCCAGGCCGGGCACAAGACGCTGAACTACCTTTCGCGCCTCGCCGCGTTGCGCGAAGCCAATCGCCGCGGCGCGGGCGAAGCGCTATGGTTCAACGTGCACAACTTCCTGCAGTCGGGGTGCGTGAGCAACGTATTTCTCGTCAAGGACAGCGTGCTCGTCACACCGCCGACGCAGGCCGAGCTGCGCCAGGACGCGGCACGGGACGCAACACCGTATAAGCGCTCGAACGTTCTGCCCGGCACGACCCGAGCTGCCGTGCTGGCGGCGGCGGAGGACGAATCGATTCCGGTGGAACTCCGGGCCGTAACGATCGACGACGTTCTGTCGGCCGACGAAGTCTTCCTGACCAACAGCGTGATGTCAGTCATGCCCGTCTGCCGGATCGAGCGCCGGGCGATCGGTGACGAGAAGCCCGGTCGGCTTACCCGGCAGTTCGCCGCTACCCTCGGGCGATGACGCAGAACCTTCAGGTGCATAACTGGCGTTGGCAGGCGGAGATGAATCATGCAGCTATCGGAAGTAGTCGCCGAGCTCGACCGGATCGCCCCGCTCGCCGACGCCGAATCGTGGGACAACGTGGGCCTGCTCGTGGGCGATCCCAAGCAGTCGGTGACCCGCGCGCTCGTCTGCATCGACTACACCCCCGCCGTCGCCGCCGAGGCATCGGCCGCGGGGTGCGAGCTTGTCATCGCCTACCACCCGCCGCTGTTCAAGCCACTGACGCGGGTGGTCGCGGGCGGCCCATCGGCGCTGGTGTTCGACGCCGCCCGGCGCGGGGTGGCGATCTACTCGCCACACACGGCGCTGGACGTCGCCGACGGCGGAACGAACGACGTGCTTGCCGACCTCCTGGGCCTCCAGGACCGCCGGCCGTTGCGCATCGCCGAGCGCCGCGGCACGCAGCACAAGCTCGTCACCTTCGTGCCGCGCGACAAGGTGGAGCGCGTCTCCGAAGCGCTGTTCGAGGCCGGCGCCGGGCAGATCGGCGAGTACGCGCGGTGCAGCTTCCGCACCGACGGCGTGGGGACGTTCCTCGGCGAAGACGGCACGCACCCCGCAGCCGGCGAGGCCGGGCAGTTCGAGCGCGTGCCGGAAGTGAAGATCGAGACTGTCGTCCCTGAGCCGTGCGTCGCCCGGGTGCTGGCGGCGTTGCGGGCCACGCACCCGTATGAAGAACCCGCGTTCGATTTGCAGCAGCTCGCCGCCCCGCCGACCGGGCGGGGAATCGGTCGCGTCGGCACGTTGGCCCGACCGATCGAACGCGCGGCGTTCGTGTCCGAGATCAAGCGCGCCCTGAACGTGCCCCACCTGCTTGCCGCCGGCGTGTGGGACGGGCCGGCGTGCCGGGTGGCGGTGTGCGCCGGGGCCGGCGACGACCTGCTCGACGCCGCCATATCCCACAAGGCCGACGTGTACGTCACCGGCGAGCTGCGCCACCACGACGCGCTCAAGGCCGCGGCGCACGGCATGGCGGTCGCGTGCACGCTGCATTCCAACAGCGAGCGCGTGGCGCTGCCGGCGTTGATCGAAAAACTTACGCAGGCTCTGCCGGGTCTGACGGTGCGTCTAGCGGCAGCGGACGTAGAACCGTTTGCGGTTCAATGACGACGGCCGCGGCCGGAGAGGGGGCCGTGGGCTGCAAGCGGGCGACCACTTCCAGCACGCCGTGGCCGCTGCGCTTCCATCGCGATTTGAACGTGCCCAGCGCCTTCGTCGCGTCCTTCAAGAACAGCTTCACCAGGCCGAGCACGCCCTCGGCCAGGGACGGGTCGTGCAGGGCAAGCTGCTTGTCCGTCCAGCACCTGGCCGTCGTCTCGGCCAGCACGACAAAATCGTGCCATTCGCCAAGCGCTTCCTGCATGGCCTTGAACGATTTGAATACGCGCTTCGGCACGTTCACGCCGTGCGCCTGGGCAAGCTCGAACGTGTAGCGAAGGGCCTTGCCGTCGATGCGCAGGTCGTGCACGTCCAGCGGCGTCGGACGTGCCGCGACGGCGTCGAGGCCGGCGCCGGCGAGGGCGTCGGCGTCGCGGGCGAAGGCTTCCGCCTGCGCTGCCAGGCGCGCGACGATCGCCGGTTCGATCCCCGCAAGCTGCGGCTCGATCGCCCGCCGCTGCGACCACCACGCGTCGAACGGTTTCAGTCGCTTGTCGACCGGTTTGGCCTTTTTCGCGTCCTGGCCGCGCAGGCGGTCGCGGTCGGCCCGCAGCACCCCCGTCAGCCATGCCAGCGCCGGCTTGTGCCGGTCCGCTGCGACGTAGGCTTCGGCATTTTTGATCATCACGTCGGCGTCGCGCAGCGGCCCGAGCAGCCGGCGCAGCTTTCGGCCCGCCCGGTTGAGTGGCCCGAACGCCTCCGCCCCGGCGGGTTCGGCGAGCAGGTCGAGAGCCGCCTTCAGGCGGCGCGTTGCCACGCGGGCCTGGTGCACGCCTTTTTCATCGAATTGGGTCAACGCCGCCGGGACGTGCTGCCGCAGGGCGTCGATCTGTTCGTCGACGTAAAGCAGAACCCCGTCCTTGACCTTCGCTGCCATGTCGCCTCATGTATAGTCTTAATATTGCGATCCGCGAAGCCCGCGCCGACGTAATATATAGCTGGCGAAAAGGAAGACTTTGGCAGAACCCCGACGAACGCATCTATCGGTCCGGCAGGAGCAGGCAGTCCTGGTCGGTGTGATCCTCCCGGATTCCACGGCCGACCCGCGCGAGCCGCTGAGCGAGCTCGCCTCGCTGGCCAAGACCGCAGGCGCACGCGTGGCGGGGACGATCCTCCAGCGGCGCCAGCGCCCCGACGCCGGCACTTACATCGGCACCGGCAAGGCGATCGAGATCGCCGAGATGGCGCGCGCTCTCAAGGCCAACGTCGTACTGTTCGACAACGACCTCTCGCCGGCACAGATCGGCTCGCTCGAAAAGCTCATCAACAAGCACGTCGACTCCGGCCACGACGCGGGCATCAAGGTTCTCGACCGCTCCGAGCTGATCCTCGACATCTTCGCCGCCCGCGCCCAGACTGCCGAGGCCAAGCTGCAGGTCGAGCTGGCGCAACTGCAGTACACCTACCCCCGCCTCACGCGCATGTGGAACCACCTCGAGCGCCTCCAGAGCGGCGCCGTCGCCGGCCTGGGCACGCGCGGCCCCGGCGAAACGCAGCTCGAAACCGACCGCCGGCTCGTGCGCAAGCGCGTCTCGGAACTGCGCGGCGGCATCGAACGCGTGCAGGAGCGCAAAACGCGACAGGTCGAGGCGCGCAACGTCGACCATTACACCGTCTGCGTCGTCGGCTACACCAACGCTGGCAAGAGCACGCTGTTCAACACCCTAACGGCGGCCGGCACTTACGCGGATGACAAGCTGTTTGCCACGCTCGACACGAAAACGCGCGCGTGGCGGCTGGAGCGCGGCATCGAGGTGCTGCTGTCGGACACGGTCGGCTTCGTCCGCGATCTTCCGCACCTGCTCGTCGCGTCGTTCAAGGCCACCCTCGAAGAAGCGGTGCATGCCGACCTGCTGTTGCACGTGCTTGATGTCAGCCATCCGCGCGCCCAGCAGCAGTACCAGGCCGTGCACGACGTGCTGACTGAGATCGGCGCTGCGGGCAAGCCGGAGTTGCTGCTGCTGAACAAGGTCGACACCGACGACGGCAAAGAAAATGCCGCGTTCTGGAAAACCCTGCACCCCGCGGCCCTGCCCATCAGTGCCCGCACCGGCGAAGGACTCGGCCATCTGCAGGAACAGGTGCTGGCTTACGTCCGCGGCCAGCAGTCGGACGTGCGCCTTGAGTGCGACGTCACCAACGGCCGCCTGATCCAGTTCATTCGCTCGCGCACACGCGTCAACGAAGAACAGTTCGACGACGAGACGGCACGCTTCGACGTCACCGTCGGCAAACAACTACTCCAGCAGCTTCGCCAGAACGAAGACCTGCGCGTCCTCGACACCGCTCACGTTTGACGGCGATGCACTCCGCCCCGGCGGAGTTGGGCGACATTCTAGAGAAGGCCGTCTTCCACAGCTGTCGGCATTCAGCAATCGTGGCGTGGGCGTCTCGCCCGCGTTCCGGCGCAGCCGGAAGAATGCGTCACCGCTTCGTGCGAACGTGGGCGGGACGCCCACGCCACAGAATATATCGGCGCCCCGTTAGTCGACGCCGAGCCGAAGGTGCCGTCGGACGAACCGATCGCCCGCCTCTCGCTGCCGACGACTTTCCTCGGCCGAGCCGAGCCATTCATGGTGGCCGGTTTCGGTGACGAACAATTCCTTTTCACCCGCGATCGCGTTGTACACCGTGAACTGCCCCGGCGGCGGGACGGCGGGGTCGAAGAGCGCGCACGCGCAGAACGTCGGCGTGGTGATCCGTCGCGCGTGAACGGCGGCGTCGAAATACCGCAGCGTCTCAGCGACGGCGGGCTCGCGGGCGTATTTCATCCGCACGGCTTCGCCGCTGCCGACGCATGCGTGTCGCAGCCGCCAGGGGTGATTGCCGAAACTCGGGACGGCGAGTCGTGCGACGGCGATGCGCCTGTCCCACGGCAGGGCCATCGCCCCGATCCCGCCGCCGAAACTCTCGCCGTCATATTCGATCCGACCGGCGGCCTCGGGGTACAGATCGAGCAGCACCGACACACCCGTCCACACGTCGGCGGCGCAGCCGCGGTGAACGTAAGTGCCGCGATCCGCCAACCCGTGCAGGACATGGAACGCCGTCATGTCGGAGATTCCGGCCTGCCGTGAAAGCCCGAGCCCGCGGCTGGAAATGTATAGCGCCGCCGTACCCGGCCGGGGTTCACAGTCGGCGAGCGGCCGGTTGTAGTAGCCGTGCCCGACCACGACGAAACGTGATGGCGACGTCGACCGCGGTGCGATCAGCCACGCCCCCAGCGTAACGCCGTCCCAGCCGCGGTACTTCAGTGTGCGGACGACGAAATCGCCCCCCTCGCCGGCCCCCTGCGTCGGCGGCTCGGCGTCTTCGAGCGCCAGGGGCGTCGCGAGCGCTTCGGCATACGTCTTTCGCCAAAACGGTTCGAAGTCCACGGGCTCCGGCGGCGGTTCGAGCGCGAGCATCGCTTCAAGCGTCATTCCGTACCGCGGGTCGAACGGGTATTCGTGCTCGATGACGGCGGGCATGGGAGCGTGAGTCTACAATCGCCCGCGATGCCGGGAAGCGCGCTGATGAAATGTTTCAGTTCGCCGGCGTACACGGCCGTGCTTCCGCCGGGCCACCCGTTCCCCATGTCAAAGTTCGCCGACTCCGCCGCGATGATCCGCGATGCCGGGATCGCCGACGTCCGCGACCCCGGGGTTATCTGCGAAACCGACCTTCTACGCGTCCACACCGCCGACTACGTCCGATCGATCCGCACGGGTGAATACAATCCGCTGACATCACTACGGCTTGGCCTGCCGTGGCACCCGACGATCGCCGCCCGCAGCTTCGCGGCGACCGCTGGCACCCTCGCCGCCGCCCGCGCGGCCCTGCACGAGGGCATCGCCGCCAACCTTGCCGGAGGCACGCACCACGCCTTCGCCGATCGCGGCGAAGGGTATTGCGTCTTCAACGACGTCGCCGTCGCCATCGCCGCCCTGCGCCAGGACGAGCCGCTGCTGCACTGCATGGTCATCGACCTCGACGCCCACCAGGGCAATGGCACCGCCGCCCTGCTCGCGGGTGACACGTTGTCGTTCACCTACTCCCTGCACGTCGGCGTGAATTATCCGAGCCGCAAAGAGCAAAGCACCTTGGACGTGGAAGTGACGCGGTACGCAGGCGCCGAAGAGTATTTCGCGCGGCTCGAAGCGACACTGCCGGGCGCAGTCGAACGATTCGAACCCGACTTGGTCTTCTATAACGCGGGCGTTGACGTACACGAGGACGACCGATTCGGCCAGATGAAACTGACCGCCGAGGACTTGCTGGCCCGCGACACTTTCGTGCTGACAACATGCCGCCGCCACTGCATCCCTACGGTCACCGTCTACGGCGGCGGGTACAACCGCGTCGAAGGGATGACGGCGAAACTGCACGTGCAGACCGTCACCGCGGCTGCCGAGGCTATTGGGAGAACATGAAATCCGAGCGCCAGCAGCCGATCGCTAGCGCTGCGTGCGCAGCGTCACATCGACCCGTCGGTAAAGCAGCACCGTCCTGCCCTCGTAGCCGCTCTCAGTGCCCATGAACAAATTAAGCCCACCGTCGGCCGCGGCACGGACGGGAAACGTGTGCGTGTGGCGCCGTCGCATTTTGACGTACGGCTTGTTCTCTTCGTCCGGGAAATCGCCGGCGTCGCGGCCGTTGGCGATGTTGCCGGAAATGCTGGCGGCGGGCCCGCTGTTGGACTGGTCGCCGATGTCGACGTTCAAGCGGTTCAGGTCGCCGCCGGTGCTGGGGGCGATCGGCGTCCCGCCGAGCTTCAGCACCACCGACTCGCCCTCGGCGCCGCCAATGCCCGGCGCGTTGCTGCGAGCGTCGGACGCCAACGCGACGTCGAACTCCAGCACGTAGCTGGCGTCGCCAATCAGGCCCTGCCTCCGGCCGATCCGGCGCGTGAGGTAGCTGACGAGGTCGTCCGAACGGTTGGTCGCCCCCACGCTCCACCCGCGGCCGCCGATGTTCGCGGGAAGATCGCCGTACTCCGCCACCGGGTCTTCTAGCTGCGCGCCCTGATAATCGGCGAAGCCCGGCGTCCAACCGTGCGCGCCGCGGTTGAAGTCATAGCTCAGTCGTACTTCGATCGCGTCCAGGCCGGCACCGTCATCGATGCTGATGTTGCCGAAACGATCGCGGTCGAAGTGGATGCGGTCTGCCCCGCCGGCGGTCGCCAGCGCGAAACGGCCGGTAAAGACGCTGTTGCTGATTGCGACGGTGTCCGTCGTGTCTCCCGTCAGCACGCTCGTCCGCCGGCCGAGCACGCGCGAGTCGGCCATTTGCAAGTTGGCGATGGCCGCACCTGGGTTCTCGTACCGCAGGTCGCGGCTGATCGTGCTGTTGTCGATGCGCAGGTCGCTCTGCCCTTGGCCGCCCTCAACGCGAACGCTGCCGGCGACGGTCGTGCCCAGCACTTCGACGATCAACTCACCCTCGCCGCTCAAGTTCGCCGTCAGGCCGCCGATCGTGGCATTAGCGACGCTGAGTCCGGCGCCGCCGGCGGCGGTCATCCGCACGCCGCCGGCCAGGCTGACGTCGCGAACCTGCACGCTCGATCCCGCGGCCCGCCCGAGCGTGAAGACCAGGGCATCGCGCCCGATCCGCACGCGGCGCGACACGTCGCCACCGACGGTGGTGACGCCGTCCCCGAGCACGCGAATCGTGCGGCCGTCGATCCGCTCGACCGAGAAATTGACAGTCTCTGCGGCCGGTCCGACTAGCTCGACGAATCCCTCGCCACGTTGGATCTGCACGTCGCTCGCGAAGAGCACGCGCGGTTCGAGGTTCACAAGGTGCTCAATCATATTGTTTTGATCCTTTACCAATCGAACGGCGGGGAAAACCAATCACGAACCCACGGCGGCGCGTAACGCAGATACAGCAGCAGAACGACGCTGCCGCCGATGAGACACAGCGCGATCCACCCGATCCAGTCGCGCGACGTAGGCGATCCCAGTAGAGCAGGAGCGTGAGAAAACCGCCCACCATCGCCGCCAGAATGATGGTCACGATTACCTGCTGTGGCGTGACGGGTTCGTCTTCCACGCCGTCACTTCACACAATAATCGATCAGTCGTGCGATCTCGCTCCGCAGATCGCGGCGGTGGACGATGAAATCGAGAAAGCCTTTGTCGCGCAGGAACTCGCTGCGCTGGAAGCCGTCGGGCAGTTCCTGCTTGATCGTGTTCCAGATCGTGCGGGGGCCGGCGAAGCCGATCAGGGCTTTGGGCTCGGCGACGATGAAGTCGCCGAGCATGGCGAAGCTGGCGGTGACGCCGCCGGTGGTCGGGTCGGCCAGCAGGCTGATGAACAGACAGCCGGCCTCGTCGAGCCGACCGAGGGCGGCGGAGGTCTTGGCCATCTGCATCAGGCTGAGCGTGCTCTCCTGCATGCGGGCCCCGCCGCTGCAACTGACGATGAGCATCGGCAGCTTCTCTTTTGCCGCGGCCTCGATGGCGCGGGTCATGCGCTCGCCGACGACGCTGCCCATGCTGCCCATCATGAACGTCGGGTCCATCACCGCGAGCATGAGCGGCCGGCCCTTAACGAAGCCGCGGCCGCAGAGCACGCCGTCCTTCTCGCCGCTCTTAAACTGCTCGGCGGCGATGCGGTCGGCGTAGCTTTTTTTGTCCACGAACTTAATCGGATCAACCGGCTCGATGTCGGCGAACAACTCTTCAAACGTGCCGTCGTCGCAGAGCTGGCCAACGCGTGTCCGGGCGCTGACGCGGAAGTGGTGATTGCAGGAGGGGCACACCTGCAGGTTTTCCTCGACCACTTTCTTGAACAGCATCTCCTTGCACTCAGGGCAGCGCATCCACAGCCCGGCCGGCACGCCGGCGGCTTTGGGGGCGGACGACAGATTTGCGTTCTCGGTCATGCGCCATCCACTTTAGCAAAATCGCGTCGGCGCGTCATCGTCCCACCGTTCCTATAGACCGCGGAGCATCGCCGCCGCGGCGGCTTCGCGGTCGGGCGGGGCGAACAGTGCCGAACCGACGACGAACCAGTCCACGCCGGCGGCGCGGGCGTTGGCGATGGTGCCCGGGCCGATTCCGCCGTCGATTTCGAGCCGTTGGTGGGCTTTAAGCAGGGGCCGAAGGGTGCGGGCCTTTTCGAGCATGGCGGGCATGAACGACTGTCCGCCGAAGCCCGGCTCGACGCTCATCACCAGTACAAGGTCGACGGCGTCGACGTAAGGCAGCACCGCCTCGACCGGCGTGCCGGGCTTGAGCGTCAGACCGACACCGCAGCCGAGCTTGCGGATCGCATCGAACGCCTTCGCGGGGTTGGCCGCCACCTCGGGCGCTTCGATGTGGATCGTGAGATTGTCCGCCCCGGCCTTGACCATGTCGGCGGCGTAACGCACGGGCTCGTCGATCATCAAGTGGACGTCGAAGAACGTCTTTTCCATGACCGGCCGCAGCCACTTGTACACCACTGAGCCGAAGCTGATGTTCGGCACAAGGTGCCCGTCCATCACGTCGACGTGGACGACGCTCGACCGCGCGACCCGCAGCGCGTCGCGCGTGTCGTCGAGCAGCCGGCCGAAGTCCGCCGAGAGGATCGACGGCAGGATCATCGGCGACGCATGGGCGTTGAACGGGCCGGGCATGGGCGTCCCTTCTTCGTGGCAGGGCTTTCAACCCGTGCCACGAAGCATTCGTCAGTCGAGGATGTCGAGCGTCGTGAAGTGTCCGCTTTCGAGAAATTCAAGGCTCGCCCCGCCGCCGGTGCTGACGTGGCTGACCTTCTCGCTCAGGCCGAATGCCTCGATCGCCGCGGCAGAGTCGCCGCCGCCGATGATCGTGACCGCGCCGCTCGCCTGGGTCGCCGCGGCAACGGCTTCGGCGACGGCCTTCGTGCCGGCCTGGAACGGGGTTTTCTCGAACACACCCATCGGGCCGTTCCAGATGACGGTTTGTGCGCCGGCGATGATTTCGGCGTAGAGCCTGGCGGTCTTCGGGCCGATGTCGAAGCCTTCTTTGTCGGCGGGGATGTTTCCTTCGACGACGCTCGTTTGTGCGTCGTTGGTCATCTGGTCGCTGATGACGGTGTCGACCGGGAGCTTGATTTTGTCGCCCGCCTGCTGAAGCAGGCTCCGCGCGAGGTCGACTTTGTCGCGCTCCACCAGGCTTTTGCCCACTTCTTTGCCCTGGGCGAGGAAGAAGGTGTAAGCCATCGCGCCGCCGATGAGCAGGGTGTCGGCCTTGTCGAGCAGTTGCTGGATGACGCTGATCTTGTCACTCACTTTCGCGCCGCCGAGGATGGCTACAAACGGCCGCCGCGGGTTGGTGACGGCATCGCCGAGGAATTTAAGCTCTTTTTCGATGAGGAACCCGATCACGCGCGGCTTGCCCTGCATCGCCTGAGCGGCGCCGAAGGTGCTGGCGTGCTCGCGGTGGGCGGTGCCGAAGGCGTCGTTGACGTAGACGTCGCCGTAGGCGGCGAGCTGGCGGGCGAAGTTGGGGTCGTTCTTTTCTTCCTCCGGCCGGAAGCGCAGATTTTCCAGCAGCAACACGTCGCCGTCCTTGAGCATCTGCATGGCCTGCTGGGCTTCGTTGCCGATGCAATCGGTGACGAACGTGACGCGCTTGCCGAGCAGCTCGCCGAGCCGAGCGGCAACCGGGCGCAGCGAGTACTTCGGCTCCGGCCCGCCCTTGGGCCTGCCGAGGTGGCTCATCAGGATCAGCCGCCCGCCGCGGTCGATCACGCTCCGGATCGTCGGCAGCGCCTGGGTGATCCGGCGGTCGTCGTTGATGTGCGTGCCTTCGAG
>DASVSS010000176.1:0-2575 GCA_036387945.1 Tepidisphaeraceae bacterium | reverse complement strand
CGACGTCGATCTCATCGTCGTCATGGGCGGCGACGGCACGCTGCTGTCGGTCGCGCGGCGGCTGAAGGGCCGGCAGGTGCCGGTGATGGGGTTCAACTTCGGCCGCCTCGGCTTTCTGGCGCTGTTCGCGCCTGAGAACATCCGGCCTGCGATCGAAGACGCGATCGCAGGCCGCCTGCGGACGACGCGGCGGCTGATGATGGAGTGCAGCGTCGTCGCCGGCGAGATGAACGTCGACCCGCTCGACCGCGCCGCGGTGACGGAGTTTCGCAAGTTCGATTCGCTCGGGCTTAACGACGCGGTCATCACCGCCGGCTCGCCATTCCGCATGATCGAGCTGGCCGTTGCGACCGACCGCGACAAGGGCGTGGCCTACTTCGGCGACGGCATGATCGTTTGCTCCGCCAGCGGCAGCACGGCCTACAACATCTCCGCCGGCGGGCCGATCCTTACGCCCGACGTCCACGCGATGTGCCTCACGCCCCTGTGCCCGCATAGCTTGTCGTTCCGGCCGATCGTTATCGGCGCGGCGCAGACGATCATCCTTACGGCCCGACGGCTCAATCCCGGCACCGGCCTGGTCGTCGACGGCCAATCGCAGTGCACCCTCGTCCGCGGCGACCGCGTCGTCATCCGCCGGGCAGACAACGACTTGCTGCTGCTCGATAATCCGCACGCCCAGCAATGGCAGGCGCTGGGCGAGAAGCTCAACTGGGCCAGCGTGCCCAATTACAACTGGAAACAACCCGGCGGCGAGACGCCGGCGTAAGACCTGATCCGACGCACCCGGATTGAGTGCCGGTACATCCAAGATCTCTCACGGTTCTGACGCTTCAGCGACCACGCCAATGCCTTTGCATCCAAAAACACGGGCTTCGGAATAGTCACCCGCCCTCGGTTTACCACCGCGACTCCGGCCCGGCGTGTCGAAAACCACTGCCCCTTCGCGTCGGAACCACTTCCTCTGCTATACTCCCGCCGGCCCACCGGCCCGCACATGTTCGACGAATTCAGCAAAATCCTCGAAGAGATTCGCAAGATCGAAGACCCGGCCAAAGTCGGCGCCGCCCAAACGGCGTTCGTGACCTGGTGCGTCGCGCGCGTGATCTACTACCTCGTCGCCGGCTTCATCGCCTGGGCGCTGGGCCGGCGCATCGTCCAAGGCACGTTCGCTGCCCTGCGTGAGGCCCGCCGCGCCAATGACTGACTACATCTGGCAAAACGCCGGCCTGTTGGAGGTCATCCTCGCCACCGAGTGTGTTGTCCTGATCGCGGCGGCGTTCTTCTATCAAGTCGCCAAGATCATTGCCAAGACCGACCGGCACGACCCGCTCGTGCGCTTCTATCGCGTCTTCTGGCAGGCGTTCAAGATGCCGGTGTCGACCATCCGCGAACTCGATCTCCGCCAGGCCGAGTACGCCGCCCGCGAGGCGGGCATGGTGGGCCTGGGTGACGTCTCGGTCGAAACGCTTTCGAACATCGACGCCCCGGACCTCGTCGATCTGGACGAAGCCGGCGCGGTCCTCGGGCCGGCACCCGATGCGTTCGACAACGAGCCGCCGGCGACGACCAAGGTGCAGCCGATCGGCCGGACCGGCGGCGAAAACGACACGCGATTGCGCACCAAAGGCGAAGCCGTCCCCTCGCGCGAGCGCCAATTCATCGAGCGGAGTAAAGCAGCGCGCGAAGAGGCCGCGGCGCCGATGCCCATGGCCGACGACGCGCCGATCCCGATCAGCCGCGAGCGCGACGTCACCGCCGCCGGCCCGCCGCCCAAGTCCGTGCCGGTCACACAGACGAGCGCGACCGGGAACTTTGATGCACTCATCAACCCCTTCCAGCCCCGGTCGCGCATCACCGGCCGCCGCTACGGCGAAGTGCTGATCGACGTCACCTGCGCCCCCGAAGACGGCCAGGCCAACGGGATCATCATCGCGATCATGTCCGAGCAACTCGGCGTTCGGCCGTACCAGATCGTGCTGCTCCGCGGGCACTACAAGGTGCGCAAAACGCTACAGGTTGCCGGGCTTGACCAGGACATCCTCGATGCCAAGCTTTCTCGCATCCCTGGCGTCTGATAATAACTCGCCGCCCTGCATACGATCACCCGGCCTTTTACCGGAGTGTGGCTTTGAAAGCATTTCTGATTGGCGCGTGCATCGCCGCTGCGGCCTCGGCCAGTGTGGCCCAAACGATCTACGAACCCGTGCGCTTCCAGTACGGCACGGAAGACCGCAAGTTCTATTATGCCGGCAACGACCCTATCGTCTTCCGCCGCGGCGCGTACTACGGCCCGCGGACGGTCGATAACGAATCCTTGCGCGTATACTCCGACCGCTTTCCCGATATCAACGCCGCGCGGCAGGGTTTCACAATCGACGACGCGCGAAATGAAGCGAACATGCGCTTCTGGCGTGAACACGCGCAGACTCGTTAAATCAGAAAGTTCACTCCGGCAACGTCTAATCCGCCGGTGCCGCATCGCCCGTGCTACAGGCGATGCCGCCGGGCCAGAGGAGCGGCGTACCCGCTCGCTTACCGATCGAACGGTCGTTGGAAGCCGTTACGCGGCCGC
>DASVSS010000175.1:0-11487 GCA_036387945.1 Tepidisphaeraceae bacterium | reverse complement strand
AGACGCGAAGCATCTTTGCCGCCGGCGCGGCAACACGGGTTGGAAACCCGTGCCACGAAGAGGTGGAAGCCGATCTAAAGCGCCGCGGCTGCCGGCGGTGATGACGTAATTCCGGATGAACGCCAAGACGCCAAGGCCGCCAAGGAAATACGGCGAAGAAGATTGAACGCAGAGAAGCAGAGGCCGCGGAGAAGAAAATGCCAGAGGGAAGGAAAAGGCGAGCCACGAATCACACGAATAAACACGAATGGTGAACACAAATGGCTTTTGTCCTATTTGTGTTCATTTGTATGATTCGTGGCTCACTCTTCTCTTCTCCGCGCCCTCTGCGGCTCTGCGTTCAATCCGTTGCTCTATATTTCCTTGGCGGCCTTGGCGTTCATCCTCTCTTTCGCGGCCGAACATCACACGCGGGCGTTTTCGGTCACGTCTGCGGTGTAGAGCGTCACTTCAAGCCTCGGCTTGGTCGTGAGTTTCTCTTCGACCGCGGCCTTGGCGGCGTCCATCGTGGGGTAACGGACTTCTCGATAGCCTTTGACGTCGCTGAGGCAGTTCAGCACGTTCAGCGCCGTGTCGTAGCCGGGGTTGGTGCTGAGATCGACGCGGCCGAGCAGGTCGATGAACCACTCGCGGAACTCGACTTCGCGCTTGTGCCAGCCGGGGATTTTCCGCAAGAACTTGGCGCGGCGGACGATGTTGAGCATCCAGTCCGTCGTGGTGATCTTCAACCGCAAACGGTACGGGCCGATCGGGAATTCCGGGCTCGTGTGGTGCTTGTAGATGATCGTGTCGCCGTTGGCTTCGTCGACGCCGAACTTCTGCATGTCGCGCACCTTCTTCTCGTAGCGCGTCAGCAGGTAGGCGACGTACGGCTCGTCCTTGATCAGCATTGCCTTGGCGAGATTCCAGATCGTCGCGTGCGTGGCGGCGAACTTTCGGTCGTCGCAGTCGCGGCGGTAAACCGTGCGCACGAGGTCGGCGTAGCGCTTGGCATAAGCCGGCGACTCGTACTGCATGAGGTCGTACAAACGCAGCGCCAGGTCGTACTTGCTCTGGTCGCTCAGCTGCGGCATCTGCGCGGTGGCGATGTGGACGAGCTGCTCTAATTTCTTGGCCAGGAACGGCCCGCGGGCGACGGTCTTGCGCAGGATTTTGCTCTTCTGCGTGAGCACCTGCTGCCACGTCCGCGGCTCGGGGCGGCTGGGCAGCGTGCGCGGTTCGAGGGCGAGCTTGCGGCCGATGTTGAAGGCCTTGATGTTCTGGCGGTGGCCGCGCTTGACGGTGTCCTTGATCGCCCAGGCGATGGAGTTGAAGCTTACCGGGATCAGGCCCATCTGCCACGCCACGCCGAGCATCATGATGTTGACGAACTGCTTGCTGCCCAGACGCTGCTCGCACAGTTCCGACAAATTGCGGGCGAAGAAGTTCTCCGCCACGCACTGCTTGGCGATGCGGTCGCGGATGGCATTGGTGTCGAAATCCTCGCGGCCCAGGAGCATCGGCGTCGTCGCCTGCTTGTGGGTGTTCAAAACCGCCGCGGTCTTCTCGGGTGATGCGATGCGGAAGTTGTCACGCGGGTCGCAGGCGCGGGCGGCTTCGAGCAGATCGATGCCGATCAGGACGTCGCCCTGCCCGTACGGGATCAATCCCGCGCCGACGCGCTGCTCGCTGCTGGCGCCGCGGTGGGCGTAGGTGATCTGCGCGTAGACGCCGCCGTTGCGGATGGCCAGGCCCTTTTTGTCACAGAACGCGACGTCGAACCCTTCGCTGTGCCCGGCGCGGACGAGGATCGACGACACTACGCCGATGCCCATGCCGCCCACGCCGCTGAGGTGCGCGCGGTAGACGCTGCCCTGGGTGGTCATGTCGACCGCGTTCGTCGGCAGGGGCAGCTTGGCCAGGTCCATTTTCGGCAGAAGGTAGCGCTTGCGCTTTTTGCGCACGATCGTCACCTGCTCGAAGCTCGGGCACGGCTTGACGCCGGTGCCGTACTCGTTGCTGGCCTTGACGCGCTCGCACGCGCCGTCGTTGACGCACCACGTCAGGTCGGTGTCGATCTTCTTGCCGTAGTCGGTGTCGATCACGGTCAGGCCGGGGCAGACGGTCTGCTTCGTGCATTGCAAACAATGCTCGCAGACTTCCGGCGTGATGTTCATGTGCGTCTTCTCGGGAAGGAAGCCGATCTTCTTGATCGTGTCGCGTTCCTTCTTACCCTCGCGGCGGTGATAGGTGATGCCGCACTCTTTGTCGGCAATGATGACCTTCACGCCGTCCTTGAGGATCGTCGCTTCGAGCGTCTCGTAATACTTGTCGCGCTCGGCCGGGCTCATGCGCACGACGTGCAGGGGGTGCTGGGCGTTGGGCTCCATCGCGCGGACGATGGGCTCGATGTTCTGCAGGGGCGTTTCGTTGCCGAGCACGTCTTTTTCGGTGCCGGGGTGTTCCTGGTGGCCGGTCATGGCCGTCGTGCCGTTCTCGAGGATGATGAAGGTGATGTCCTGCTTGCTCTTGATGGCGTTGCTGATGCCGACAGCGCCGCTGTGGAAGAACGTGCCGTCGCCCATGAAGACGATCTGCTTGTTCTTGATAAACGCGTCAATGCCGCTGCCCGTGCCGCTGCCCAGGCCCATGCCGCTGTAGTTGTGCATGAGCGGTTCGGTCGGCGGGAACATGAGCATCGTGTAGCACCCGGTATCGCCGTGGGCGACGAGATCGACCGGGCCGCGCTTGTGCCAGCGGCGCATGTATTTTTCGTCCGCCAGGTTGCGGCGCAATTCGAGCAGGGCCGCGGACGAATCGCGGTGCGGGCAGCCGGGGCAGAAGGTGGGCAGGCGCTTGATGAGCGGGTCTTCTTCGGCGTCCTGCGGCGCCGCGACGCTCGTCGTTGGCATTGCGTCTGCGACCCGTTTTGCCGCGGCGCCCACGCCGTGGTCGTCGCGCGGCGATGACGTTGTCGTATCTTCAGCAAGCCGCGACGCGGGGGCGCCGTTGTGCGCGGCGTGGGCGCCGCGGCTAATCGGGTTGGTGCTTTGTGCGCCGAGGACATCAAGCGTGCGCTTGCTGGCGCGCTTGATCTGATCGAGCACCTTGCTGATGTTGCCGTTGCGCAGCTCGGCGGGCACTTCTTCGGTCCGCTGGATCAGCGGCAGGATCAGCGTCGCCAGCAGCGACGGGTTGAGCCCGCGCGTCTCGGGGATGCCGTCGACGGTGGTGCGCAGCGCGTGGGTCGCGCCGCGGGCGGGGAATTTTTTGCCGTACAGGCGGCCAACGAGGTCGCCGGCTTCCTGTGGCTGGAGCTGGTTGAAGATCGCTTCGCGCAGATTCTTTTCGAGGAAGCTGCGGCGCTCTTCGATGACGATCATCGTCCCGCACTGCCGGGCGAAGTCACGCACGAGCGTCACGTCCGCGGGGTAGGGCATGCCCATGTTGAGGATGGGGAATTGCCCTTCGAGGCCGGCTTCGAGCAGGATCTGCTCGAGGTACGACTTGGCCATGCCGGTCGTGATGAAGCCGTAGGCGGGCAGAATGGCGTTGTTTTGTGGTGTGGGCGTCTCGCCCGCATTGGAAAATTCGTTGCTGGCGGGCGGGACGCCCACACCACGCTTTTTAGCGGGGATGATCTTGTTGATCCCCAGCCGCCGCGCCACTTCGACGGCCTTGGCCAGCCGGCCGGGCATTTCCAGCTCGCGCATCCACGTGCGCGGCGGCAGCAGCACTTTATTGAAGTCGACCGCCGCCGAATCGAGGTCGAACTTCGCGTTGGTGTTGATGTCCGGGTAATGGTTGGGCCCGCAGGCGACCGTCCCGCCCCCGTCGGCGAGCGTCGTCGTCACGACGTACCCGATATACAAAGCCGCCTCGCGGCTGAGTTCGAAGCACGCCGCGAGCCAGTCCTTGAATTCCTGGTTCGACCCCGGCTCGACCACCGGCATGCGCAGGTGCTCGAACAGAAACCGCGAGTCGGCCGGTACTTGCGTCGAATCGCACCACGGGTCGTCGCCGCAGATCACCACGGCTCCGCCGCCGGCATGGGGCCCGGCGAGGTTGCCCAGGGCCAACGCATCAGCCGCGACGTGCAGGCCGACGCTTTTCATCGCGATCACGCCGCGCATCGGCGCCATCTGGCTGCCGTTGAGCGCCGCGGCGGCGAGGGCCTCATTGTTGGCTTGGAAGGCACGCATCCCTTTGGCGAGCAAAAGGTTGCGGATATAGCCGAGGGTGTCGAAGAACGTCGCCACCGGCGAGCCGGGGTAGCCCGTGAGCAGGCTGACGCCGCCGGGGGTTTCCAGGCAGCCTTTGACGAGCAGTTCGTTGCCGTTGAAGACTTCGCGGCCGTCGCCGCGCAAAAAGCGGGGGTCTACTTTCATCCGTCGAACCTCTTTAGTCGAACCAGTGTGCGGGAGGCCTGACCCGAATCGCAGCAAGGGGGTTGCTGGAACTCAGTCGGACCGGCGTGGCTAACGGTTGGCCGCAGGGGACGCCAGAATGCCGCACGGTGAAGACTCTTGATGACAGCGGGATCGGGCACGTGCCCTCGGCCGCCGTAATCGCGGGAAGCGGAAAAGGATACCACATTCCGACGCTTCCCGATACCCGCCGATCGCACCGGCGGGCAAATAATTTATCGGACGAACGCGAAATGTAACTTAAAGCCTTGCCGTCCTTTGCACCGATGGCATGTCGTGGTCGTCGCCGCCCGGGATTGCGTCGGGCGGTTTCAAAATTTATACCTTGCCCCCGCACCGACTGTGGGAAATGGGCGTACAGAGCGTGCCAGGCCTGATTCCGACGCCGCACTCGGGTCGCTTGCCGGTGATCGCTCCGGTAATGCTCCGGCGTCTTCAGGCATCTTCTGACGGCGTCTTCTGTTCGGCACTGATTTAAGGACAATACACATTGATGTCGCGACCGCACTCAGCCATTCTTACCGCAGCACTGTCGACTTGCCTGATCCTTGCCGGCGCCGCCCCCGTCACGCCCGGCGAGACGGTCGAAAAAGGGTACACCCGCCCGTCGAGCCGAAAGGAACTGGCCTTCTCGTTCCAGGGGCTGATCGGTGAAGTGAAGGTCAAGGAAGGCCAGGCCGTCAAGGCCGGCGACGTGCTGATGATGCAGGACGTGCGGATCGAGGAAGCCCGCCTCGCCGGCCTGACCCTCGACGCCGACCGCACGCTCGTCATCGAAGCCAAGAAGGCCGCCCACGCCAATAAGATCGTGCAGCTCAAACGCAAGCAGGATCTGTTCAGTCGCGGGGCCCTGTCGGAATCAGAGTTGCAGGAAGCCGAGCTCGACGTCGTGCTCGCGGCGGCGGAAGTCGAAGTCGAAAAGCACCAGCAGCAGGTCAAGGTCGCCGACGTCAAGCTGCAGGACGTGCGGGTCGACCAGATGACGATGAAGGCCCCCGTCGATGGCATCGTGGAGAAGCTCAACCTCGGCACGGGCGAAGTCGCCGACATCGACAAGCCCGCGATCGTGCTGCTGAAAAACGACCCGCTGTACATCGAAATCAAAACGCTCAAGACCGCCGTCGTCGCCGGCCTTAAAGGCGGGCAGGAACTGCAGGTCCGCTACCCGGGCGAAGAGTGGCGGCCGGCGAAGATCAACCAGATCAGCGCCGAAGCCGACGCCCGCAGCGGCATGCAGGCGATCCGCCTCGAAATCGCCAACCCCGAAGCCCGCTCGGCGGGTCTGGAAGTCGAAGTCCGCGTGCCGGCGGTTCCCGTCACGACCGCGGCGAAATGAATGGCCAAAGAAAGACGTTAGCCACGAATCTCACGAATGAACACGAATAAGAAAGTTGAATTATTTGTGTTCATTCGTGCGATTCGTGGCTAATTTTTCCGTCTGCGATTACGCGTGAATAGGTGAATTTGTGGCATCGATCGTCGAACAAAACAGCGACCAGCAGAAGAAGCAGGAGGAGGAGCAGCAGAAGGGGGCGATCACCCGATCGCACCTGGTGGCCAAGCTCCTCGCCGCCGGACCGGACATCCGCGAGTTCATGAACGACCTGCTGACCGTGCAGGCGATTGTCGTCAACGGCACGGAGGCGGCGGGATTCCTGCTCGAGCCCGGCGAAGGCGGCATGCAGTTGCGCAACGTCGCGCACATCCGCCCGGACAATTCCGACAACGAAACCCGCACCGCGGCCCTGCAGGCGTTCACCGAGATCGTCGGTGAGTGCCTGCAACAGGGCAAAGACGGCGTGATCGACGTCGGCGTGGCGGCGGAATCGATCGAGCCGCAGTTCTGCCTCGTTACCCTCCTGCGCGACGGCCACAACATCGTCGCCGCCAGCTGCGTCATCACCCGCGCCCGCGACCAGGAACGCGCCCAGCAGCGCCTCGAGACGATGCGCCTCGTCGCCGGCTACTTCGATTTGTGGCTGCTGAAGCGCGCCAACGAATCGGCGATGGTCACCACGCAGCGGCACCAGGACGTGCTGCAAAGCGCCGCCGCCTTTGCCAACGGCGAGACGTTCAACGGCGCGGCGGCCAATTTGTGCAACGAGCTCGTCAGCCGCACGATGGCCAGCCGCGTAAGCCTTGGGTGGGTCAAATGGCGCAACGTCAAGCTGCTGGCGATGAGCAACACCGAGCAGTTCGACCGCAAGCAGGAACTATCGGTCAGCATCGTTAAGGCCATGGAAGAGTGCGTCGACCAAGGCGAAGTCGTTCAGTACGACCCGGACCCGACCGGCAACACCACGAACAACATCACCCGCTCGGCGCAATCCCTTTCGCGCCTCGAGAGCGGCAACAAGATCCTCAGCCTGCCGTTGCGGCACCGCAACGAAGTCGTCGGCGTTTTGACGCTCGAATACCCGCCGACGCGCCAGGTGACCCCGCAGCTGACCACGAGCCTTGCCGTCGCCGCCGAAGTGCTGGCGCCGCAGGTGTACGACCGTTACCAGAACGACCGCTGGATCCCGGTGAAGATCGGCCAGAGCGTCGCCCACAACAGCAAGTACATCTTCGGCCCGCGGCACACGCTGGCGAAGGTGATCTTCCTCAGCGTGATCGGGCTGACGCTGCTGGTGACGTTGTGGAAGCCGATGTACACCGTCAGCGCCCCGTTCCAGTTCGTGCCGGCGGTGAAGAGCACGATCAGCAGCCCGTACGCCGGCGTGATCGAAGACGTCAAAGTCGTGCCCGGGCAGATGGTGGCCGCGGGCGACGTGCTGCTGTCCCTTAAGACCGACGATCTGGAAAAAGAGAAGCTCGAAAGCGAGTACAAAAAGCTAGCCGCCGAGGCCGCGGCGCAGACCGCACTCCTTAGCAAAAATGAGGAGGAGCGAGGCCAGTACCAGCAGAACATGTTCCAAGCCCAGAGTGCTGGCGAGCGGATCAAAATTCTCACCGATCAGATCGCCCGCGCCACGATCAAGGCCCCCATCGCCGGGCGCGTGCTGCGCGGGGACCTGGTGGAAAAGAAGCTCTCCACCGTGAAGGAAGGCGACCCGCTGATGGAAATCGCCCCCGTCAGCGCCAGCGGCGATCTGCAGGCGGAGTTGCGCGTCAACGAGCGCGACATCCAGAAAGTGGCCGAAAGCGCCAACAACAAGGTCGGCGGCGAACTCGCCACCACGAGCAGCCCGAGCGACAAGCACAAGTTCACCATCAACCGCATCGTCCCCCTCGGCGAAGCCAAGGACGCGGCCAACGTGTTCAAAGTCTACGTCACCGTCGAAAACGGCAGCCCCAACTGGCAACCCGGCCAAGAAGGCGAAGCCCGCATCGACTGGCAGAAAAAGCCGTTGTACTGGCACGGCACACACCGCTTGTGGGAGTGGGCGCGGTTGCGTCTTTGGATTTAGAAAACGGTTGACCCGCCTCTTCCGGTTCCTCCCCCTCCGGGGGAGGTTAGGTGGGGGCGGCCAACAACCTGCCAATAGCGGCCCGCTGCCGCCAGAGACCCAAATCCCTCGCCCGGTACCCCGGGAGAGGGTAGGGAGAGGCCGAGCGGCTAGGCGCTTGACCATGATGAGGCGGCCGCCCGCCCCCACCTAACCTCCCCCGCAGGGGAGGGACCGGAATCGCGTCCGTTAGATTGAAGAGATCGATTTATGTCCTTAGCCCTTCGCCCCACTTTCTCCGAATCCTGGTACCGCGTGGTCAATCTGCGGCCGCGGCTGCGGCCGACGGCGCAGGTCAGCCGTCAGTATTACCGTGGCGACCGCTGGTACGTCGTGCGCGACCCGGCGGGGAACCAGTTTCACCGCCTCTCCGACCCCGCCTACCGCTTCGTCGGTTTGCTCGACGGCAGCCGCACCGTGGGCGAGGCATGGGAACTCGTCGGCGGGCAGCTTGCCGACGACGCGCCGACGCAGTCGGAAGTCATCCAGATTCTCTCGCAGCTCTATTCGGCCAACCTGATCGAGACCGACGTCACCCCCGACTCGGCCGTGATCCTGCGGCGGCAGAAGGCGCACTTCAAAAAGAAGATGCAGCAGCGGCTGATGAACCTGCTGTTCCCCCGCGTGCCCATCTGGGACCCCGACACCTTCATCAAGGCCTGGATGCCCGTCATCCGCCTGATGATCTCGTGGCTGGGCGCGGTGGTGTGGCTGGCGGTCATCATCGGCGCGCTGCTGGCGATCGCCCCTATGTGGGACGAGCTGCAGGCGTCGGCCACCAACGCCATCAGCCCCGGCAACTGGGCGTGGCTGTGGGTGACGTTCGTCGTCATCAAGTTCATCCACGAAATGGGCCACGCCTTCAGCTGCCGGCGGTTCGGCGGCGAAGTGCACGAAGTGGGCATCATGCTGCTCGTGCTCGTGCCCACGCCGTACGTCGATGCCAGCAGCGCGTGGGGCTTTCCGAATAAGTTCAAGCGCATCTTCGTCGGCGCCGGCGGGATGATTTTCGAATTGTTCGTTGCCGCCCTCTGCGCCTTCATCTGGCGCTACACCTACTACAGCGGCTCGGCGGGGCTCATCAACCAGCTCGCGTACAACACGATGCTGATCGCCAGCGTCAGCACGCTCGTCTTCAACGCCAACCCGCTGCTGCGCTACGACGGGTATTACATCCTGTCGGATTATTGGGAAATCCCCAACCTCCAGCGCAAGAGCACCGAATACACGATGGGCCTCATCAAGCGGCACGTCTTCCGCGTCAAGCAGCAGCAGCCGCTGCCGCCGGTCTATCAGCGCGTGCAATTGTTCTTCTACGCCATCGCCAGCAGTTGCTACCGCATGTTCGTGAGCCTCGCGATCGCGTACATGCTGTTCTACAGCCTGCCCGAGCAGGTGAAGGTGATCGGCCTGCTGATGGGCATCGGCGCGGTGACGATGTTCCTGTTCGTGCCGCTGTTCAAGGCCTTCAAATACCTCTCGACCGATCCCGAGCTTCACCGCAAGCGCGGCCGCGCCTGGACGTTCGCCGCGGGCGTGGCGGCTGCGATCGTGGCGCTGGTGGGCCTGATCCAGTTCCCCGTCACCGTGCGGGCCGAAGGCGTGCTCGAAGCCGCCAAGCGCCAGGCGGTGCGCGTGCAGACGCCGGGCTTCATCGCCAAAATCCACGTCTCCGACGGCCAGGTCGTGCAGGCCGGCGACGTGCTGGTGGAGCTGACGAATCTGAGCGAAGCCGAGCAGCTCGTGCAGCAGCAGATCGAACACGATTCCACGCAGGCCGACATCCAGAACTACCGCGTCAGTGACGCCAAGAAGTACGAGGTCGCGGTGCGCGATCTCACCAGCCGCATTCTGCCGAAGCTCGAGAAGCAGAAGACCCGCGTCGAGCGGCTTGTGCTGCGCGCCCCGTTTGCCGGGCAGGTGGTGGCGCCGCAGATACAACACATGCAGGGCCAATACCTCCCCGAGGGCCAGGACGTGGCGACGGTCGTGCAGACGAATGCCCTCGAAGCGTTCGTGGTGATCGACCAGGCCGACAAGGCCCGGCTCGAAAGCGCCGGCGGCTACCGCACGGAACTGCGCTTCGCTTCCCGCCCGGCGGAAACCGTGCCGGTGACGAGCGCGGTCACCATCTCCCCCGCCGCCGTCACCGAGACGCGCGGCCCGGCCCTCACCCACGCCGGCGGCGGCGACCGCGCCCCCGACCAGCGCGACCCCAGCGGCAAGACCCTTGCCGCCGCCCAGTTCGAAGCCCGCTTCACCTTCGATAACCCCGGCAACTGCCTCCCGGGCCAGAAGGCATACGTCCGCTTCAAATCCGAAGAACCCGAAACCCTCATCGTCCAGGGCTGGCGGTGGTTCAAGCAGCTCACGATGCAGACGACGCAATCTTGAAAACGAGGAATTAGGAGTTAGTGGTTAGGAGTTAGAATAGACGCTAGACCGCCAACCACTCATTCCCAACTCCTAATTTCTAACTCCTCTCCTCCCCATGACGACAGCAGCCTCCGAACTTTATTCCGTCTTCGACGCCCGCCGGGTGAAGCTGCCTGAGCTCAAGGGCTTGGACATTCCCGCGCACTCGCTCACGGGCTGGGTGAAGAACCATCGTCCGATCCTGGCGCGGCTGAAGAAGCAGGCGCTGGCCGTCGAGGCGATGGAGCCGACGGTCAAAGACCTCGCCGACGCGAAGTTCCGTGACGAAGTCGAAGAGATGCGCGTGCTCATGCGGCTCAACCGCCTGAAGGGCGACGCATACCTGCGCGCCTTCGCCCTGGCGCGCGAGGCGGCGGTGCGCACGCTGGGCAAGCGGCCGTACGTCGTGCAGATCATGGGCGCGATGGCGATGACCGAAAGCGCCATCGCCGAGATGGCCACCGGCGAAGGCAAGACCCTCACCGCCGGACTGGCGGCGGGTGTGCTGGCGTGGTCGGGCAAGCCGGTGCACATCATCACCGTCAACGACTACCTCGTGCAGCGCGACTGCGAGAACATGTCGCCCCTCTACAAAAAGCTCGGCCACGAAAGCGGCTACGTCACCCACGAGACGACCCCGATGGACCGCGTCGGCATCTACCGCCGCAACATCGTTTACATCACCAGCAAAGAGCTCGTCGCCGACTTCCTGCGCGACCAGATCATGCTCGGCAACCTGCGCACGAGCGGGCAGACGGCCGTCAGCCTGCTCGGCGGGATGGCGATCCGCTCGGCGCTGCAGGTGCCGGGGCTCTTTCGCGTGATCGTCGACGAAGCCGATTCGCTCCTGATCGACGAAGCCGTCACGCCGCTGATCATCAGCAACAGCCCCGAGGACGAGCCCAACGCCGACCGCTACCGCGCCGCCCACGCCCTGGCCGAGCACCTCGAGCGCGGCCGCGACTTCAAGATCGACACCGAAATCCGCCACGTCGATTTCACCGAGCGCGGCCGCGAAAAGCTCGACGCCATCTGCGCCGGCGACGCCAGCGGGTTCTGGAAAGGCTCGCGCCGCCGTGAAGAACTTGTTGCCCAGGCGCTGACGGCCAAGTACTGCTTCCTGCGCGACGAGCATTACCTCGTCGATCCCGAAGGCAAGATCCAGATCATCGACGAATTCACCGGCCGCGTGATGGCCGACCGCAGCTGGCGTCACG
>DASVSS010000174.1:0-9980 GCA_036387945.1 Tepidisphaeraceae bacterium | reverse complement strand
CGCAGCCGAAGCCGATGACACGGCAGCACGCCGATCACGCCCGCCGGCGCTTCGCCGGTCTCCGTCTTGCCGGTGACCGCGACGATGAACTGGCCGTTCTTACGGTTGTAGACGAGCGTGCTGTTGCCTGGCGAGGATACGAAGTCGTAATCCTCGGCCCGGCTCTGGCGGCTGACTTCAAAAACGCTCACCCAGTTCGCCAGCGGCGAAGCGACGATCAGCACCCGGCGGTCAAAGTCGGTCAACTGCACGATCGGCGTGCGCATGAGACAGCGATACGGCAACGCGTATGCCTGCTCGCCCAGATCGAAGCCGACAACGAACTCGTCTTCGCCCGGCAACTCGATCTGCGACACATGCGGCATCGAATCGCCGTCAAGCACGCGCACAGGCTTTACTGTCCCCGGCCCGAACCGCACGACGAGCATTGCCAGCACCAGTGCCAGCCCCGTCATCCACCAAACCCGCGCCCGCCCGACGAGCACACGAAAAATCAATACCAGGCACGGAACGATGGACACGATCACCAGCACCCATTGCAGCCGCCGGGTCAGGCAGATCAGCTCCAGGCCGCCGAAATGCTCCGCCACGCGCGGATCGATCCCGTACGCCAGCCACGCCGACGCACCGCACGCCAGCAACAGCAAGCCGATCGAGAGAGGCACGCGGGGAGGATAATCGGGAACCCCGTAGGGGAGTAGGCGGCGCAGAGAGTTGTGCTTGGGAATCGGGATTCGGAGAATCAGGACGCGCGGCTGTTCGCCAACTTCCAACTCCCTACCACCAACTCCCCCGCACCGCCCCGCGATCGGCTATAATGCGCTCTCCATGCCTGACTACGTCGCCGAAGTTCATGACCTTTGGAAGATTTACCGCAAGCCCGGCACCGACGTCGAAGTCAACGCCTTGCGGGGTGTAAGCCTTTCGATCCGCCGCGGCGAGTATCTTGCCATCATGGGCGCCAGCGGCTCGGGAAAGAGCACGCTGATGAACATCCTCGGCTGCCTCGATCTGCCGACGCGCGGGCAGTACATTCTTGGGACCGAAGACGTCAGCAGCATGCCCGACGACCAACTTTCGGACGTGCGCAGCCGCTCGATCGGTTTTGTGTTCCAGAACTTCAACCTGATCCAGCAGCTCACCGTGCTTGAGAACCTTGAAGTGCCGATGTTTTACCAGGGCATGAAACCGGTCGACCGCCGTGCCCGGGCCATGAAGCTCGCCGAGCGCGTGGGCCTTGAGCAGCGCGGCGACCACCGGCCGATGCAACTCAGCGGCGGGCAGCAGCAGCGTGTGTGCATCGCCCGGGCCCTTGTCAACGACCCATTGATCTTGCTGGCCGACGAGCCCACGGGGGCGCTGGACAGTAAAACGGGGCAGCAGATTCTCAAAATCTTCGAAGAACTCAACGCCGCCGGCACGACGATTGTGCTGGTCACCCACGACCCGAGCGTCGCCCAGCGCGCCCACCGCACGATCTGGCTGCAGGACGGCGTGATCTTCCGTGACTCCCTGAACGACCCCGCCGAGGCCGCCACCGCGTTGGCGGCACATTAGGCAAACCATAGTCAGCGGCGAACGCACTTGATCCCGACGCCCCGCGGAAGAACAATACCGTCATGCCACGCCTGCCCCGTACCGCGGCCGTTCTATTGCTCGCGCTTCCCCTTGGTTGCGAAGACAAGCCCGCCGTCTCCGACCCGGTTAACGCCCCGCCCGCCGAAGCGGCCGCGCCGGCAACGCGATCTGTCGCCGAAGCGCCGCGTAAAGCACTCTCCCTTGCCGTGCTGCCGTTCACCGTGCAGGCCCCCGAGAGCTGGAAAGTGGCGACGCACGACGCGCCGGGCCGGCCGATCGTGATGCTCGAAGGGCCTCTCGACGGCGACGAGGTCAGGGTCACCCTTGCAGTGCGCGAAGACGTGTCGGCCCAACTTCTCAAGCAACTGATCGAGACCGCCAAGCGTGAGAAGACCAGCGATCCGCTCGTCGAAATCAACGCCACCGACACCGGCGACGTCCGCAGCATTCATCGCCGCCGCGTGGCGACCACTGGCGCCACATCGCAGCCGGTCGAATCGGCTACGGAGACTGTCGACTGGCGGATCTCGCTGTTCGTCTCGCGGGGCGTGCGGTATCAGCAGTACGAGATGAACTTTCTAGGCCTGACCCCGGCGGCTTACGCCCGCAATCGCCAGTTGCTCGAGGCCGTCATCGCGTCCCTCGCGTACGACGCGCGTAACGCACCGCTTTGAGTTTGCCCGCGCACGATCCCCACCCTCGCCGCACCCGGCTGGCCCCGTCGCCGACTGGCGCGCTGCACCTGGGCAACGCGCGCACTTTCGCCGCCACTTGGGCGCTGGCGCGGCAGAACAACTGGTCGATCACGCTGCGTGTCGAAGACATCGACGGCCCGCGCGTGAAGCCGGCGGCAACGGAGCAGGCGCTGCAAGACCTCGCATGGCTGGGCCTCGATTACGACGACGGCCCCCTGCTGCAAAGCAGCCGGCACGCGGCGCACGCAGGGGCGCTTCAATCGCTCATCGACGCGGGCGCCGTCTATCGGTGCGTCTGTTCGCGGAAGGAAATCGAAACTGCCGCCAGTGCGCCCCACGCCGAGGACGGCGCGGCCATCTATCCCGGCACTTGCCGCGACCGGACGGTGCCTGCCGACGACGCCGGCCGGGCCGCCGCCTGGCGCTTTCGCGTGCCTCCCGGGCCATTCGCCTTTAACGACGCCTTCGCAGGCCGCCGGCAATTCGATCTCGCAGCACAGATCGGCGATTTCGTCGTCGCAAAAAACGACGGCAGCCCGGCATACCAACTCGCCGTCGTGGTCGACGACCTAGCCGCGGGCGTGACTGACGTCGTGCGCGGCGACGACCTGCTCGATTCCGTCCCGCGTCAAGCGTTGCTCTACCAGGCACTCGGCCGGCCCGAGGCCGTGCCACGTTACTGGCATTTGCCGCTCGTCGTCGGCGTCGACGGCCGACGGCTCGCCAAACGCCACGGGGATACGCGCCTCTCCGCGTACCGCGCCGCCGGCGTGCCGGCCGAATGCATCCTCGCGTGGGTCGCACGGTCGCTCGGCATCGACGCAGCGGACGGGATCACGGCCACCGAGTTGCGCGCCCGGTTTCGCATCACGCGCATGCCATCGACACAGATCACGCTGTCGGCAGACGACGAACGCGCCTTGCGGTCCGCCCCTGCATAACCCGCAATCTCCCCGGGCGCCTTGGCGGGAACGGAATCGGCATACCCTCGATCGACCGGCGGTTCCTGCGGCTCGCCATTGCTTAGCCGCGAGTGCGGGCATGATTCTTTGCGGGCCGGCCGTAAGATGCCCGCGTCGGTGTCACTCGAACAAAATTTTCTCGACGTCATCTCCGGCCGCGCCAGCGGCGTAAGCGCCGCGGCGCTGCGTACGGCCCTCAGAGCCGCTGCGCCAGTGTACGGGGCCGTTGTCGGCGTGCGGAATCGGAAATTCGACCGCACGCCCGGCGTCCGCCTGCCGCGGCCGACAATCAGCGTGGGCAATCTGACGACCGGCGGCACGGGCAAAACGCCGGTCGTGCAGTGGATCGCCCAGCAGCTCATCGACACCGGCCTTAGACCGGCGGTGCTGCTGCGCGGCTATCGGCAGCGCGACGGCGTCAGCGACGAAGCCGAGCTATACCGCGCGGGGAGGATTGTCGTCGGCGTGAACCCCGATCGCGTCGCCGGGGCCGCCTCGGTGTTGCGGGACGCGCCGGCGACCGACGTGTTCATTCTTGACGACGGTTTCCAACACCGCCGCGTCGCGCGCGACCTCGACCTCGTGCTGATCGACGCGATTAACCCGTTCGGCTTCGGCCACCTTCTTCCCCGCGGGCTGCTGCGCGAGCCGCTGTCGTCGCTGTCCCGGGCCGGGGGGATCGTTATCACGCGATGCGACCGTGCCGTCGGCGACGAATTGCTCGGCCAGATCCGTCAACACGCCCCCGCCACGCCGGTGGTGCGCTGCCGTCACGTCATCAGCGGGTTGATCGACGCCGAAGGTGCCCCCATCGATGCTACGCAACTGGGGCCTGTAACCGCGCTGGCCGGCATCGGCAATCCGGGGGCGTTTTTCCAGCAGCTTGAGAGCGAAATGCGGCTGACGATCGCCCATCGCATTGCCGCTTCCGATCACGCCTTTTACGACCGCGCGACGCTGGCGTCACTGCCGACCGGGCGGCCCGTGGTGACGACCGAGAAAGACTTCACAAAGCTTCGTCACCTTCCCGGCATCGAGCGACACCAGATTCTGCGCGCGGTGCTCCGCATCGATTTCGCGCCTGGCGATGCGGATGCGATCACGCAATTGGTGATGGGCGCTCTCGATAAGTGTCCAACAAATGCTCGAAATGAAAGCAGCTGACAGCGGCGACGACCATACAGCGGTTCTTCCGCCGCCTGCCGGGAAGCATTTGTGCGGCAGGTGAACAGGCGTAGGCGTGCAGGGCGCAAAAAAAGGCCGCACGGCGGAGGGTTCGGTGCCGTGCGGCCTGGCGGAGGAGGAAACGAGGATCGCTTCGGCCTGGCCGAGTTTCAGTTTTCTGCGTCACCGTTCGTCGGTGATGGATGTCTTTTATCAAACGCCATGCCGCAGCGGAAATTTTGTCGCCACCGGCGGTTTCAGGTTAAAATTCCCGTCCGGCCGCTTTCGATGTATTTGTTTCGCCTTCGGGCGTGATGAAGTTCGCGGCATCCACCACCGCCGTGCACATTCGCTCGGCAGCACCCACGGCCCGACACCTATGCGTTCTTCGATCCGCCTGTCGATCTGCCTCGTCCTGTTCGCGGCGCTGTCCGGATGCGTGAATCCCCCGCCCCCCGCCCCTGACACCGGCAGCGCGGCGACGTCACCCGTGGCGAAGCCATCCGTTGTCGCTCGGTCTTCGGCGGCCGGCGCCGCGCCAGATCCCGCGGCGCGCCCCGAGGTACTGTCGCAGGCGGCGCTGCGCGGCCTGTCGTCGGTCGCCGTCCCGGGCGGCATCGCGCTCAGCGCCGCCAAGAACGAATCCGCGGCCTTTCTCCTGCAGATCGACGCCGCCGCGGACGCCCGTTTAGTCATCGACGCCCCCGCCGGGCCGGGCGGAAAGATCGACCTTGCGAGCTTTCGCGCCTATCAGGTGCTGCCCGTGCCCGTAGACGTTAACCGTGCCGGCTTCGTGCGGCATACGGGCATGCCGGCGGCGGTCGAATCACTGCCACGCGCGCTGCTGCCCCTGAAGATCGAAGGCGACGCCATTCCGCTCGGCCAGCTCCGCGACCCGCGCGCTCCGGCGAAATCCGCCGCTCGGGGCGCGGGCAGCGGGCAGAAGCTGCTCATCTGGATCGACGTACGCATTCCGATCGCCACGACCGCCGGCCTGTACAACGGGCGACTCGTTGTGCGGCGCGGGAGCGAACTCGCTTCGTTGCGGATGGACCTGGACGTACTGGATTTCGCCGTCGGCGACGACCGCCGGCTGCAGATGGTCGGGCAGCTGGACTGGGATACCCTCCGCCGCCACTGGCCGGAGCGATTCGAGGTCGTCCGCCCGCACCTGCTCAATCGCAACGAGCCGGCCACCAAATCCGCTGTCGTACTGCTGGACCAATTGCAGACCCTCGCCCAGGATCACCGCCTGCAGGTGCACGTCCCCCGCCTGCAGCCGACGGTGAAGTGGCCGATCAACGGCGAGTCGCCGAAGATCGACTGGACGGATTACGATTCCCTCGTCGAGCCTTGGTTGAACGGGACCGCCTTCGCCGACGGCATGCCGCTGGGCTTTTGGCCGCTGCCGAAGATCGATCTGCTCGACAACATCCCTCGCGCCGCCCGGCTGCAGTATTACGCCGCCGCCGCGGCGCACTTCGACCAGCGCGAATGGCTGACCCGCGCCCCGGCAGTGCTGGAAAAGTCCACGCCCGGCCGGGCGAACGTGAGCGAGCGGCTGGTGATGTCGGCCGAGGCGGCGCGACTGATGGCGGCGCACCCGCGCATCCGCGTGATGCTCCCGCTCGAACCTGACGAGCTGCAGATCGCAGTCGGCCCGGACACCATCGACCCGGCAACGACTGCGCGCCTGCGGTGCGTCGCGCCCGGCCTCATCAGCGCGTCGCCGCTGCGGCGCTGGCCGAAGGAGTTGAAGGAGCCGGAGAACTGGCTGCGCACGGACATGCGCGGGCTGATCCCTTATGTCGGCGCCGGCGGGGACGAAGGAGACGTGCGCACCTGGGCGTGGGCGGCCTTCCTGCGCAGCGCCAGGCTCATCGACTGGGGCCGCTGCCTTCCCTCCGCCGGCGACCTCACGACGCCGGCCGACCCGAATGAACTCGTCTGGTTCTACCCTGGAAGCTGGTTCGGCGTCGAAGGCGTCGTGCCGACCGTGCAACTCAAATGGCTGCGCCGCGCGCAGCAGGATTTCGAATACCTCTCCCTCGCCGCCGAGCGCGGCAGCGTGATCAACGTGCTGCCGATGGCGCGGCTGCTGAGCAAACCCGTGGAGATTCAACCCGGGCAGTCCCCCGACCCGACTTACAGCCTTCTCATCGGCACTGCCGACCCCGCGGCGTGGCCGACGGCGCAGACTCTGCTCTCACGCATCATTGCCCTCCGCGGGCCGGGCATCGAGCCGGACGAGAACAAGATCGCCGCGGTCAATCTCGACACGCTGCACTGGATGGAACCGCTCGAGCAACCCGTGATCGTGCCGCGCACGACGCGGTGGACCGTCGGCGTGGCCGGCGACGCCGGCGGGGTGCCGTGGGCGAACCTTCAGCTCGGCGTCGACATCTACAACGCCAGCGACACGACGCCCGACGAGAATAACCTTCAGTTCGAAGCCCCGCTGCCGCCGGGCTGGGAGGTTCAGCCCGCCCCCGTCGCCGTGCCGAAGTTGTCGGGGTTCCACGTTCGCCGGCAGACGCTCAACGCGCGCGTCGATCCCGCGCGGCCCAGGCCCGCGAAGCACGCGCCGATCCAGCTGCAGTTCCGCAGCGGCTTTAGCGGGCAGACGACGCCGATGCAGTTCATCGCGCCGGCCGCCGTCACCCAGCGCCGCGTGCAGCCGCTTGCCATTAACGGCTCGATCGAAGACTGGACGAGCGACGACGCGATCGGCCTCGGCCCGCTCGTGAAGATGATGAACCGCCCCGCCGTTCAGCGCCACGAGCTCGAGCGCGCGGCGCGGCCTTGCGACGTCTACACCGGCTGGAGCAATACGGACTTTTACGTCGCCTTCCGCGCAGAGGGCTTGTCCGCCACGCGCGACGTGCTGGCGGCGCGCAACTTCGTCGACTACCAGTTTCGCCGCGCGTGGAGCGAGGACGTGTGCCAAGTGCTCGTGCAGGCGATGTACAGTGACGGAACGGTCGGCCCGCTCGTGCATTTGTCTCTCAAGCCCGGCGGCAACCTGTGGGCCGAGCGGCGCGGCGACACGCGCCTGAGCGTCGAGCCGTGGCAGAACCTGCAGACGGCAACGCGCTACGCGACGACACTCGAAAAAGACGTCTGGCGCGGCGAGATGGCAATCCCCTGGGCGTCGCTGATCGCCGAGGAAAAGACCGCCGCGCTCGCGGCCGAGGGGAAGCCGAATCTGCCGGTGATGTTGCGATTCAACTTCAGCACGCACCTGCGCGCCACTGGCGAAAGCGCAAGCTGGGCCGGTCCGGTGGACAGCAGCCGCGACGAAAACTTCACCGGCGTACTCGTACTGAAGGAGCCGTAGTCAGAGGACTGGCGCGCCACAGGCGCGCCAGGTGCTCGCGTGCCGCGCAAAGGGCACCTCAATCGCGGGTCCGTTGTGCGTCACTACTACCCCGCAGCGCCAGCAGCGACGGCAACTGCCGCTGCATCTCGCGGGCCAGCGGCTCGTGTATCGGGCGATTGCCATCGGCGTCCGGGTAACCCCACAGGCCGTTGCGGCAGTGTCGGTCGTCTTCCCAGCCAGGGTGATCGACGATCGGGTACCAGGTGATGCCGTGCAGGTCGACGCCCGCGAGCATCGCCCACGCGGATTCACCCGCGACGTAGCGGAACCAGCCGGCGCGCTCGTCGTCTTCGATCCCCGTCTCGGCGATCATCATCGGGCGGCGGTAACGCTGCCACACCTCGAGCAGCATCCGGCCCAGCGGCTTGTACGACCGGCTGCCGCCACCGATGAACTCGCCGGTGAAGTACGTCTGGTTGTTGCGGTAGTAGTTGACGCCGACGATGTCGAGGTACTTCGCGGCGCCGCCCAGCCCCGGCTCGACCTCGCCGATGAACATGTCGTACACCTGGTACTGCGCCAGGCGGTACGCGTCGGCCGCGGCGAGCTCGCGGGCATTCTTCGAGCGCGCGGTGACGTGGATGAGAGGGTCGCAATGCACGAACCGCACCCGCGGGCAGACCTGCCTCATCGCGTCCATCGCCTCGATGCCCGCGCGCACGAGCTGCCGCTTGAGCTCGTGCCCGCGCCCTTTATCGTGCGGGTTGATGTAGCTGGCGTCGCCGCCGGCCCAGGCGAAGAATGAAATCTCGTTGATCGGCGTGATGAACAGCGGCCGGTCCGGTGGCGTGTGGTCGTCGAGGACGCGGGCCGTCGCCGCGGCGAATCGCGCGAACGACCGCGGGAAATCGCCGCTGTAAATATCGACGTGATCCGGCCAGCCGTAATGCAGCAGATCCCAGATCACTTCCATCCCCGCGTCCCTGGCGGCGCGCGCCATTGGAAGGAGGCTGGCGAAGTCGTAATGGCCGGGGATCGATTCGATCACGTGCCAGCGCGCCCCGTCGCGGCAGCTCTGCATTCCGACAGACTGCAAGCGGGCATAATCCTGGGCGGCAAACCGGTCGTGCGCCGTCGACGCGATCAGATCAAGCCGTTGACCGGAGATGTTGATGTGCGTCGACGACTCGAACCCGCCGAGCAGGAACGAGCGAAACAGATCCGGCGTCACCGGCGGCGTGCCGGGGCCCGAGGGCACAAGGCGCGCCGGATCCCAACGTGGCTTGGGAACGGCCGGCAGTCCCGGCTCGATGCTGGCGCAGCCGGCAATGGCCGGGAGTGCCGCCGCCGCGCCCAGCAGGCCGAGACGCTTCAGGAACTCGCGGCGATCGATCGGACACGGGGAATCAGACTCTGGCATGCGGGGCCTTTCCGATTTCAATGACGATGGGGACATCGGCGGGAAGGCCGCCGGAAAGGATCTGGGCGCGGGAGGGCACGATCGCAGTCGGAGGGCACGCGGCGCACACGCATCAACGGCCCCGCCGCGCCGCACGACCTTGGCCGTCCGAACCGAAATAGACCGGCGCGTAGCAGGCGGCCAACAAGCCGACGATCAGCAGCACGAGAAATGAGTTGAGCAGCACGCGCGGCAACCGCCGCGCGATCCATCTCGAAGACGACCACAGACTGGCCGGTCGGGTCGGCCGCGCGTCATCGGCGGTAAAAGACGCTCGCCCGGACTGCAGCGTCGGTGCGATCAGATCCCTCTCCTCCATGCCCGCATAATAGCCGCCCGCCCGGCCGGTGCCATCTGGAATTTGCCGCCGCATGTGCGACACTCCGCCCGGCACCGGAGGCCATCACTTGATCGAGCAAACTTACTACGGCGTCTGCCTGTTCCCCGAACATTGGCCCGCCCGGCTTGCCGCCGACGACGTCGCCCGCATCGCCGACGCGGGGTTCAACTTCGTGCGCATCGGCGAAGGCGCGTGGTGGTATTTCGAGCCCGAGGAAGGCAAGTACCAGTTCCAGCTCTTCGACGACGTGATCGACGAATGCCGCCGGCACAAACTCAAAGTCGTTTTCGGCACCCCGACTTATACCGGCCCCGCGTGGATCGCACAGAAATACCCCGAAGCGCTGCGATGGAACTACGAGCGCACGCCGATGAAGCACGGCAGCCGCCGCAACTACAACTACACGTCGCCGGCGTATCTCGATCTGTCGGACAAGATCGTTTCGGCGCTGGCCGACCACTAC
>DASVSS010000173.1:0-3055 GCA_036387945.1 Tepidisphaeraceae bacterium | reverse complement strand
ACGCGTGCCAACGCTCCGGACTACATGATCCGCAACGGCGCGACCTACCGCATCCTGGCCGACCACCTCGGCTCGCCGCGCCTGGTGGTCAACACCTCCGACGGCACGATCCTCCAACGGATCGACTACGACGAATTCGGCAACGTTACCTCCGACACCAACCCCGGCTTCCAACCCTTCGGCTTCGCCGGCGGCCTCTATGACCACGACACGCGCCTGCTGCGGTTCGGAGCGAGGGACTACGACCCGCGTACCGGGCGGTGGACGGCCAAGGATCCAATTCTATTTGCGGGTAGCGACACAAACCTTTACGGCTACGTGATGAGCGATCCCTCGATGCTGATGGGCGGTTGCCGAAGCGCATCGACAAGCTTTACGGTCTACCTTCGAAGTTCTGGAAGTGGTACCACAGAAAGTACAAGGGCAAAGGCGCTCCGGACATTGACCAGGACGACGCCCGAAAGCTTCACGACGAGTGGCAAGGTTCCGGGTGTCCAGCTCCGGATAACAAAAAGCAAAAGAAGCGCCGTGGTGGCGAACCTGACACGGAATGGTGGGAGGACCTGTTGGACATCGTAGTTCCAGCCCCTCCGCTGTTCCTCATCCGGAGCTGCTGCCGCAGCCGCTGAATAATCACAACCGGCCTGTAGCCTGAGAAGCGCGAATAAGGAGACTCGAAGGTTGAGCGTTGCCATGTTGCGTGCTGCTGGTCGGGACTTCGATGTCGATGCCTTCCTCAAGAAGTCTTCAGGCATACGCACCGATCATGTGTGGCGCCGCGGCGACATGCCGCGGCATGGACCCGTTAACGCCGAAAGCGGTTTTTCCTCCGCAATCGCGGATTCTGAGGACGCCGAAGAGGTCGTTAAGCGCGTGAGTATGTTTCTCAGCGGCTGTTCTCATCTAATCGCAGACCTAGCCGCATCCGGTGCTGCAACCGTGATCGACATCAGCTTGGAAGTGGGTTCCGAACGTCATTACACGAGGAGTATTCGGTTCGATCCCGGTCTTTTGCAGCAGTTCGCGCAGCTCCGCGTAGATCTTCAAATCAGCGGATACCCAGTCAGTGACGAGCACATTGAAGATACATAGAGGTAAGCTGCCAATCGCCGCATGCGAGTTCAGCGCGTGAACCGACCTACCCGCTGACGCGCCGTTGGATTAACAGCGTGTCCTGGTGCCGCGATCGGATTCGGCGTGGAAGGGGACGACCTCCTCATTCACGCCGCCGCTCGCGCACTCACTCGCATCCGCAGAACGGGTTCCTCACTGGGACGACCCTCATAGATGTCGCCGATACGTTCACCTACGACGGCTTCGGCGCGCTTTCGACCTATACTGCGTCGCATGCCGGGACGCCGATCTACTCGGTCACGTACGGCCGCGATGCGGTGGGACGCGTGAACAGCATCAGCGAAAACGTGGCAGGCGTAGCGCGCGTTCCGCGCCGGAATCGGCATCAGCATTTCTCTAACGAGAGGTCAGGAGCAGCTTCTTGAGGACTACCTCAGGCGCTACAGCGAGGATTACTTCTTCCCAACCACGACATGCGTTACCCCGATCCCAGGGCGGATTGGACCGATTCGGGTACGACTTTGGGCCCGGAGAGATTACTCCAACGGGTACGGCTATGGACATTATGAAGAGAATTGGCGGTGTTCCGCCGATCACTATCTATCCCGCATCTCTGCCTCCGCAGCAGTCAAACAGCATCCTTTCACCGAATGCGCCACGGGCTCGCTAAAGACCGCTGCTTTTGGAGTAATCGTCGCGGCAGCCGTCTCCGGCTGCAGCGACGGTTCCTGTGAATCGACGATGCGAATCGCGTTTGGACAGCAAAGCGCCGTACTCCTGAAACCGCACCCGCAGTGGTACAAGACTGTGAAAAATGAAGTGCTTGTCGTAATGCAACCCGGGCAAAGTCTGCCCGTCTGTGACTTCAAACGCGCGAAGGACTTCGCTGTGTACGAGGTAAAGCTCCCCGACGGGCGAATCGGTTACGTCGAATTTGACTCTGCAAAAGTAACAGAGCTGCGCGGCGACGCAAAGGCCGCGGATGATTCCCACGCACCCTCACGCTGACGTTTCGCTTCCAGAACCACGTTCAAGGCCTCGGGCAGGCGTGGGAGCGCGAACGAGAACACAAAGGCCTCATCCGGCATACGCTGGAACTCCGTCCGAGAAACAAGCTTGAGAATTTGGATGGAACACGCTACAGAATCTCTGCACCGCCGGGCGCACGCTGCCTGGACTGCGCGGAATCCGACTCTGCCATTCTGAGCGGCGTCTTTCCGTTCCTCACTTCGCCAGAAGAGATCCGTCAGCAGCTCGAGCAAGAATCCAGCGACGCCGACTCGTGCGGATGTAGTGCTTAGAAACGAACTTAAAATGGCGCGATGATTGACAAAACCTTGCGAGTTCCGGATGCGTGGAACGGAAAAGCTGTATACGTTTATCTTCGCGGAGGAGGCGGACCATCGCTTCCGAGGGAGTGCAGCTGTGGGCAATAGCAGCAGCAAGTCGGTCGCGTTCGTAGCCTGGGGGACATTGCTGGTAGCGGCCGCGATGATCGCCCTTCTTCTTCTCAACCTGAGAACGCGACAGCTCGGAGGGCGCGATCTCAGCCGGCTGTGGATACCTGCGACGTATCTTGCTCTGACTGGTACCGCCCTAGTGTTCCGGAAGAAGTGGGCCGCGTTCGCTCTTGCCCTTCCTCTTGGTGCGGTCGGCGTCTGGTTAGCGTTCCACAGTATGCTCGAGTTGCCGCCTCAATGGGCGGGGGCAAACGTGCTGATCGGGCTTGTCATGCTTGCACCGGCAATTGTCTTGTATCGGAAGCGCGCCTCATTGCGCTGAAGCCCCGAACCCGACACTGACGTGCCGCTTGCAGTAGCACGTTCATCGCGAGTGGCAAGTAAGCTGGCCGGCAAGCGGCCCGCCAGCGTTCCCGCCGCGCTCGTCGCTGCGGCTGTAACCGGCTCGAGCTGGTGGGAGCTCCCGCTGATCGCGGCGGTCTCTTGATGGAGCATATCGGCTTTCGAAGCGTTGCAGGCCG
>DASVSS010000172.1:0-22104 GCA_036387945.1 Tepidisphaeraceae bacterium | reverse complement strand
GCGCGTGCCCTGCGGCGTTGGTGTGCGAGAGCTTGCTCATGGCAGGTCATCCTAGCGTGCCGCCGGCGGCGTGCGCCTTACGGCCGCCACTCTTTGCGCATCGCGAAGATGCGCGCACACGCCGTCAGCAGCGGCTCGACTTCGTCGAGGCCGAGCATCGTCGCGGCGTCGCTTTTGGCGTTGCGCGGGTCGGGGTGGCATTCGAGGAACAATCCGTCGACCGCGCCGCTGGCGACCGCCGCCCGGGCGAGCATCGCCGAATACTTCGGATTCCCCCCGCTCTGCGTACCCTGACCGGCGGGCTGTTGGGTGGAGTGCGTGACGTCGAACACCACCGGCCGGCCGAGCGCCTTCATGTCGGCCAGGCCGGTGAAATCATTCACGAGCCGGTTGTATCCGAAGAACGTGCCCCGCTCGCAGAGCAGGACGTTGTCGTTGCCGACGGCGGCGATCTTGTCGATCACGTTCTTCATCTCCGCCGGCGACATGAACTGGCCTTTTTTGACATTGATCGTCCGCCCCGTGCGGCCGCAGGCCTGCAGCAAATCCGTCTGCCGCGCCAGGAACGCCGGCACCTGCAGCACGTCGACGACGGGCGCGGCCTCGGCGGCCTGGGCGGATTCGTGGATGTCGGTCAGCACCGGCAGCCCGAACCGCTCCTTCACCGCCGCCAGCGTCGCCAGACCGTCGGCCATGCCCGGCCCGCGGAAGCTCCCGCCGCTGCTGCGGTTGGCCTTATCGAAACTGGCCTTGAAGACGTACCGCACGCCGAGCTTGGCGCAAACCTTCGACACGTGCTCGGCGATCGTCAGGCACAAATCACGCGACTCAATCACGCACGGCCCGGCGAAGACGAAGAGCTGATCCGGCGACAGAGACAGGGGGTTTTGCATGGTTGGTGGGTTGATCAGTTGATCAGTGGTGTACGGACGCTCGAACGCCCCTTGCGCGATTGAGTGACGAGAAGCTACCGATCAACACATCAACCAATCAACGCACAATAAAAGGCACACGCGCGTCGAGCAAGCGAACGCAAACGGGCAGCGTCTCGGCGGCGTCGCCGTCGATCTGCACGGGGACGGTGTGCGGGCTATCGACCTCGATCACACGGCCTTTGGCGTACTTCACGCCCGGCATGTGCACATGGCGGCCGCGCAGGACCAGTAGGATCATGTGCGCCAATTGCCGCGGGTTGGAGCAGGGCAGCACGCAGACGTCAAGCAGGCCGTCGTCGCTGGAGGCATTGCGCAGGACGGGGAAGCCCGTGCCGTACTCGCGCACGTTGCCGACGAACACCAGCGCCGGCCGGTCTTCCACGAGCGACCGGCCGTCGACGCGCACGCTCACCGGGACGTACGCGTGGGTGAATAGCGTCTCCACCGCCGGCGGGACGTAGGAGAGCATCGTGATCGGCCCGCGCCGCGCGGCGGCGAGCTTGTGCACCACCGCGGCGTCGATGCCGCAGCTCACCATCAACAGCACCACGCGGTCGTTGGCCATCGCCAGATCGAGCAGCCGCACGTGGCGGTTTTGCAGCAACGACAGCACATCGGTGGGGAGTGCGCCGCGGGCGTATCGCAGGCCGAGGTGCTTTTGCATCACGTTGGCGGTGCCAAGGCCGATGAACAGCACCGGCGGCACCGCGGCGGGGCCGAGAACGCGGACGTACTGCTCGACCACGCCGCGCAGCGTGCCGTCCCCGCCGATGACGACGATCGCATGCGCCCCGACCGACAGCTCGTCAGCCGTCAGCGTCGACGCCGGCCGGGTAACGAGTCCCGGCACAAACCCGCCGGTGGCAAGCGTTGGCATCAGCCGCTCGGCAATCCCCACGCCCCGGCCGCGGCCGGAGGTAGGATTGGCGAAAATCAGCAGGCGTTTGTCGGTCGGCGATGCCACGCGCAATGCATTGTCCCGATCGCATTTGTGCGCTCAAGCGCGACGGCCGATGGGCGGGAACAATCGGACGCCTTGCAGGCCGGAGCGTCGACGGAACGTCGGCGGTTGCAGATCGACGCGCCTGCCCTCTGCGGGGCGGGGCGTCTGATAAATTGCTCGAAACCCAATCGCGTTGACATCGGGTCGTCGGCCGGACATTGTGCCGCCCGGAATCTCACGTCATGCGCTTCTCGACCTCGCTACTCATTGGACTTTGCCTCAGCGGCTGCGCCGCCGGGCCGCAGCGGCCGGCGTCGGCCCCGCCGCCCCCGGCGAAAGGCGTGCCGGTGGCGCTGCAACTGCAGCGTCGTGACGATTCCCTGCAGGGCGGACGCTTTCGCACGCTGCTTAATTTCGAAACCGCTGAGGACACGAGCTTCGTCCGCGGCCGTCGCGTGACCTCGGCCGGCGCGGCGGCGCACACCGGAAAGAGTGCCGTCGAGGTCGAGGGCAACGAAGCGGACGTCGCCGTCGACTCGCTCTTGTTCGGCACCAGGCTGCCCGGCGAGTGGACCCTCCTGGGCGCTTATGTCTACCCGCCGGTCGACAGCAGCATCACCGCCGAACTCGTCGACGGCGACCGGGCGATCGGCGTCACGCGGCGCTGCGCCGCCGGGCAGTGGAACCTGCTGGCGCTGGACCTGACGAGCCCCGAGGCCGCCCGCCTTCTTGCCAGCGCCACGGCCCCGCGGCTGAGGCTGCGCTGGGACGAGCGCGCCGCGGCGGTGCGGATCGACGACGTGCTGCTGATCGACAACACCCGCGCGCTCGTCGAGCCGCCGCCTGCCTCGGCCGGCTGGTCAGTGCGGCGTCGCGGGTACGTCACGCGGCTGGATTCGCCGGGGCGGTTCAGCGTCTCGGTCACCGCTGCCGCGGCCGACGAACGCGGGTGGGTGGTCGACGAGATCGGCCCCGCCCGGGCTGTCCTGCGCAGCGCCGGCGACGTGCGCGACTGGATCATCTACCCCGACGGCCACGCCTACCGCGACGGCCGCTTCGAGCCGCTGACGCGCATGAGCGAGGACGCGCGCCGCTGCCACCTTGCGCCCGCCGACGTGTCCGTCGACGACGCCGGCGGGCGCGTCGACCGCACGTCGCCCGGCGACGTCAACAACGACGGTTACAACGAGCGTCGCGGCGCGTACCAGATCCAGGCCGCCGCGCCGCGCCTGCAGGTCACGCTCGCGCCACAGGGCGCGCCGGTGCTGTCGCCGGTGATCGAGGTCGACGGTCTGGCGGCGGGGGCCGTGCAGGTGATGGTCGAAGGCCGGGTGTTCGACGACGTCGCCCGCCTGCCCGGCGGCCGCGTGCTTATCGGACTGCCGCTGCGCATCGAGAAGCCGACGGTCATCGCCATCAAGGTCGTGTCCGATAATGCGGCGGCGCGCAGCGCCGGGGGCGCGTCGGATCAGCGGCGCGGGACCGACGTGAAGTACGACGCTCGATAATTACCGCGGCTTCTTAACTCCCGTCCGCATCCATTCGACAAATGCATAGAGGCTCCGTGCCGCTATGCCCGATTCGTCCGCTTCGTCATTCTCGCAAAGCCGCGGCCGCTTCGAAGCACCGACGCCACCGCCCGCGCCGCGCCGCAAGCCACTGCTGCGCCGCGTCTCGCAGCGCCTGGGCCTGCAGGCAAAGCTCGTTGTCACGTTCATGGCGATCATCGTGCTTACCCTGGGCGGCTTCCTGCTGCTGACGATGCGCGAGAGCCAGACGCGCATGGTCGGCGGCCTGACCGGCGAGGCCCGGCAGCTTTCACTGGCCCTGGCGACGCTCACCTCCGACGCCGTCGCCGAAGGCGACGTTCGCGCCATCGAAAACATCGCCCGCGAACTCGTCAGCGGCAGTTACAGCCTGGTGGACGTCGCCTTCTACGACATCGACGGCAAAGTCATCGCCTGGAAGAGCCGCGACAAGACGATCGCGCCTGCGCCGTTCGACCCGCGCAAGACTTCCACGCTCGGCCAGATCGAACGTGAACGCAGCCGCGACGGCGCCGAGCGCATCGTCGTCATGTCGCCGATCTTCGGGCGCGACGCCGGCAAGATCGTCGGCTTCGTCCACGTCGGCGTTTCACTGGAAATCTACCGCCAGCAGGCGTACTCCCAGACACGGGCGGCGCTGAAGGTCGGCATCACGCTCGTGCTGGTGGCCGTGCCGATGGCGTGGGTCGTCGTGATGCGCATCTTCCTGCCCATCCGTCTTCTCGTGGGCGCGACGAAGCAGATCGCCGCCGGCGATCTCGACACCCGCGTCGAGACCGACCGCCCCGACGTCATCGGCGACTTGGCAAAAGCCTTCAACGAGATGGCCGTCACCGTGCGCCAGCAGCAGGAAGCGCTGCGGCACGCCAACGCCCAGCTCGCCGACGCCAACCGTGATCTTGAGAGCAAAGTCGAGCAGCGCACGCTGCAGTTCGAGACCGCCAACCGCCGCCTCAGCGCCGAGATCGCCGAGAAGGAAGACTTCCTGCGTGCAGTCTCGCACGACTTGAACGCGCCGCTGCGCAACATCAGCGGCATGGTCACGATGCTGCTGCTGAAGCGGCGCGATACGCTCGACGAAGACCTGCTCCACCGCCTCGACCGCATCAAGAAGAACGTCGAGATCGAGACCGACCTCATCAACGAACTGCTCGAGCTTTCGCGCATCAAGACGCGCCGCCAGGCGATGGAGGTCATCGATCTCGGCGTCATGATCGACGACCTGCGCGGGATGTTCGAGAACGACCTCAAGACGCGCAACATCGAACTGCTGATCGACGGCACGCTGCCGAATCTCAACTGCGAGAAAGCGCGCGTGCGGCAGGTGTTCCAGAACCTCATCGACAACGCCATCAAGTACATGGGCGACGGCCCGACGAAGCGCATCCACGTCGGATGCCAGATCCGATTGAGTGAAGCCGAATTCTACGTCCGCGACACCGGGATGGGCATCGAGCCCGACGACGTCGGCAAGGTGTTCTTCGTCTTCCGTCGCGGCAAAAGCCAGGCGGCGCAGGCGGTCGCGGGCAAGGGCGTGGGCCTGGCAAGCGTGAAGAGCATCGTCGAAACCTACAGCGGCAAGATCTGGGTCGAAAGCGAAGTCGGCAAGGGCAGCACGTTCCGCTTCACGATCAACGGCCAGTACGTCCCCGCGGCGGGCGGGCACATGCGGAGCCAGCCGGAATCACTGGCGGCGTGAGTGCAGGACGGTTTGAGACGATCCCGTAAGTAAGACTGGAGAAACAGCCATGATGTTAGACGCCAACAACAAGCCGGTGACGATCCTTCTGATCGATGACGATCCCGACTGCCGCATGCTGATCCGCGACGCGATCAGCGAGTGCAAGGTGACCAACGCCGTGCTCGAAGCCGCCAACGGCAAGCAGGCGATCGAACTGCTGCGCCAGCGCCTGGCGTCAGAAGACGGCGAGATGCCCGGGCTGATCTATCTCGACATCGAGATGCCGCACATGGACGGCATTGCCACGCTCGAGCAGCTCAAGGCCGACCCGACGCTGCGGCACATCCCCGTCGTGATGATGACCGGTGTGAGCGACGAGGCCCAGATGCGCAAGGCCGCCGCCCTGGGCGCCAACAGCTACACGCTCAAGCCCGCCAACGCCGAGCAGTTCCTGCGCACGGTCTTGGCCAGCACGAATTACTGGCTGGCGATCCATCAATACCCCGAGCACCGCCTCCCCCAGGAGCTGTGCCGGCGCTGAAATCCGAACGTCCGCGTTTGTGCAAGCGTGCGTCGGATCGTACGTCAGTGTTGATTAGCCAGGATCGGGGAACGAAAAGTGCAACCATTGAAACTGCTCATGATCGAGGACGATGCCGACCAGCGCGAGCTGGTGCGTGAGATCGTCGAAGACCATTTCGGCCGCGGCACCGTCACCTGCGCTGGCACGCGCGCCGAGGCGCTGATGAACGAACTAGGCGCGTTCGACCTGATCATCACCGACTATAACCTGCCCGACTGCAGCGGCATGGAACTGCTCGACGAGATCCTCAAGCGCTGCAACAAGCCGGTCATCATGGTCACCGGCGAGAACAGCGGCGAGATGGCCGCCGAAGCGATCCGCCGCGGGGCGACCGATTACGTCGTCAAGCTCGGCGACTACATGTTTGCCATTCCGCTCGTGATCGAGAAAAACCTCACTGTCGCCAAACTGCGGAGTGAGAACGAGACGCTGCGCATCAGCCTCGAGCAAGCCCTGACGAGCGTGCAGCAGACGAACCAGCAGCTGGAAGACTCGCTCAAGCGCGTCGAGCAGATGGCCGCGACCGACCCGCTCACGGGCCTGTACAACCGCCGGCATTTTGCGACGGTGATCGACATGCTCTTCGCCGAGCACCAGCGGCACGGCCACGATTTGTCGGCGGTGATGATCGACCTCGATAAGTACAAGCAGCTTAACGACACCTTCGGCCATGCCGTGGGCGATCAGCTCCTGGTGCTGACGGGCAAGACGATCCACGCGAACCTGCGCCGCGGCGACGTGGCGGCGCGGTACGGCGGCGACGAGTTCGTACTTCTTCTACCCCACGCCGGCGCCGCCGAGGCCGAGGGCGTGGTGGACCGCATCCGCGCGGAGTTTAAGTCCGCCAGCGCGCAACTGCTCAAGCGGCCCCAAGGCGTGACAATGTCGATCGGCATCGCCGCGGCAGGGCAGTGCGGCCCGGCCAATGCCGATCAGCTCATGGCGGCGGCGGACATGGCGCTGTACGCCGCGAAGGAAGCCGGACGCGACCGCGTCTCGTGCGCCCGCAGTGCCGTGCGGCTGGAAAAAGTCCCGGCTTGAACCACGGCCGCCAGGGTCTGACGCCCTCTCTCATACCGAATCTCGGTCTGCGTCGCGCGGCTCGCGGCATTCTCGCGTTTCCGATGCGCTCTAACGCCGGGTCACACGAACCACAGCGTCATCCCGAGCGTCGTGCCCTTTTTGCCGGCCAGGCCGTCGGCGGAGTAGGCGGTGGCTTCGAGGTAGACTTTGCCCTTCTTGGCGTAGACGCTGCCGGCCTCGAAGGGGCGGGCGTCGAGGGTTTCGATCTTGCCGAAGTTGATGAGTTCGACGCTGCCGGTGTCGTCGTTGGTCAGCGCGACGACGCGCACCGCCCGGGTCGGCAGCCGTGAGAGCTTCACGCGGGTCGATGCGGTCATCCGCTCGTACCCGGCGACCGGCAGACCGGTCTTGGTGTCCTGCAATTGCAGCCCCAGGATCTCGGGGCTCAGGTCCGCCTGTGACGGTGCGGTGGCGGAGTTGGTGACGTTGAACGTGAGCGACACGGGCTTGCTGGCCTTGCCGGCGCCGCCGCGGGCGGCATAGCTCGTGGCCGAGAGGCTGTACTCGCCCTTATCGAGCTTCATGCCCAGTAGATTGTTGCCGCGGTCGCCGAACGACGCGAACGGACGCGCGTCGTCGAGCGAGACTTGCCCGTTCATGCTGAACACCACCGACCGCGACCCGACGGTGTTGGCCACGACGGCGATGTTGCGTGTCCCGACCTTTCCGAGATCGAGCGTCACGCCGCTGACGACGTTGGCGTAGCCGGGGATGACCGTGTCGGTGTCGGCGTTGTAGAGCGCCATGCCGGTGACCGTCGGACTGGGCGGCGGCGGGGGGGGCGTGGGGGTCGCCGGCTTGGCCGGCACGCTCGGCCGCGGCTTGCTCGTCGAGGGCTTCGGCGTCGGCTTGGCCGGTTTGGTCGGCTTCGGCTTGATCGGCGAATGCCCGGTACCCGGCTCGAATTCCGGCGGCTCCAGCGGCACGGGCCGGGGCGTGGACGGCTTGGGCGTCGACGGCTTCGGCGTTGTGGGCTTGGGTGTCGTGGGTTTCGGCGTGGTCGGTTTCGGGGTCGTTGGCGTCGACGGCGTTGGTGTCGGCGTTGGTGTGGGCGTCGACGGCTTGCCCGGCGTTGTTGGCGTCGGGGTCGGTGTCGGCGTCGGCGGTGCCGGCTCCGACGGAGTGGGTGTCGGCGTCGGCGTGGGCTCCGGCTCCGGCTCAGTCGGCTCCGGCTCCGGCTCGGGCTCCGGGGCGGGCGGGACTTTGACCCCGTCGTTGACGGCAGTCTGCACGGCATAGAAGAACGACGTCTTCTTGCCCCCCGGCGTGATCGTTCCCGCAGGCCCCACTTCAGATGGGTGCCCGGCAGTCAGGTTGAAGTAGTAACTGCTCTCGAATCCGTTCTCCACCTGCGGGTACGCCCGGCTGACGGCCTCGGCCCACTTTCGGCCGTTCTTGGTGTCCTGCAGCACGTTCCACTCGGTCGCAACGATCGGCTTGCGCCCGGCGACGATGCGGTTGACGTCGCGGATGCGCTTGGTCTGCACGCTGACGCTATTGGCGTAGGGGTGGAAGCCGATGTAATCGACGTATCCCAGGGCGCCGTAGTTGATCATTTCCTGCACGTCGTCGGGGTTCCAGCTCGGGCCCGCGCTGATGACCTTTTCGCCCGCAGGCCGCAGCACTTCGGACGCGGGCTTAAGGAAGTTTGTGACGTACTGCTTGATGGTGCCCGACCAGTACATCTTCAGGTCCGGCTCGTTTTCGATTTCCCAGCGGTCGACGGCGTTCTTCAGCGCCTTGTTGCCCATCGCCCAGTCGAACCAGCCCCTGACCGCCTCCGGCTCGGGCACTTTGCCCTTGAAGCTGTGGACGATCAGCATGACGTCGAAGCCCTTGTTGGCGTAATCGATCGCCCGGAGCATCGAGTTCGTCGGCTTGCGGTCTTTGGCGAAATCTCGGACCGTCGCCCACAGGCGGATCGACGTAACGCCCATCTCCTTCATCAGCGCGCTGTTGCGGTCGACGTTGCCCGCGGCGTTGTCGGCCACGACCATGCCGAACCCGTGCCCGGCAAGCATGCGGCGGTTTTCGAGGGACTCGACGTTCGCCGGCCCCGCCACCGTCGCGCCGGGGCGCCGGCGGAGGTCATTGGGAGTGTTGGACGCGGTGGTGGGGGCGCGCACAGTCGGTGCGGCGCCACGGGGGGGACGGGGGGCGTCGGTCATGCAAACGTCTCCGCTACGAATTTCGGCGGGCTTCCGCCCGCAGGTGCATGCCGGCGTGACAGGGGCGTCACGCGGCCTCAAGGGTGCTTATCAACCATCCGTTGACGCAGGCGAAACGTCCTCGGCGTCCCACCGGCCCGGCACGCAGTGGACGCGTGCCGCTGGCGGTCTGTTTTACCTTATAGAGCCGATAAACCTAGCGCAATTACCGGGCGAATGACATTTTCGTGGTGGGCACGTTCAACAACGCGCGACCTCGGCCCATTAATGCCTGCGAAGCTAATCCCCCGCCCAGAGTGCCGGCCGCGGGCTGGGAGGGTTGAGTGTGCAGGCAATTGATCGCGATGAGGCGTCCGCCCGCCCCCACCGACCCTCCCCCGCAGGGGAGGAACCAGAGACGGGCTGCGGGTGGTGCCGCTGGGACGGCGGACGAGCCAACCTCACGCCGGTGTGGGCGTCGGCGTCACGCCGAGCAGGCGCTCGGCGGTGGCGATGAGCTTGTCGAGCTTCACGGGCTTGATGAAGTACTCGCTGGCGCCGAGCGTTTCGGCATACATCTTGTGCCGGCTGCCCTGATTGCCAGTAATCATGATGACGTAGGGCGGGGCGTTGCGGGGCTTCTTGGCCTTGGCCTTTTCGGACTGGAGTTTTTCCAGCACGAGAAACCCGCTGCGGCCGGGCAGCATCATGTCGAGGATGATGAGATCGGGCTGGGTCTTCTCGGCCAGCTCCACGGCCTTGTTGCCGTTGCTGGCGCTTTCGAGGGTTACGCCGGTCGGCTCGAAGGCCGCCTGCATGCTTGAAAGGATGTCCTGGTCGTCGTCGACGAGCAGGATTCGCTTCCCGGTGAGTGTAGTGGACATCTCTCTGCTCCTGGGTATGGGCATCGGATGATACGTCCGGCGTCACGCCGAGTGTTCGCTGCCCGGGGATTTCTGTCAAGGCATTGTCCGGCGGCCGAATTGACGCCGCCGCCCGGAACGGGGAAATTCGTCGCCCGCTGCCGGTGGCCGGTTCACCTGTCGTCCTGCTGCACGCGGTGAACGTCACCGCATTGAAAGACCCATCGAAGAAGAACTCGTTTATGAAAACAGCGCTTTTGCTCGCGACATTATTCCTTACCGGCGGCTGCGCAATGATGCGTTACGACAGCGACGACGCCCCGCCCCCGCCGGTCAGCACCGCCGGGCCGACGACCGTGCCCGCCGAGGACGCCCGGCCGGCGTCGGTGACGGCCGGGGGACTGGCGCGGGAGATCTTCATCGACTTCCCGAAGCGCGCGTACGAGTATCTCGCCGGCACCACGCCGCGTGACGCGGCGCTGAAGATGGAAACCGCCAAGACCCCCGACACGCGCCGCGAGGGTTTGACCGAACTCGCCGAGCGCCCGTTCGGCCGGGGCGCGCCGTACACGGAGCGCTACCAGCAGATCGGCCGATTCGACGACGACGCCAACGTGCGTGCCGCGGCGCTGCGGGCGCTCAACCGCTCGCGCGACGGAGTGGCCAAGCCGTTGTTCGTAGAAAGTCTGAAGGACGCCAGCCCGCGCGTGCGCCTCGAAGCCGCCAAGGCCCTGGCCAACGTTCCCGACTCCGCCGCCGTCCCTAGCCTGCTGGCGATTGCCAACAATCCCGCCGAGCCCGCCGACAACCGCATCGCCGCCGTCGACGCCCTGCGGCACCACCGATCGCTCGAAAACGCCCGCGCCCTCATCAACCTGCTCACCGAACGCGATTTCGGCATCGCGTGGCAGGCCCGACAGAGTCTGCGTGCAATGACGGGGGCGGATCGCTTCTACAGCCAGTCGGCGTGGCTGGAACTGTTGAGTGGGAGTGAGAATCCTCTCAGCTAGGTCATGAATCGAGCGCAGCCACATGGCAAGTAGGAGCATGTCGGACGATCAGGTCGTCAAGCGAATCGAATCTCTTCAACGATGGCGTCGACCGGTCGGAATATGTCTGCTGCTGCTCGGCCTTGCTGCGTTGGTGTGGGGATACCTGGTCATCCGCCAAATGCAGGAGCAAAGCCGGACTACCTTTGAGGAGCTTTCGCGCATCTTGAAACCCACGACCCAGGATGCTCTGCAATCGCTGGCGGCTGCAGAGAATTCGTTCGACTTTACACTCGGTATAATTGCTGGAACCGGCTTGGCTTGGGGCTGCGGCGTCGCGTGTACCGGACTTTGTTTGATTTTTCCGAGCCGGAGAAACGAACTCTTACTCACGTGTTGGAAGAATCGGACCCGAACAACTTGAGTCATCCGCAATGCGTGCCGTTGTCTTCGACCAATCTCTCCGCTTCGATCCGCGTCGGCCCGAGCCGGCGTTGGAGCAGGGCGACACGCTCGTGCGCGTGCGGCAGGCGGGGGTGTGCCGAACCGACGTGGAGATCACGCGCGGGTACATGCGGTTCGCCGGCGTGCTCGGGCATGAGTTCGTGGGCGTGGTCGAAGCGTCGCCGGACAAAAAGCTCGTCGGCCGCCGGGTGGTGGGGGAGATCAACTGTCCATGCGGGCGGTGCGACATGTGCCTCAGCGGTTTGTCCAATCACTGCCGCAACCGCGGCGTGCTGGGGATCGCCGGGCGCGACGGGGCCTTCGCCGAGTTGGTACGTCTGCCGGCGGCGAATCTGCACGCATTGCCCGACGAAGTCGACGACGACGCCGCGGTGTTCGTCGAACCCCTGGCGGCGGCGTTCCAGGTGCTCAAGCAGGTGCGCATGGAATCGCGGACGTGGGTCACCGTCCTGGGCGACGGACGGCTCGGGCTACTCGTGGCGCAGGTGCTGCGCAACGTGGGCTGCCCCGTGCGCGTGATCGGCAAGCACCCGGCCAAGCTGGCGCTGTGCGAGAAGTGGCAGATCCGCTCGCGGCTGCTGGCCGACATTGCCCCCCGGCACGACCAGGACGTGGTCGTCGACTGCACCGGCAGCGCCGCGGGGTTCGAACTGGCGATGAACGTCGTCCGCCCGCGCGGGACGATCGTTCTCAAGAGCACCGTCGCAGACGGAAGTATTGGGGGCAAGCCGCTGAACCTTGCGCCGGTCGTGGTCGACGAGATCACCGTCGTCGGCAGCCGCTGCGGGCCGTTCCGCGAAGCGATCTCGGCGCTGGCGGACAAATCCGTCGACGTGCTGAGCCTCATCAGCCGGCGGATGAAACTCGAAGACGGCGTGGCGGCGATCGAGGCGGCGCAGCGATCGGACGTGTTGAAAGTGATCTTGAGCGTATAAGTCGGGCGTAGTTGTCCGGTCCACTCTCCCGCGTACTTGTGGGAGAGGGTTAGGGTGAGGGCCTCGCACAGAATTGCGTTGGAAGCGCCTATAGCAGTTCAAGCCCTCAACCCAGCTCTCCTGGAGGACCGGGAGAGGGACCGAGCTCGCGCCCTGGGATTCCATATGGCAAAAGACCTCGCGATCGTTCTCGTCAGCGGCTCGGTCAACTCCGCCGTCGCCGCCGCCGTGGCGGCGCAGAAGTACCGGCCGGTGTTCGTCTACGGCGAAACGGTGAAGGCCGATCAGCCGACGCGGCAGCGTCTGGCGTACGACGCGCTGGTGGCGCACTTCCGGCCTTTCCGCGATCACCCCGTGGCGATGCAGCTGCTGGCGATCCAGAGCGACAAGCTGCTGGCCGCCAACGCCGACGCCCGCGCCGGCGGGGCGGTGGCGGCGTCCCTCGCCGAGGCCGCGGCGCTGATTGGCGCGGCGGTGCCGGTGGCGATGGCGTACGACGCCGCGGCGATCTACCTCGGCCTGCGCGTGGGCGCGGCGCACGCGGAACTGTCGGCGGCGACGGAGTTCCTGCAGATCTGGACGGAGATGCTGCAAATGCCGCTCGGCCGGACGGAGATGGAACTGAGCGCGCCGCTGTTGGAGCTGGAGCCGTGGCAGGTGGTGGACCTGGGTGTGCAGGTCAGCGCCCCGCTCGACAAGACATGGAGCTGCCACGAGTCGCACGCCGACGCCTGCGGCAGTTGCCGCGGCTGCCGGGCACGCGAAGCGGCTTTCATGCAGGCGGCGAAGATCGACCCGGCGAAGAAGAAGGCGTGACGCGAGACGGCGGGGGGATGGTTCCGTTCGCCATGAAGCGTTCGCCATGAAGAGCGCCCCTCCGGTTCCTCCCCTGCGGGGGAGGCTAGGTGGGGGCGGTCGGCCGCCTCATCGCAATCAAGCGCCTTTCCGGTCCCTCCCCTGCGGGGGAGGTTAGGTGGGGGCGGTCGGCCGCGTCATCGCAATCAAGCGCCTAGCCGCTCCGGCCCTCTCCCTACCCTCTCCCGGGGTACCGGGCGAGGGGTTTGGGTCACTGGCGGCAGCGGGCCGCTATTTGCATGTCAGGGGCCGCCCCCAACCTCCCCCGGAGGGGAGGAACCAGCGAGGCGATTCCTTGTGATGTGGCGTTCGCTGCCGCCCCCTGCGCTTCCCCGGGTATGGCGGAAGGCTCGGCGATCCACGCCGCCTCTCCCCTCCCGCGGCACTCGCCCATACACTCCCGGGCGATGCGGGTGAACGAAGGGATCAGTGCGTTACGGCAGCGGCGCGAGTCGGCGGTGTTGTCGATCGGGAATTTCGACGGCGTGCATGCCGGGCACCGGGCCATCATCGAGCGGATGAAATCCCTCGCCGCCGGCGGGCCGCTGGTGATCGCCACGTTCGAGCCGCACCCGCTGACGGTGCTGAACCCCGCCAAAAGCCTCTCGCGCCTCACGCCGTTCGGGCTCAAAAAGCGCCTGCTGGCCGACATCGGCATCGACGAACTGATCGTCCTGCCGCCCACGCCGGAGGTGCTCGGGCTCACCGCCGAGGCGTTCTGGCAACTGCTGCGCGACGAGACCCGGCCGGCCCACATTGTCGAAGGGCATTCGTTCAACTTCGGCAAAGACCGCGCCGGCACGATCGAGCGTTTGCGCGAATGGGCGGCCGGATCGCCGGTGACGGTGCACCAGATCGAGTGCATGGGCCGGCAACTCGTCGGCGGGGGGCACGTCGAGGTGAGCAGCTCGGTCGTTCGGGCGTTGCTGGGCGAAGGACGGGTGGAGGACGCCGCGATTTGCCTCGACCGGCCGTACCGGCTTACCGGCCGGGTCGTACGCGGGTTCGGCCGCGGGCGGACGATCGGCGTGCCGACGGCGAACCTTGACTGCGGCGACGGGCTCATCCCCGCCGACAGCGTCTACGCCGCTCGTTGCGCCATTGATGGCCGTCCGTACGCGGTCGCCCTCAGCATCGGATCAACGCCGACGTTCGAGCAAGCGCGCCTGCAGGTCGAAGCCCACGTGCTGGATTTCGAAGGTGATTTGTATGACCAGTCACTCGAAGTCGATCTGCTCCGTCACCTGCGTGGCCAGACGAAGTACCTGAGCACCGATGCGTTGGTCGCGCAAATCCGCCATGATCTTGCCGACGTGCGCGCGATCGCACATGTTTGATCGCCAGCGCCGCGAGAGAAGGTTTTCGCGCAAGTTCTGCCGAATCCTGTGAAAAGCGAAACGAAAAAAATTGGCGCTAGACAGATCACGAACGTCTGATAAATTTTTCTTCATGCCTAAGCAAGCTGTTCTAGCCCGTTCGGTGGAGCAAGTCGCCGGTGAGATGTCGGCGTATCCGGTCGACGCATTCGTTTTTGTGCAGCAGGGGTTGGCGTGGACAGTCAAGGCCCGCCATGGCCAGCGTCCCGCCGGCGAATGCCGGCATGTCACCGGCCGCGAGTTGGCCGAAGGCCTGCGCGAAGTCGCCACCCACAAGTGGGGCCGCCTCGCCCGCACCGTTCTCGAGCGCTGGCACATCACCGCCACGCTCGATTTCGGCCGCATCGTGTTCGCGTTGATCGAAGCCGGGCTGCTGGCCAAGAGCGACGAAGACGCTCTGGACGATTTCCGCGACGTCTACGATTTCGGCGAGGCCTTCGAATCGCGGTACCGCATCGAGCCTACGCTGGTGCTCCCGTGACGCAATCCGCCACGGACACTTCGATCGAGCCCCGCCCGCTGACCCCGCGACCGCGCCTGCTGTGGGCGTGCCTTGGCGTATTCGCCGCGTGGGTCGGTCTGCTCGCCTGGCTGTACGCATCCCACGGCGCGTCACACGGGCCGGGATGATCGACGACGTTCCCGTCGTGACGTTCCCATCGTGCCCGCTTTCTCCGCCGCGAAAGTCGCCCTCCCGTTCCTGCCCTCCGGGGGAGGCCAGTTGTGGGGGCCGACCTGCAATCACGGTTCCCTGACGCCCGAGAACCAAACCCCTCGCCCGGTACCCCGGGAGAGGGTGGGAAGAGGGCCGGAGCGTAGTGACGCTTGAATGCGATGAGGCGTCCGCCCCCACCTGGCCTCCCCCAAAGGGGAGGAACCAGAAAGGCGTTTGATTGCGATGAGGCCGGGTGGCAAGGGTTAGTACGCTAACCCTTGCGGTGAGAATACGAACGGTTGCCGTCACGGGGACTTGCCGCCAAGGCTTAGGGTACTAAGCCTTGCCACCCGGAGTGGGGATCACGGTCGCGCTTTTTGGAAAGTGCATCGCAGGCGTCGGTGACGCTCGGCCCTCTCCCTACCCTCTCCCGGGGTACCGGGCGAGGGGTTTGGTACTTGGGCGGCAGAGGGCCGCTGTTGCATGGCGGGGCCGCCCCCACCTAACCTCCCGGAGGGGGAGGAACCGGACGGGCGGCGGCGTGGACTGGTGCAGCCCGCCCGGCGAAGGCGTCAGCCGTCGAGTTTCATGATGCCCAAGATCGGCGGGGCGCTGAGGACGATGTCGCCGGCGCGCCACGGGTCGCTGCCGATCGGGCGGCGCAGCACCTGCACGTCGAAGCCCACCCAGGTGGCGCACACGCTCACCGCGTGGTGGGCCTGTTCGCTGCTGTCGAAGAGTTGCTCGATGCGGCGCTGCTCGCGCGGCTCGTGCCAGGCCTCGAGCAAATTGCCCAGCGTGTAGAGGCGCAGCATCTGTTGCAATGCCAGCGCGATCTCGGGTTTGAGCACGCTTGTGAGCGGGACGTCGAGGATGGCATCGCCATGTAGCATCAGGTGCATGCAGCGTAATGCTCCGCCCCATCGGTTGCAACGCTTGACGCCGCAAGCGAGCGCTTTCTGCCACCGAGTGCGACGAATGTGCATGTCGATGGGGCGGGCCGGAAAAAATCCACAAGCAACGGCGCGGGCCGCCGGGGGCGTGATTCGGGCGCGACCCTGTCGGTGATTCGGGGTGATTCGGGCGTGATTTGCTGAGTCGTCGGTCCGTCCGTTGTCTGCAATGACCGAAAACCTTCTAATGTTCGGTTCGCAATCGTCGCGCAACGAACTCACAGCACCCGAACCCGCAGCCGAGGAATTTATGCCGCAGAATCCGCCCTTCTCATCGCCGCTCGACGGCAACTCCGCCGTCGTCGGCTTGCAGTGGGGCGACGAAGGCAAGGGCAAGATCGTCGATTACCTCGCCGAGCAGGCGGACGTCGTGGCGCGCTACTGCGGCGGCGCCAACGCCGGGCACAGCGTCGTGATCGACGGCGTGAAGCATTCGACGCACCTGCTGCCGGTGGGCGTGTTCCGCGCCCACACGCTCAACGTCATCGGCAACGGCGTCGTGCTCGACCCGCAGAAGCTGCTGGAAGAAATCGACACCGCCGTCGCCAAGGGCTTTGTCATCACGCCGCAGACGCTGAAGGTGAGCTACAAGACGCACGTCGTGATGCCCTGGCACAAGCTCGAAGACGCCGCCCGCGAGACCGCCGCCGGCGCCGCCGGCATCGGCACGACGAAGCGCGGCATCGGCCCGTGTTATGCCGACAAAATGCACCGCACGACCGCCATCCGCGTCGCCGACCTGCTGCGGCCCGCGCAATTGGCCGGCCGGATCGAAAAGATCGTCGCCGACAAAAACCGCATCTTCGCCGCGATGTACGACGAGCCCGCGATGGACGCCGCGGCGATCGTCGCCGAGTACTGCGCCTACGGGCAGCGGCTCGCGCCGTTCGTCGACGACACGGGCCATGTGCTGATCGAAGCCTGGAAGGCGGGAAAAAAGATCCTCTTCGAAGGCGCCCACGCCGCGCTGCTCGACGTCGACCACGGCACTTACCCGTACGTCACCAGCAGCAATTGCAGCACGCTCGGGCTCTTCACCGGCGCCGGCGTGCCGCCGCAGTGCGTGCGGCAGTTCATCGGCATCATGAAGGCCTACAGCACCCGCGTCGGCGGCGGGCCGTTCCCCACCGAGCAGGAGAACAAGACCGGCGAGTACATCCGCGAGCGCGGCAACGAGTACGGCACCACCACCCGCCGCCCGCGCCGCTGCGGCTGGTTCGACGCCGTCGCGGTGAAGTACAGCGCCGACCTCTGCGGCGCGACGTCGATCGCGCTCACGCTGCTCGACGTCCTCAGCGGCCTGCCCGAACTGCAAATCTGTACCGGCTACACCTTGCGCGGCCAGCCGCTGGCGTACTTTCGCGCCGACATGGACACCCTCGCCGAGGTGCAAGCGCAGTACGAAACCCTGCCGGGCTGGAAGGCCGAGCTGTCGGCGTGCAAAACCTACGCCGACCTGCCCGCCGAGGCCAAGGCGTACGTCGAACGTTTGGAACAACTCATCAGCGTGCCGATCACAATGGTGAGCGTGGGGCCGGACCGCCGCGCGACGTTGATGCGATAGAGTCGTGGCGTGGGCGTCCCGCCCGCAATGATTATTTTCATTGCGGGCGGGACGCCCACGCCACAATTTCAACCCGCCGCTGGCTTCTTGTACTTCGCAATCCAGATCTGGCTCGTTCTGTCGGCCGAGCGTTTGCTCGTCCACATCATGTACCGGCCGTCGGGCGAGAAGGCCGGCAGCAGGTCGGCACCCGCGGTGAAGGTGAGACGCAGCTTCTTCGTGCCGTCGCGGCGGATTTGGAAGACTTCGTAGTTGCTGTGGTTTTCGGTGCTGGCGGCGTAGACGAGGTGCTGGCCGTCGGGGTGCCAGAACGGGCCGAAGTGGACGGCGGGGTCGCTTGTGATCTGCTTTTCGTTCACCAGCCCCGTGACGTTGCCGGCCGCGTCGCGTGCGACGTCGGCAACGAACAGCTGCAGCAGGTTGTCGTTCTTGCGGTCGCTGCGGTAGACGAGGCTGCGCCCGTCAGGGCTGAAGAACGCGCCGCCGTCGTAGCCGTCGGCCGTGGTGAGGCGCACGACGTTGCTGCCGTCGGCGCGCATGACGTACAAATCCGCGTCGCGCGATTCTTTGACGGGCTTGGCCGGGTCGGCGTCGCGGGTGCTGGTGAAGACGATGTGGCGGCCGTTGGGGGAGTAGGCGCACTCGGCGTCGTAGGCGTCGTTGTCGGTAATGCGGTGCTGCGCCAGATCGATGCCGGCCGAGAATTCCGCCGCGGCGATCGCGCCTTGCCAGGCATCGGCGCGGAACACGTCCATGCCTTTGTGAAACGCCCACCGGTACCGCCCGCTGTCGCGCTGGTAGCCGCCGGGCTGCTTTTCTTCCACCGGCTTGCCGGCGGTGCTTGCGAAGATCAGGGACACGCCGTCGGGCGAAAAGTAGCCGCAGGTGTTGATCGACCCCTGCGGCGACACGCGGATCGGCTGGCCGATGCCGGTGACGACCCCTTCGAACCGCAGCAGGCGGGCGACGTACATCTGATAACCACCCTCGCCGGCCGGCGTTGCCTGGTAGACGATCCACCGCATGTCCGGCGAGAAGTACGCTTCGCCCGCGGCGGTGTAGCCGCTGGTGAGCTGCGTGATGTTTTCAAAGACGTCACTCTCCTTCGTCGGCGCCGACGCGCACCCGCCGACCACAAACAGGAGCGTCCATCCGCCTAGGACGCGCAGCACGAGCGACTTGTTCAACATCCGATCGATATATCGCGCCTGTCGGCGTTTTTACAGGCGCGGCCGCGACGGGTGGTCGCGGCCGGCTGTTACGGGATCTGTCGCCGGCGTGGACGGCGCGTAGGATGCCCGCTGATTGCGATACCCGATCTTCGAACTCGCCCGGCCGGGGCTGTTGGCGCTGCGTCAGTACTGGAAGCCGTTCGTGCTGATCGAAGTGTGCGGCGCCGTGGTGGTGGTGCTGTACTTCAACAACGACGCCGTCCGCGGCGCCGCCGACGCCCTGGCGACGATGAAGGCGTCCGGCGGACTGTTGTTTGCCGCCATCGCGGGGGCGGTCGCCGGCGCGATTCTGCCCGAAATCGGCAAGGCGATCGCGCTGGGCGATACGCGCGTCACCCGCCGCCGGCTCGACGACGTTTGCGTGAACCTCGCACTCTTCGCGGCGCTGGGGCTGATCGCCGACCTGTTCTATGCGCTGCTTAACCGCCTTTTCGGCGACGGCCCGCACCTCGGGCCGGTGGTCGCCAAGGTGCTGGCCGACCAGCTTCTCTACGCGCCGTTCGTTACGTTGCCGCTGGTGGCGCTGGTCTTCACCTGCCGCGGCTGCGGCTGGTCGCCGCGGCGCACGGCCCAGCAGCTCGGCCGGACGTGGTACCTGCGCCGGGTCGTGACGCTGCTGATCCCTTGCTGGTGCTTCTGGGTGCCGATGACGGCACTGATGTTTTCACTTCCGGCATCGCTCACATTCCTTTTCGCCATGTTCGCGCTGGCGGCGTGGGGCCTGCTGATGATCTACATTGCCCAGTACACGCAGGACGCCGATCAGCCGGGCGAGCGAACGCAAAACGCATCCCCAGTGGCGTGATACGAGAATGCGACAGTCCACAACAAAGCCCCTCCCCGACGGGGGAGGTCAGGCGGAGGCGGGCGGGTGCCTTACCGCAAGCAAACGCCTATAGACGCTCGGCCCCCTCCCTACCCTCTCCCGGAGTACCGGGCGAGGGGTTTGGTTCTCTGGCGTCAGCAAGCCGCTGGTGCATGCCTCACGCCGCCCCCACCTAACCTCCCCCGGAGGGGGAGGAACTGGAAGCGCGTGTTATCGATCCGCGCTTCACGCCCCGGCGGCGACTTTGCGCTTGCGGATTTTTTTCGGGCTCATCTTCGCCCCCTGCAGCGCTTTGTCGTAGGTGCCGAAATACCGCAGCGCCGCGGCGTGCAGGCCCGGGTCGTCGCGCTGCACGGCGCCGCTGTTGACGTCCTCGCCTTCACTGGCGCGCGTCTTGAGCTCGTACACGATTGTGTTGCGGCTCCACCGGCGGTAGCGGCAGACTTCGTCGGCGTCGAGGCCCGCGGCGTGCAGGGCACGGTCCCACGAGCCGAACAGCCGCTGCTGGATCGCCGCGAACGCCGCCTTGCCGAGCTCGTCACGGCGCTTGGTGACGCTGGCCCAGTTCAGATCCACGTTCTTGCGTTTCGCCTGCTTGATGAGGGCGATGACCGAAGGCTTCGTCCATCGCGGGCGGCGGGCGATGTCGTCGTACTTGATGCCGGCCTTTTCGACGGCCTGGCGGTAGGACGAAAAATGGTACGCCGCCGCCGACACCAGCGACTGCTTCCGTGCCGCGAGCTTGCTGTAAGATACGTCGATGCCCTTCTTGTGCAGGGCCTTCAGCTCGGCAAGGATGCGTTCTTTCGTCCAGATCATTGGTTTGTATTTGTAGTAATCGCAATTGAAGGGATCAAGTTAGGAAGTTGGGAGTTGGTGGTTGTGAATTAGTAAAAGGCGCTCCGTGCGGCGTTGCGTTTTCGCTGGTCTTGCCCTAACTCCTAACCACTAACTCCTAACTTCCCATGTGGTCCGGCATCCTCAACCTTCACAAACCCGCCGGCATCACCAGCGCTGCCGCGGTCGGCCGGGTGAAGCGGCTGTTGCCGCGCGGGACGAAAGTAGGGCACGCGGGGACGCTCGATCCGTTCGCGACGGGCGTTCTGCTGGTGCTGGTGGGGCGGGCGACGAAATCGTGCGAATCGCTCATGGGGGCGGTGAAAGAGTACGAAGCGACGATCAAGCTCGACGCGACGACGCCGAGCCTCGACCCGGAAACGCCCGAAGCGGCTGTCGCCGTCGTCACGCCGCCGACGCCCGAGGCGGTGCTGGCGGCAATGGCGCGGCAGATCGGCGTGATCGAGCAGATGCCGCCGACGTACAGCGCGCTCAAGATCAATGGCCGCCGCGCCGCCGACCGGCACCGTGACGGCGAAACGGTCGTCCTTCGGCCGCGGCCGGTGCGCATTGATGCGTTCGATCTGCTCGATTACGCCTGGCCGCTGGCGCGCGTGCACGTCACCTGCGGGCGGGGGACGTACGTCCGGGCGATCGCGCGCGATCTCGGCGTGGCGCTGGGCACGGGCGGGTATCTCACGCAGCTTTGCCGCACGCGCGTCGGAGAGTATTTGGTTGGCGACGCGTTAACGCTCGACGGGCTGGATGCGGCGCGCGTCGAGCAATCGCTGGGCGGGCAGTGGCAAGCGGGATGACCGGGGTGCGGCAATGAAGGTTTTTCGCGCCCGACGACTTGCCACCATGCTCGGCGCCGTGATCGACGACGGCTGCGTCGTGGTCGATGGCGACCGGATTACGGACGTCGGGCCTACGCACCTGCTGCGACCACTCCGCGTGGACGTCGAGATCGACGGCGTGCTGATGCCGGGCCTGATCAACGCTCACACGCATTTGGAATTGACCAACGTCCCGCGACCGCCGCGGCCAGGGTCTTTCGTCGATTGGGTGATCGAAACGATGGCGTCGCAGCGCCGCGACACGCCCGAGGCGTACGCGCGCGACCGCGCACACGCCGTGCGGCAGGGCGTGGAGCAGTGCCTGAAGTTCGGTGTAACGTGCGTCGGTGACATCTCGCAAAACGTCGTGATCTCGCGCCCGATCCTTGCCGGCGGACCGATCCGGTCGGTGAGCTTCGGCGAATGCCTGGGCATCGGCGAGCGGGCCGCACGCTTCGCGCGATTGCTCGAAAGCGCCACAACGGAGATGGCTTTCGATGAATCGCCATGGATGCGGACCGGCGTGTCGCCGCACGCGCCGTATACAGTCGATCGCGGCGGTTACATCGATGCGTACGTCGCGTCCCCGAGGCACGACCCGCTTACGACGCATTTCGCCGAGACCCCGCACGAGGCGGCGTTCGCCGGCGCGCGGGCGGGACCGCTGGCGGAACTTTATGCGCGGCTGGGATTCGATCCCGGGGAGCCGACGTTTCCGGCGCATGCGGACGTGTTGTTTGCGTTTCTGGGCACGTTCGATCGGTCGCGGTGGCTGTTGGCCCACGTGAACTACTGCACG
>DASVSS010000171.1:0-1575 GCA_036387945.1 Tepidisphaeraceae bacterium | reverse complement strand
CTCCCCCGGAGTACCAGGAGAGGAGCACACCGCCGTCGATCTCGGTATCAGCCGCTCACACCGGCATCGGCTTGCCGAGCAGGTGGAAGCGGAGCATCGACAGCGCCATCTTCGCGGCGCGGTCGCGGACGGTTTCGCGGTCGCCGGGGAATTGGAACGTCCGCGCGTCGGTGCCGCCGGCGTGGGCGAGGGCGATGCAGACCGTGCCGACGGGCTTGGTTTCGGTCCCCCCGCCGGGGCCGGCGATGCCGCTGATCGAAAGGGCGACGCCCGCCCCGGCGCGGGCGGCGGCGCCCTCGGCCATCTCGCGCACGACCGACTCGCTCACCGCGCCGTGGGCGACGAGCGTGGCGCTGGCGACGCCGAGCTGCGATTCCTTGGCGGCGTTGGTGTAGGTGATCCACCCCTGCGTGAAATACGCACTGCTGCCGGCGACGTCGGTGAGCATCTTCGCCAGCAGCCCGCCGGTGCAGCTTTCGGCGGTGGCGACGGTGACAGGGGCGCCTGCCGCAACGTCGGCGCGGGACAATAACAGTGCCGCGACGGCTTCGGCGAGGCTCTGGCCGTCTTCGCCGTAGATCAGATCGCCGCAGGCGGCGCGGCAGGCGGCGACCGTGTCGTCCATTTCCGCCTGCGCGCGGGCGACGGAGTCGAAGCGCGCGTTGATCCGCAGCGACACCGCCCCGCCGCTGACGGTCGTGCCGACGCTGGGGTTGCGGCCACGCTGCATCAGCGGCCCGAGCTTCTCGGCGATCGTGCTTTCGCCGGCGCCGAAGGTGTGCAGCGTCTTCTGCAGAATCGCCGCCCCGCCGCTCTTTTCGCGGACGAACGGCAGGACGTGGTCGCGCAGCATCGGCTTCATCTCCTTCGGCACGCCGGGCATGACGAAGATGGTGCAGGGACCGGTCGACGGGTCGCGCCCGAGCGCGCCGCGTCGCGCCAGGCGATCGTGGGCACCGCGCTTGTACTCGGCCCGGATACCGGGCGCGGTGCCGTTGGGGTTGTCGATCGATGACGCCCCGCGCGGCAGCAGCGCCTGCACCTTGTTGCGCTCGGGCATCGGGCGGTTGAGTTTTTTGAAGAACGCTTCCAGCCGCTGCAACGCCGGCGGGTAGATCTCCAGTGGCGCCGCCAGCACGTCCGACAGCGCGTCGCGCGTCAGGTCGTCTTCGGTCGGCCCGATCCCGCCGCTGACGATCAGAACGTCGGCTTCTTCGGCGCAGTCCTTCATCGCCGCGGCGATGGCGGCTTGATCGTCGGCGACCGTACGGTGCTGCGTGGCGTCGCAGCCGACGGCCGAAAGCTGCTGGGCGATGTAGGCGCTGTTGGTGTCGACGGTCTGGCCGAGGGCGAGCTCGTCGCCAATGGAGAGGATGATCGCGTTCATTGGCGGATGATACGCGCGGGGGAGACCTGGAAGGTGCGGCCCCCGACCTGCAAAAACGGCCCGCTACCGCCCGAGAACCAAACCCCTCGCCCGATACCCCGGGCGAGGGGTTTGATTCACCAGCAGCATGACGCCGCTATTGCAGGTTAGAGGCCGCCCCCACCTAGCCTCCCCCGGAGGAGGAGGGA
>DASVSS010000170.1:0-6589 GCA_036387945.1 Tepidisphaeraceae bacterium | reverse complement strand
CCGCCCCGATCGAGCCGAAGCGCGACATCGTCGTGCGCCTCGCCAGCCAGGGTAAACCCAAGCAGCTCGCCCCGCCGCCGCCCAAGGAACTCGGCGATTACCAGCTCCCCCACTGGGACTTTCTCGGCGACGCCGAGCACGGCTTCAACGAGCAGCAGGAAGCTTACGTCCGCGAGAAGGCGGCGGTGCTCGAGCAAGCGCTAAAGGAATTCGGCATCGACGCGCGCGTCACCGAGATCGACACCGGACCCGTCATCACCATGTACGAGATCAGTCTCGCGGCAGGCATCAAGGTCAGCGCCATCACCGCGCTGGGCAACGACATCGCCCGCGCGCTGGCGGCGGTCACCGTGCGCATTGTCGCGCCGATCCCCGGCAAGCACACCGTCGGCATCGAAGTGCCCAACGCGACGAAAGAAAAAGTGCGCATGAAGGATCTCATGCAGCTCGCGCCGGCGAACAAGATGCTCATCCCCCTGTACCTGGGCAAAGACGCCAGCGGCGCCCCGCTCATCACCGACCTGGCGGCCATGCCGCACTGCCTGATCGCCGGCACCACCGGCAGCGGCAAGAGCGTGTGCATCAACACGATCATCATGTCGATCATGTACACCCAGCGCCCCGACATGGTGAAGCTCATCCTCGTCGACCCCAAGGTCGTCGAGATGGCCCCGTTCAAGGACATCCCACACCTGATGTGCCCCGTCATCACCGAGACCGCCAAGGCCTGCAGCGTGTTGGAATGGGCCTGCGTGAAGATGGACGAGCGCTACGAAGTGCTCGCCGAGGCCGGCGTGCGGAACATCCGCGACTACAACACGATGACGCGCGAAGAGATCATCGAGCGCTTCCAGCCCAGCACGCCCGAAGAGGAAGCCAAGATCCCGAAGAAGATGCCCTTCATGGTCATCATCATCGACGAGCTCGCCGACCTGATGATGACCAGCGGCAAGGAAGTCGAGAGCTTCATCGTCCGCATCGCGCAGAAGGCCCGCGCCGTCGGCATCCACCTCATCCTTGCGACGCAGCGCCCGCAGGCGACCGTCGTGACGGGTCTGATTAAAAGCAACATGCCCAGCAAGATCGCCTTCCGCGTGGCGAGCAAGATGGACAGCCGCATCGTGCTCGACCAGAACGGCGCCGAATTACTGCTCGGCCACGGCGACATGCTCTTCCTGCCCAACGGCGGCAGCAAGCCGATGCGCGGCCAGGGCACGTACATCGACGACAAGGAAATCCGCGACAGCGTCAAGCTCGTCAAAAGCCTCGCGGAAGCCCAGTACGAGCCCGAGCTGGTGCAGATCAAGGCCACCGGCGAGGTCGACGAGGAAGCCGCCAAAGACCCGCTGTTCGACCAGGCCGTCCGCGTCGTGCTCGAAACCCGCCGCGGCAGCGTGTCGTTGCTCCAGCGCCGCCTCACGATCGGCTATGCCCGCAGCAGCCGATTGATCGAGGCGATGGCCGCCGCCGGCATCGTGGGCGAGTACAAGGGCAGCCAGGCCCGCGAGGCCGCCATCACCGTCGAAGAATGGGACGCGATCTGCGCCCAGCGCAATGCCGACGCTGAAGATGGGATGACGGAATAATTTTTTCTAACTACAAAGGCACGAAAAAGAGGAAAGCAGAACCAACCACCAAGATCACCGTGGGCATTGCCACCGCGTCTCGAATAGTGGGCGATGCCTACCCCACGCACTGTGCATTTCGGCATTGCCATGCCGACAATTCGTGAGGTTTCTTCCACCAAAGGACATATGCTTGAATCGCTCGAAGACCGCCGCTTGTACTCTGTTTCCCACGCTGGCAAGGTTCTGTCCATCGTCGGCACGACCCGTAGTGACAACATAGGTATCGCCGCCGGGAAAGGGCAGATCGTCGTGCACGATAACGGGCTCCAGCAAACCTTCAACGTAGGGGCGGTGAAGACAATCCGCATCAACGGAGGCCGGGGGGACGACTTGATCATCGTCAGCCCGAGAGTCGCCATCCGCGTCAGCATCGAAGCTGGGCCCGGTAACGACCGCGTCGGCGGCGGAGCGCGGGACGACACGATCTTCGGGCAGCAGGGGAATGACACAATTGTCGGTAACGCCGGCTCGGATTACTTTGACGCCGGCCCGAACGACGATTACTTGGAAGACACGTTGTCAGCCGTTTTTCATGGCGGGAGTGGGACGGACACCGCCCGTTCCCGCTTCACGCCGATCCGCAGCGGGATCGAGCAGTTAATCGTACCCGAAGGTGAAATCGACACCGACAACGAAATCCGCGTTAGGGACGGTCGGCTGATTTTCCAATACACATATATCAGCGGTGGAACGGCCGACGTCGTCACCTTTAGTGGCCCGACGGCCGGTGATAACGGCACGAGCGTAATCGGCATCAGAGAGACCATCTTTGGCGGCGGTGCATTGATCTCGCCCCACTCGCATACGTGGGACGTCACCGGCACCGACGCGACTGGACTAGTGCTCACGTATCAAAATAATGATCCGTCGAACATGATTTCGTATAATCCGATCTTCCTACCACGCTGACCCGCGCTCGTTGCGAAGCCCGTAGCGCGTAGGGTGAAAACCACCCATCCTTCCTTGAACGGTGGGAGATGTCCACACTGGCAGGGCAAACGATTTGCGCGGATGCCCGCCTATCCCGTGAAACAATACCGGACCACGTGGAAATAAATTGGCGCGGCGAAGGCGAGGGAGTCGACGCGGTCCATCATGCCGCCGTGGCCTTCGATGAGTTGGCCGTAATCCTTCACGCCGCTGTCGCGCTTGATGGCGCTGGCGACGAGGCCGCCGAAGAAGCCCATGACGCAGATCAGCAGCGCCAGTAGGCCGGCTTGCCACCAAGTGAAGGGCGTCATGGGTGACATCGCGACGCCCAGCAGGGACGCGGTCAGGACGCCGCCGACGAGGCCTTCCCACGTTTTGCTCGGGCTAAGGTTCGGGGCGACTTTGCGGCGGCCGAGCAGCTTGCCCCACACGTATTGCAGCACGTCGCTCATCTGCACGACGACGACGAGAAACGCCAGCAATTGCCACCTGCCGCGGCCGTAGTCGACGATGTCGAGCCGCCATAGCATGGCAGCGTGGCTGAGGCAGTAGACGCAGATCATCACGCCCCAGTACACCTTCGCCGCGCGCTCGAGGTAGCAGGTGACGTCGCCCGCGAGCGCGCTGCGCACCGCGAAAAACAAAAAGCCGTAGACCGGGATCAGGATGACGAACAGGTTGTACCAGTCGTAGACGATCAGCGAATACTGCAGCGGCAGGCAGACGAAAAAGGCCCAGAAAAGAGTGCGGTGATCGCCGCGGCGCGTGGGGGTGATCGTCAACACCTCGCGCAGCGCCAGAAACGAGATTAGCGCGAAAAGCCCCACGACCCCGCCCGCGCCGAGCCACAGCGCCGCGCCGAACACGCCGGCCATCACCCACCATGCGTTGACGCGCGCGACGAGGTTGTCGGCCGTGCGACGGCCGGCGTCGGTGCGCACCCGCCGCCGCAGGACCAGCCCCGCCGCCGACCCCGCGAGCAGCACGGACGTGACGGCGACGATAAAGACCAGGGTGGCGCGCTCGGGCATCACCCGCCCCCGGCCTGCAGCCGTCGCACGGCGTCCCGTGCGCGGGCGACGAAAGCGGCGCGGGGCTCGCCTTCCTGCAGGCGGATGGCGGGGCCGAAGTATGCCGTCGACAGCAGCGGGATGAACAGGAATTCGCCGCGCGGGAGGATGCGGTTGAGGTTTTCGAGGTAGACGGGCACGAATTCCAGCTGCGGGCGCGCCCGGGCGATGTGGTAGATGCCGGGCTTGAAGGCGCCGATCTCAACGCCGTCGCCGCGCGTGCCTTCCGGGAACAGGATGAGCGAGTCGCCGGCGTCGACGGCGGCCTCGACGCCGCGCAGCGGGTTGCTCGACGGCGTCACTTTATGGCGCTCGATCAGCACGCATCGAAACACCCGCAAGGCCAGCCATCGGCGCAGCGGGCCACGCGACCAGTAGTCCCGCGCCGCCATCGGCCGGGTGCGCCGGCGCAACGCGCGCGGGAGCGCGGCCCAGATGATCGGCCCGTCGAGGTGGCTCGTGTGGTTGGCGAAATAAACCCGGCACCCGCCGTCGCATGTGTCGGCGTCGAAGCCCACGAAGCGTGCCCGCACGCCGGTGACGAGCCGCAGGAGCGTGGCGATCAATGAGTCTCCTTGCGGCAGTCCGAGATCAAGCGCTTCACTTCGCCGGCGACGACCGGAAGATCGACAGCGTCATGCGGTCGATCACATTCTTTTCGCGATAGGCCTTGGCGATCGCCGCGCCAGCGTCGGCCTCGGTCATCCCCTCGACGTCCACCGGCCCGGCCAACGGCACGGCGATCGTGCCGTCGTCGCCGACTTGGGCGTGAACGACCAGCCGCGTCCCCGGGCCGGTAAGGTCGAACAGGGTTACATGCAGTTTCTCGCCGGCGGCGATGACGTCGGGAAAGGGTTGGCCCGGCGGCTCAAAGAGGGCGACGGTCACCACGGGTGAGCGCATCACCCCCTGCCGCACGAGGGCTTCGGCGACAGCGACGGCGGCGCGGTCGGTCGTCACCCCATTAACCACCACCCGGCCCGCGAACGGCAGCACGACCGCGCCCCTAAAATCGACCCGCTGGCGCAGCGTGGTGGCGACGCCGGGACCTTGCACGTCGTGCAGCGTCACTTCGATCGCCCCGCCCGGCCGAACGACGCCCGCCGGCTGGGTCGCGGGCGGCTCGCCCACGGCGACGCCGTAACACGCGACCGCTGCCAGGCCTGCGACTTTTGCTATGAAATGCGCGTGCGGTTTCATGTTCTTCTTCTCCTGCGGTGATGCACGATGCGATCCGCGGACGTTTAGTCTCGCTGTTTCGTCTGCCCGAGTTCTTTGGCGATTTCGCTTTCGAGTTCGTCGAGCTTCGACAACTCCACGCGCTCGGCCGCCAGGACGTCGGCGTTGATCATGCGGTCCATCTCCTCATCGGCGACGGCGTTGCCTGCCGACTCTCCGGCGGGGGCGGCTTCGATGCTGTCGAGGAACAGGTCCATGCGCTCTTCGACGCTTCCCGCCTGGGCCATCGCCCGTTCCCAGTTGGCCTGGGTTTTGGTCAGGTCGAGCTGCGAAAAGACGTCCGCGATCTGCCTGCTCATGTCGGCCATGCTGACGGCGAACTGCTGGTTCGCCTGCGCCTGCTGGGTGATGACCATGGCGTTCTTCATCGCCAGCATCTGCCGTTCAAGCATGCGCTGAACGCCCGCGGTTCTTTTCAATGCGTTTCGGATAAACGCATACTGCTGCTCATCGCCGATCTTTCGGGCGTGCTGGGCGTTTTTGACGAAATCGTCGGCGAACTTCTTCTGCTGACGCACCTGTCGCTCGATGGCGCGCAAACCCGCCTTGAGCTTCATCTCGCGCTCGATGCGGCGTTCTTCTTTGCTTTTAAAGAGGCCCATACGTTTTATTTAACCACGAAGGACACTAAGGCGCGAAGAAGAAAGACAAATTCGCTGGCCACGCGCCGGATGACGCGCAACACGATCTCGGCCGCATTGTCCTTATGCAGGGTCACTCCGTCTTCGTGTTCTTTGTGTTCTTCGAGGTTACCCATTTTTCTCCGACTGCCGGCGGCGGACGGCGTCTTCGACGCGGTCGAAGGCCTCGGTGTCCTTCACCGATCCGCGGTCGAGCTCGTCCCAGGCGTGCAGAAGCTCCTGCCCCGCCTGCGACACGCCCGAGGCCGCTGCTGCATCGCGGTCGGCCTCTTCGCCAAGGCTCAGTATCGCGTCGAGGCGCTCGTGGTAAAGGTCCTGCGAGACGGTGTCGTCGTCGATCCAGCCGGTGATCCGGGCGACGTCGCGGTCGGTCAATTTCAGCCGGCCCAGGGCCCGGCCTTTGTCGTTGTTCTCCTTCACCATCCGCAGGCGTGCGACGGTCATGAGTTCCTTCGAGCGCAAATTCAGCTCGCGGGCGCTCATGAGCTGTTCCTGGCTTTTGAGTTCGAAGTCCTGGGCCAGCGCTTTGCGCAGCTCGGGCGATTTCTGCGTCGCGCCGAGGTTGAAGATTTTCTGCTTCTGGCCAGCGAGGGCTTCGATCTTTTTCAGCAGGCGATCGCGCTGCTTGCCGATGAGGATTTCTTCTTTGCGCAGCTCGGCGGCGGGCAGATCGCTGAGCGTGCGGTGACGGCCGAGGATTTTGTCGATGAGGGCCACGGGCTATCCCGGCTCGCGGGTGGGCGTGCGGATCGGGGGCGCGGGCTGCTTGGCCGGCGACGCCAGCGGCTCCGGGCCCGCCGGCGTTGCCGAAGTGGAGACGGGCGAAGCGGCTGGTGACTTTTTCGCGGCCGCTTCGCCGAGCAATTCTTCGTACAGCGCCTGCTCTTCGTTGCTCAGACTTGCGGTCGTCGTAGCAGACATGCTGTCGGCGAGTTCGCTGTCGGCCTGCAGCTGCGCGAGCATCTCCTCGGCAGCGGCGGCGTCGGTGGCGATGGTCTCGCTGTCGGGCAGCTGGGCGCCGCGTCCTTGGTGCAGGAGTTCGAGGTTGTGCAGGTGCGTGCTGACCAAGTTCGTCTGCTGG
>DASVSS010000169.1:0-11796 GCA_036387945.1 Tepidisphaeraceae bacterium | reverse complement strand
CGTCGCCGAGCGCGTTCAACAACTCCGGCACCCTGCGCGGCGCCTCCACGGCCGACACGCTGACGTACGTCAGCCTGCTCACAGGCAGGGAGACCCAGCAACTGGCGCTAAGCAGCAGCGGGGTGATCGCCCCCGGCGCGGGCACCGGCGGGGCGGGCTTGGCCTCCGTCGGCGCGCTGACGCTCAAGGGCGCGAACGTCACGTTCACCGGCGTCAGCGGCGCGCTGAACATTGATGTCGGCGGCACGGCGACCGGGGAGTTCGATACCCTTTCACTGGCCGCGGGTACGAGCAACGCCGCAGGCACGCTCGATCTGACCGCCGCCACGTTGAACGTGTCCCTCGTCAACGGCTTCGCGCCACCGGACAACTTCTCGATCAACATCCTTAACTACGGCAGCGAGATCGGAACGCCAACGCTGCTGGTCAACGGCGTTAGCGATTCGCGCTACGCGCTGCAGATCGGCGCTACGTCGGCGAACCTGGTCTACTCCGTCCCCGAGCCGGCCTCCCTGACAGGCCTTGCGTTGGCGGCGGGTTTGTTGATGCGTCGGCGTCTCGTGCGGTAACGGCGGCTCAGCCGTGTGCTCATTGCGCCGATGCTCGTCCCTTCTTCCGGTCGCGGGCGACGGACGACGTGATGAGCCATCTGGCAGGGTGCGATTCACCGCGCGAGCGGCGTCGGTGGTGCGGTGAACCGCACCCGACACGCCCCGCGGCCTCGCCCGCGCACGAAGCCGAGGAAAGTAAGACCGCGTTGCAATAGCGCGGGCCGTTTCGGGGGGCGGCGCTGCGCTGAACGCACACGGCGAAGGAGAGCGAATGTCGACGTCACGGAGTTTCTTAGGATGGTTCATGGCGTGCGCTGTGTCGGTCGCCTGCTTCTGCGGCAGTGCCGCCGCTCAGCCGCGCATCGCGGTGTGGGACCCGGTGAAATCCACCACCGAGCCGCGCTTGAAAATCGATCCCGCCGGCGCGGCCCGCATTGCGGGGTGGCTGACGGATTCCGGCGCTCGCGCCCAGCTTCTGACCGCCGAGCAGATCGCCGACGCGAGCGTATTCTCGGCGGCGCGGTTCGACGGCCTTGTGATCGAGGGCAGCGCGTTCCCCGCCATCGGCCTGTCTGCGATCAAAACGTTCGCGGCTGACGGCGGCGTGCTGATGTCGTTCGGCGCCGACGTACCGCTGCTGATCACGATCAAGGCCGGCGAGGACGGGCAATGGAATCTCTCACCGGCGGAGCCGAAGTTCGCGTGGCAGACGACCGAGCTGCTCTCGCTGTTGGGCCTGCGCGACGTCTACGAGCCCGAGCGGTTCGACCAGGGCGTCTGGCACCCTGCGACGCCGCTGCTGAAAAAGTACCTGCCCGAAGCGCTCGATCTGCGCGGCAAGCTGCCCAGCCGCTGGATCGTGCCCAAATCCGAGCCCTCCGAGGCGGGGCAGATCTTCCCGCTCCTGCGCAGCGAACGGCGCGACATCGCCGCCGTGCCGCCGCAGATGTACGTCGTGCGCCGCGGCCCGTGCACGGCCATCGTGTCGGTGAACCCCATGTTCACGTCGGACAGCCAGCCGAAGGTGTGGCCGATCGCCCGGCAGACAGTCGGCGCACTGGCCCGCCTGGCGATGGACCTCCGCGGCGGCACAGTCGATCTCAAGCCCGAGAGCGCCGCGCGCATCGGAGATCTGCCGCCCCAGGCCAGCCGTCCGCTCGACCGCGTGGCGACTGGCAGTGTCGAGCCCGATCACGCGCCGCTGGTCGCGCGGTGGGGACGCTTCGACGGTTCCTGTGACGAGTTCGGACCCGCGCTGGCCGCGAACCAGACGGCGACGATCGCTGCCGGTGCCGATTCCAAGGTGTTTCCCGCAGCGCTGGAGCCGGGCGCGAGCGTCCGGCTTGCCCTTCCCGCGAGCGGTCCGCAGCCTCTGTTCCTGCGCATGCGCGTCGCCTGCATGGAAACCGGCGCGGGCCTGCGGGCTGAGCTCGACGGCCGGCCGGTGCTCAACGAGATTTTCCTCTATGTCGACGCCAGCAGCCCCGGCAACTTCAGCCGCGGCCTGATCGGCCTGCCGAGCGAGATCACGCGTATCGCCTATCTCGGCGACCGCCTGGCGGCCGGCTCGGTTCTCACCCTCAGCAATCCCGGAACGGTCGCGGTTCATTTCGATGCCGTGCAGATCGAGCACCGCGTCGGGCCGGCGCCCCTGCGCATGACGAGCATCAACAGCGGCAACGGACCGGGCCTTACGGCCGAGCTGGCCAAGCCCTTCAGCGGCCTGCGGACGTCGTTGCGCACGAATCTGCTCGGGCCGCCGGACGACCCGGACCGCTTCAAGAAGATGGACGCGCTGTTCGAAAAAGCCGAATCGCGCGGCCGGCCGATCGAAGCGATCCTCGAAGGCACGCCGCCGTGGGCGGCCATCTCGCCGGAGCGCATGGCAGAAGCCGAGCAGGCCAAGCGGCCCCACACCGTCCCGCCCGACCCGGTCAAGTACGCGCAGATCGTCAAAGACGTCATGGCCCACTACGGCGGGCGCGTCGCCAGCTACGAGATCTGGAACGAGCCGGACATCACCCAGTTCTACCGCGGCACTGCCAGTGAGTTTTTGACGCTGTTCCAGACGATCGTGCCCCTGCTCCGCGCCGAGGAGGCGACAAAGCCGATCTTCCTCAGCGGCATGTCCGGCTACCGCGAACACTTCCTGCGCCAAGCCCATGAGGCCGGCGTGCTCGGCATGTCGGACCGCATCGCCTTTCACCCGTACTCCGGCAAGGCCGCCGGATGGGACATGCCGTACGGGCTGCTCGAAGGCACGCTGATGTCGTGGGGCGTGGACAAGGAAATCTACTGCAACGAAAGCGGGTTCCCGTTCAAGAACGCCGAATGGTTCACCGCGCCGCCGGTGCTGAGCGAGGAGACGCAGCTGCAGAACCTCAGCGTCGCCGTCAGCCGCATATTCGCCAGCGGACTGTCAAAGCTGTGCGTGTTCAACGCCGGCGGCGACGACAACCCCTACGGCCTGGTCGACGGCAAAGGCCGTGCGCGTCCGGCCTACGAGCTGTATGCCGATTACGCCCGGCTCGCCGGCAACGAGGCTCGCCGGCTGGACGTGTCGATGACGCGCGCCGACGACGCGCCGATCATGGGCATCTACGCCGCCGCCGCCCTCGACCGGGACGGCGCGGCGACGATCATCATCAACCCGTCGCAGTGCGACGAGCTCGCGGCCATGACCGATCCCACCCCCGCCCTGACCGCCGCGGCGAACTGGACGGTGTTCGACGGCATCGCGAACTACGCCCAAGGCGCCGTCACCGTCAGTCCCGCGGAAGGAAAGAAGTACGCCGGCTTCTACCGTCGCGTGACGGTCGATCCGGCACGGCACCCGTCGCTCGAAATCGACGCGGCCGCGGGCGCGGATTTTCAGGTGCTGATTAAACGGGCCGACGGCTCGGTCGTCGCCACATCACCGCGCCAGACGGCGGGCAAGACCGTCGTCGTGTTCGGGCCGTCAATGGGAGAAGCGGGCGCGCGGGAGATCGAACTCTCCTTCCGCTGCCACGCACCGACGACGATCAATGCCGTACGGCTGCTGAAATCCGATCACGCCGTCCCGGCCGGAATCCCGATCCGTTTGCGCGTCTCCCTCGGTGCCGCGGCCGCGGCGAAGGCCACGGCAACGGCCGGTGGGAAGGAAGTGCCCGTCGAGATCAACCTCGCCCCGTCGGACACCGCCGCCGTCGCGGAGATCACGTTCTCCCTGCAGGCACGGACAATCGTGCGCGTTCAGACGAGTCGGTAGAAATGACGTGTCGACTACGGTCATAACGCCGATGGCGGCCGGCACCGACCAGCGGACCTGGTACATCACGGCCAAACCGGCCAGGATGCCGACGACGGGCAGCATCCCAACGTGATCGACGGGACGCGGTGTCCGCCGACCCGACGGAAGTCGCCAGCGGCATGTACGCCGACGCGGGGGCGCTCAGGGCGATCAGGTGATCGAGCTAAACGATTACTGTCGCGCGGCCGACAAGGCCTTGTAGGGGCCAAGATATTGGAACCGGCCTTTTAGAACGACGACCGCTTGACCGGACGCTTTGTGCAGGCCGTACTTGGGAATTCCGCTGGAAGATCATGGCATGGCAGTGCGCTCCGTCGGCCCGTTATTTAGTATGTACTAAATAAGGCCGCTTTCAGGCACCGCTCTGCCGACCGCCGGCAGGTAAACTAAGTCTAGCGTCCGATTCAGTTTGCGTTCAAAGCGGGCGATGGGAGTCGAACCCACAACAGCTAGCTTGGAAGGCTAGCGCTCTGCCATTGAGCTACGCCCGCGGGATGAAGCCTTTACTGACAAGGGTTTACGATAACAAAAGAGAATTTTATGACGCTTTTTCTGTCGCGACCAAGAGAATTTTGGTATTCTTCCAAGCCATGGGCAAGAAACGTGGTCGTCCACTAAAGGGCTATCGTACCTCGTGGGGGGAAGTTGTCGAGGGGCTAACTGTATGCACGGATGGCCGTTGGCGTGTAACTGCGACCGAAAAACGATACACGGAAGCCGATGAACGTAGAGCGGTAGAACGGGCAAAGCGGATCATTGCTGACGCCAACGGAAAAGGGGCTCCGAAGAAGATCGTAATGACGACGGTCGTCCCAGTCAGCACACCCGGTGTTGATGAACGCGTGGATCAATGGCGCGAGGGCGATCCGCTGAGCGGGCCCTGGATAGGAATCGACATTCTGAACCGGACTTACTCATTCAACCACGATGTCGAACCGGACGTGCTTTGGCCGTGGTTACGTGAACAGTTAATCGAGCGGCCGTCCTGGATTGCCGAAAAGGTTGGCATTCCCGAAATTGCGGGGTTGGCGCAGCTAAAGTTGCCGCGACCGTCGATCCGACTTACTGATCTCCTCCGCACGTATCTCGCCAATTCAACGGCCAAGCCCAAGAGCCAGCGTCGGACGGAACTGATCTTCGAGGACTTCTTGGCCTTCACCGGAGCTAAAACGCTCGCTGAGTTAACAACTCCAACGCTCCTCCGCTTCCGCGATTCGATCGAGGGGTCGGCGTCGGTTAAAACGGGTGGGTCGCGGAAGTGGATGTTCGGGCAAATCAAAAATGTGATCGCGTTTGGTAAAAAGGAAGGTCTCGACCCGGTAGAGATCAACGAGGCACTTAGCCGTTGCGCGGTACTACGGACCAAGACCAAGGAGTCGCAGGTCGCCCCAAAGCCCATTAGCCGAGACCACCTACATCTACTTTTAGAGATCGCCGACGACCAATGGCGGGCATTCATCTTGGCCGGGCTAAACTGCTGCTGTTACATCGGGGAACTGATCCAGATCAAGTGCTCGTACATCAACACCGAACTCGGCACATTCTCGTCAATCCGTGAAAAGAGCGTCGAGGAACGTATCCCACGAGCCGCCACGCTGTGGCCTGAAACACTCGAAGCGATGAGTCGTATCCGCAGTGGTCCCGATTACTGGTTCACAGCCCAGACTGGAACCAGTTACCGCGGCAGCGCGTCGCTTCTCAATAAGTTCGCCAAATTGCGGGCCAAGGCCGGCCTCGGCCCCGAAGACGTTAAGTTCTCGCACCTCCGAGACGGCGCGTACAGCCGGGCGTCCAAGATGGATCGGTCCCTTGCGCGCGTGCTCGCTGGACATCAGTGCGACGGCTACGAGGACTCGTACGTCCTGCGACATCCTGAAGTCGTCCGTCCTGTGTGCGACGTCGTGCGGACACACTACCTCGGATGAAGTGAGGCTACATATGTTGACCCACCTTGGCTGGCAAGTCTGTTAATGATGAGCTGCGGAAGAAGTTATTAAGCGTCACTCGAAAAGACCTACCTCTCGGAGGCCGGACGCCAAAGCACGTGTCAACCTGCTATACCGGGTGCATTGCAAGTTTACTTCTAAGGGCCATGAGGGATTCGAACACAACAAAAAAGCGACCGAAAAACGAGGATGTGAACGGTCGGGGGCGCAAGTTCGGGCGCACATGACACCCGCCGACCCAACACGAGGGCGTCGTGAGCCTATCGCTCGATGAGCCGCGCGTTCGCGGAGGTATGGAACGTGGGGTGAATGCTAACCTTCTGTTTCGCAGCTTGAATCTACTAGGACGCGGCGAGATTCACTTGCGGTACTGTTGGTCGGTCACCTTCTCCATCCAATCGACCGCCTTGCCGTCGAGCTTCTCGGCGATGGCGATGTGGGTCATGGCGTTGGTCGGCGTGGCCCCGTGCCAGTGCCGCACGTCCGGCGGGAACCACACGGTGTCGCCGGGATGGATTTCCTCCACGGGCCCGCCCTCGGCCTGCGCCCATCCGATGCCGGCGGTGACGATCAGCGTCTGGCCCAGCGGGTGCGTGTGCCACGCCGTGCGGGCACCGGGTTCGAACGTGACGATCGCGCCGCCGACGCCGGCAGGCTCGGTCGTCGCGAAGGGCGAGTCGATGCGAACGGTGCCGGTGAAGTACTCAGCCGGTCCCTCGGCAGACGGTTGTGATCCATTGCGGGTGATCTGCATGCTGCAATTCCTTGAAACGCGACCTATGGCGGATGTTCCTTGATGCCGGGCCGCCCGGATCGTACGGTAGGAATCCGCCGGGGAACCCGTCGCTATGTCCGATTCCGAAGATAACACGCTCCGCGAACTGTTCCGCTCGCTCGACCAGCGTCAGCGGCCGGAGGAGGTCGCGCAGTTGGTCCTGTCCACCGGCGTCCTGACCCCCGCAGCCGCTGCCCACCTGAAGCGTGTCGCCCGGCACGCGTCGGGCACTTCGTACATGTCGCAGGACTTCAACCGGTCCTACGCCGCACTCGACCGGCAGGTAAAGCTCTCGGGCGTGCTGTTCGCCGTCACCGGCCCGGCCGACCCCGCCGACCTCGAAGCGGTCCACCAGTACCTCACCCAGATCGAGCCGACGATCGGCAAGACGGTCGGCCGCAGCGACTACAAGCACGACCGGCTGAACAAGGCCCAGCGGGACGAGCGGGGCATTGACCTGTCCCGCCGCCAGTACAACAAGCGGTTCCGCCTCGCCGCCCGCATGGAGGACAAGGCCCGCCGCCGCGAGCGGGAGATCACCCGCCGGGCGCTGACGCTGGCGTCCAAGAGCCGCTTGGCGTCCCGACTCACGTGGGAAGAGTTCTCGAAGGACGCCGCGACCGCCTGCTTCGTCGCGTACTACGTGGCCCGGTGCAACGTGCGATCGCTGTTCACGGTCAACGCGCAGGCCCGCCCGTACGACGAGGCGTGCGAGGCGATGATGCGCCGCCTGCGCGTCTCGGACACGACGAACTGGCTTGCCGTCGCCCACGTGATGCCCGACGAGGAGGTCGTGTGGAAGCTCTCGGACGCCGACAAGGGCGTGCTGCTCGGCCAGTACTATGAAATGCTCCTGAAGGCGGGGGCGTTCCTGCGCGAAGTGTCCGAATCGTCGGTCATCGACGTGAAGACCATGATCGTTCGGCGGGGCAACGACTCGACCATGTGGAACCTGATGGCGGGGGCGTGGAACAAGCTGCGGGACGGCTGGTTCAACCTGTGCCACGCGCTCGGTGCCGACGAGATCGTGGAGCGGCAGTGCTTCGGTAAGGTCATGCGGCTGATCGCTGCGGACGTGGCGATGTGGCACCGGTCGGTGGGCCACGCCGCGGCCCACACGGACACGGACGTGTGGGCCGAACTCCCGCTGCCGTGGAAGGTCTTGGCCGGGGAAGAGACGTGCGGGCGTCGGGCGGTCGAGGAGGCGTGTGCGCGGTTCGGGATCGACCCGCTCAAGACCGGCTGGATCGCCCGGCGGGGGGAGAAGGGCGTCGAGACCTTCAGGCCCACCCCGGAGTTGGTCCACGGCGTGGTCGTCTCAAGCCCGGTCATGGCCCGTGCGATGAGGAAGGCTGGCATCTTCTCGGCCAAGGTCGTTAAGCTCGACGGCACGGACATGGACGTGGACGCGCTGCTCGCGGCCACGGAGGCGGTGCGGACGCGTCACTTCGTGGGCGAGACGCAGAAGGCGATCGAGGAGCAAGGTCGTGAGGACGTGAAACGCTGATTCCGCAGAAGCTCGTCGGTAGAGCGCTCGGCACTTAACCGAGAGGACGCTGGTTCGATCCCGGCCTGCGGATTGCTCGAAGAAGCTCGTTGGTAGAGCACCCGGCACTCGGACCGGGCGGACGCCGGTTCGATCCCGGCCTTCGAGACTGACGCCACCGGCGGAAACATCGCAGATGGATACTTGTGAATGTCTTGCCGAAGGCGAGCCTCACGCCCGACCAGTAAGGCTGGCGACCATCGTGATCAACTCAGCGGGTTCCAAGGGTTTCGACACGTGCATCTGGAACCCGGCGACGACCGCCTTGCAGTCCTCAAGTAGCCGCTTGACCAGCGCTCTCGCGTCCGGCTCGTCGTCTACGACCAGCACCTTCACGCCCGCTACTTTCGCGCACATGTCGGGTTGGAGTGGTCGGGCACCGCCGCCCAGTCTCGGGTGACAGCGGTTGGAGTCCGGCTGTGGGCCGGGCCGCTGGGTCATTGACCCGTTGTGGGAGCAGTGTGGAATTGCAGCCACGCGATCAACGTGGTGGCGAGCGCGAGCGGAATCGTGATGCATGCAGTGGTAAGTGCCACGATTACCAGTGGCGTCCAAGCACTGGCTGCTTTGACGCGTATTGTCTTAAGCGACATGCAGCAGAATGTAATGCTCAGATGGTCCAGTCACCACTCTCGGCGGTTGGTTCAGGTTTCGGGGGCTTCACGCGTTCTAGAACAGGCAGCAGGGCATTTAGACACTGTTGAACGAAGAGTTGCCGTTCAGGGTACGGGTCGATCATCATGTACAGGGTCAAATTCGCGAAAACGTGATCGCGGCATTTCAGCAAGCCCGACGACACGTCACTGGAAATGGCAGCGATGCCGCTGGGTGACGCATACAAAAGCTGGTTTCGTCGGTTCGCTAGATGGTCAACGGCCGCTTGGATTGTTCTGAAGTTCTTGAACTGTGCAATCCGTGCCAGTTGTGGCTGGAAGTCGGGAGGTTTTCCATTGTGCAGCATAGACACGTTCAAGGGCGGCATCGGGTAGCAGTCCGCTTTTAGGTCGGGTAGCCGAAAGCAAAACCGCACACGTTCGTTGCCGCGTTCATCTTTGTCGATCACGACAGCGGGCTTCATCGGATTGATGAACTCACTAAGCACGTCTGCAACGGCGCGCAGGAAGGGACGCACAGACCACTTGTGAGCGTGGTTCCATCGGTTGAACGTTTTTGCGCCGTCGTATTTCCGCCGGACTAAAGCATGGAACAAGGCCGTAGCCGATTCTTCTTCGGCCGTGATCGCGCGAACGCGGCCATTTCCCGGTCGGTCGTTCGCATCTTCCACGCACGTTGCATGTGGATGACTGCGTTACGCGCCGCGTGCTTACCGGGGGCGGGGGTCTTCAGGATCAGTTCGCTGATCTTCTTTTGGACAGGCGTCAGTTCCAGTTCGTCGTCCATAGGTGAACCTTAACAGAAGTAAGGAGCGCGCCGGGTGCGGTTGATGACGTAGATATGGAAAACATCGCCGTCACGAAACAGCACATTGTCTGCAATCATGAGTCCCCTGACCACGCCAGCTTCTGAGTAAAGGTGGTGATCTGATTCGGCTCGATAGGTGTGATCACGAAGCCGTTCGAACCTTCCCGTGCGCCCTTGTAGTCGTAAGGAAGGACCACACGCCAGCACTGCGGAACCTGATTCCTGCTGTAGAACGCGAAGTTGAGTTCGACCATCCAGAATCTTTTGGCCTGACTCGTGTCCAAGCACAAGATGGCCACGCTTTGGCCCGAATGAATGTATGCGTGGCTAGTCGAGTAATAACTTCGATATTGCAAATACCCGTTTCTCGGATTCAGCTTGTAAGCAGTGTGCAAGGCTTCAGCACTTGCGGTTCCCACGTTAGTGACGCTGAACGTAATTTCCGTTTCACTGCCCCACGACGTTTCTAAGCGTAGGTCCGGCGATATTACTGGGTAGAACATCGCGCGCAACATCGAGTGTGAGATTGCGACGAACGAATCTTGAACTCGCTGCCAGTATTGATTGTCCGACACGTCTCGATAGGGGCGGTGCTTTCCTTCGGGAATGAAGCAGACCACGTATCCAGCGCCATCCTGCTTCGTTACCGCTCTCATCTCGACTCCTTGCACTAGGTCCACCGTGGTTTGTAGGAACTGCCGCTGTAACCACACGACGAACCCAACAGGGTCGAGAAGCGGTTTCGCGGCGGAAGCCACATCGACTTTGACGGTACTAGGGGGGACCAACACTTTGTCGGTTGCAATTCCCCAAATCACCACGCCGCCTTCTGTGTTCGCAAACCCGGACAGCGCCACGCACCAGTTCTTCCTATTGTCTCGCTCTTGGCCGCAGGTCTTAAATTCTAAGAACACGATTTCTGGTTCCTGCGAAGTAACCATGCCTTCGATCACTGCGGCCGGGTCATCGGACTTGATGATCTGATCGAACAGCGTGGAAGCTCGCGAAGGGGTGGCCATGCGCTCATCTTACCGCGTGCGTCCACGACCGCTTACCCAACGCCACGAAGGGCAAGCGGGATTGGGCAAGGACGTGCGTGACGCTCATGGGACTACGGCAGCCTGTGCTGACGGCTGGCGCAGACGGTCCATCAGTCTGGTCAGATCGTTGCGCCCTTCTTCCCTGAACTGCTTCACCTGAGCGACTTTTAGGAAGATGTCGCCCCATGTGGGGTCTAGCGCTGGGAACAGCTTCAGGCATTCGTCCTGAAGGAACCAAAGTGTTTCTTTGTGGTCATCGCAGTACAGGATCAGGACGCCGTTCGGGGGCAGGCTGGAAACCTTGCACCGGATGCCGTTCCAGCCTTTGCTGCCTTTGATCTGTAGGTCGAAGTAGCGCGTCTGGCCGTCCGCTTTGACGCGAAGGACGCCATCGATCCCCTGATCGTCTACCAGCGGGGCGTAGGCGTCGAAGCCTGCCAAGGTCAGCAGGCCGAGCACTGTCAGTTCGAACCCCTTCCCGTTCCGCATCCTGATCGACATGGCCGCAGTCTAAAGACCGAAGACGGTCAACGTCGGCCCAATTTCCGGATGTCGTGAAAATGATGGGCACGGTAGCGTAGCGGCTCGGGCGGCGCTTCATCAGGAACTCCGACACCATGTTGACCTGTAAACAAAAATGGATCGATCGTCCCAATAATCCAACTGCCACATTTCCTGCTGATCCGAAGACAGCTTATTCTCCTTTTTTAGCACGTCATAGACAGTTTTCGTAATATATGTGCAGGACGAGTGATAAGATCTGGAACTGAGTTTCGCTGCATAGTTGGCGGCTTGGCCAACCCAGACAATGTCATTCGAACCACGTATACCCGTCCGCGCGGCGAAAAGCTTACTGTCGTCTACGCCAACGACGTGCTGCATGCGATAAGTAGCTTTTGGGTAACACTCGCCGATAAGTGGATTGATCGTTTTTGAGACGGCACCATTGATTCTGAGTGCGGCCTGAACAGCTTCATTTCGTCGCGAACCGCCGACAAAAATTCCCATGATCCGGTCGCCGTCGTAAGCGGTAATGGTCCCACCTTCATCACGGATGATTTTGGCACAACACCAGAGATATGCCTTGTACATCTCGGCGGCAAACCAAGGCTGGTAACCCTGTACAAGGTCAGTTGAGTCGGATAGGTCAGCGTAAAGGACGGTGCCTTCAAGCTTCACGGCGTCATTGCCAAGTCCAAGGTCTTCCGGTTCAGGCACTTTGTC
>DASVSS010000168.1:0-1707 GCA_036387945.1 Tepidisphaeraceae bacterium | reverse complement strand
CAAAAAAAGGCCGCCCGCAAGAGCGGGCGGCCTTTGAGCTGGGGAACTAGGATTCGAACCTAGACAAGCAGAGTCAGAGTCTGCTGTGCTACCGTTACACCATTCCCCAATACGACCGACCGGCGCGATTTTACGCACCGGGCGGGCGTTGGCAATGTCACTTCTTCCACACGCGGCTTTTGTACTCCTCGAGCGCCTGCTTCAGGCCTGTCTCGATCTCGTCGTTGATTTCCTTCTTCTCGCCGAGTGTCGTCATCGTAGCGGTGTGGCTGGCGGCGGCGTAGTCGAGGAAACCGTTCTGCCACTCGCCGATGCGGGTAACCGGCACGTCGTCCATGTAGCCCTTGGTGGCGGCGTAGATGACCGCGACCTGCTGCTCGACGGGCATGGGCTTGAACTGCGGCTGCTTGAGCAATTCGACCAAACGGGCGCCGCGGTCGAGCTGGCGCTGGGTGGCGGGGTCGAGTTCGGTGCCGAGCTGCGCGAAGGCTTCGAGCTCGCGGTAGGCGGCGAGATCGAGGCGCAGGCTGCCGGCGATCTTTTTCATCGCCTTCGTCTGGGCGTTGCCGCCCACGCGGCTGACGCTCACGCCGACGTTGATCGCCGGGCGCACGCCGCTGAAGAACAGCTCGGGCTCGAGATAGATCTGGCCGTCGGTGATGCTGATGACGTTCGTCGGGATGTACGCCGACACTTCGCCTTCCTGGGTTTCGATCAGGGGCAGCGCTGTGAGCGACCCGCCGCCGTTGGCGTCGGACAGCTTGACGGCGCGTTCGAGCAGACGGCTGTGGAGATAGAACACGTCGCCGGGATAAGCCTCGCGGCCCGGCGGGCGACGCAGCAGCAGCGAAAGCTGCCGGTAGGCGGTGGCCTGCTTGGAAAGATCGTCGTACACGCAAAGCGTGGCCTGGCCCTTCCACATAAAGTACTCCGCCATCGCCGTGCCCGCGTAGGGGGCGATGTACTGCAGCGGCGCGGGGTCGCTGGCGCTGGCCACGATGACGGTGGTGTAGTCCATCGCGCCCGCGGCCTTGAGCACTTCGACGATGCCGGCGATGGTCGATTCCTTCTGGCCGATGGCGACGTAGAAGCATTTCACGCCGGTGTGCTTCTGGGCGATGATCGCGTCGATGGCGATGGCGGTCTTGCCGGTCTTGCGGTCGCCGATGATGAGCTGGCGCTGGCCGCGGCCGATGGGGACCATGCTGTCGATGGCCTTGATGCCCGTTTGCAGCGGCTCTTTCACCGGCTGCCGGTCGGCGATGCCGGGGGCGATGATGTCCATCTTGCGCGACTCGGTGCTGGTGATCGCCGGCCCGCCATCGATCGCCTGGCCGAGGGGGTTCACCACACGGCCGATGACGCCTTCGCCGACCGGCACTTCGAGCAGTCGCCCGGTGGTCTTGACGGTGTCGCCTTCCTTGATGTGCAGGTAGTCGCCGAAGATGACGGCGCCGATGGAGTCTTCTTCCAGGTTGAACACCTGGCCCATCGCGCCGTTCTGGAACTCCAGCAGCTCGCCGGCCATGGCGTTGCGCAGGCCGTAGACCCGGGCAATGCCGTCACCGACTTCGACGACCGTCCCCACGTCCGACACCTGCAGGTGCTGCTCGTAGGATTCGATTTCGCGTTTCAGGACACTGGTGATTTCTGCAACGTTGATGGCCATGGGGTTCTCGGAGGGTTCGGGGTTCAGGGTTCAGGGTT
>DASVSS010000167.1:0-4982 GCA_036387945.1 Tepidisphaeraceae bacterium | reverse complement strand
CGGGCGCTGCCGACGTGTACCGCGCGTTCAGCGTCCCCCCGGAACCGGCGATGCTCGCGGCGGTGAACCGCCTGCTGCTGCGCCTCTCCGCCCCCGACGCCGCCGCCCGCGACGCCGCCAGCGCCGAACTCACCGCCCTGGGCCGCCGCGCGGTGCGCGCCGCGATGGCCGTCGATACCGAAACCCTCCACCCCGAAGCCGCCGCCCGCTTGCAGGCGTTCATCGACGCCAACGCCCGCGACCCGCGCACGCCGGCCGACATGCGCGCGGACCTGACGTTCGTGATCGACGCCGCAGGCGACCCGGACCCGATGATCGCCCGTGAAGCGAAGCTGCTGCTGGGCGAGCGGACCAAATTACCGCCCCCTGCCACGCTGCCAGGACCGGCGGATGGAGCCGGGTGAGGTCTGTCGGCCGCCTCATCGCAACAAAATGCCTCTCCGGTGGAGTACCGGGCGAGGGGTTTGGTTCTATGGCATCAGCACCCCGCCATTGCATGCCAAACGCCGCCCCTACCTAACCTCCCCCGTAGGGGGAGGAACCGCGGTGGCGGCCGTCCGACACCACTGCCTTTTCCTTCTGATTCTTCTCCACCGCCTCGGCGTCCATTTACTCTTCCATCGGCTCACCCCGCCCTCCGCCCTTTCGGACTCGCCCGCGGTTTCGTATCCTCCGGCACCGCCGATGTGGCGGGGGAACAGGTCGAAGGCGGAGCGCTTCGCGATGAACGACGACATTTATCTCTCGCTGGTCATCCCCTGCTACAACGAAGAAGAGAACGTCCCGACGCTTCTTGCGCGGGTGGAAGCGTCGCTGGACACGCTCGGCAAGGCTTACGAAGTGATCCTGATCGACGACGGCAGCACCGACCGCACGCCGCAGTTGCTCGCCGACGCCCGGGCGACCCGGCCGTGGCTGCGGGTGCTGCGGATGGCCCGCAACGCCGGCCAATCCGCCGGCTTCGAGGCCGGCTTTGCCGCGGCGCGCGGGCGTTACATCGGCACGATCGACGCCGACTTGCAGAACGACCCCGAAGAAGTGCCGCGCCTGGTCACGATGCTCGAGGCCATGCCCGACTGCGACATGATCACCGGCTGGCGCAAGGACCGGCAGGACACCAACTTCCGCCGCTGGCAGAGCCGCCAGGCGAACAAGATCCGCAACTGGATCAGCCAGGACAACATCAACGACTCGGCCAGTAGCCTCAAGGTCTACCGCCGCGAGACGCTCGCGGGGCTGAAGCTGTTCAACGGCGCGCACCGATTCTTCCCCGCCTTGGTGAAGATGCGCGGCTTCAAGGTCTTCGAGACCCCCGTCAAGCACTCCGCCCGCTTCGCCGGCACCGCCAAGTACGGCTTCCGCAACCGCGCGTTCCGCGCGTTCATCGACCTGCTGGGCGTACGCTGGATGAAGATGCGGTACCTGCGATACCAGGCCCAGGAGCAGGGGCGGGCCGAGGAGCCAGGAGCCAGGAGCCAGGAGCCGGGAGTGCAGATCCATGTATAAAAACAGTCCGATTCTCTTCCTCCTGGCTTCTGGCTCCTGGCTCTTGGCTCCCTCCCCCAAGGAGTGCGCATGAATCTCGGCGGTCACGACATCGGCGTTTGCAGTTGGTCGCTTCGGAGCGAATCGGCCGACGCGCTGGTTGAAATGCTTGGCGCGGTCGGGTTGTCGCACGTGCAACTGGATTTGCGCCCGATGATCGACGACGAGACCGCCGCGGCCGCGGTGGTGGAGACGCTGACGGACGCGGAGGTGGAATTCACGGCCGGGATGATCGGCTTCCCCGGCGAGAACTACGCCACGATCGGGGCGATCCATCTCACCGGCGGCCTCGTGCCCGACGACGCCTGGCCCGAGCGCCGCGTCCGCACGCTCGCGGCGGCGAAACTCGCCGCCGACATCGGCCTGCCGGCGGTCACGCTGCACGTGGGCTTCATCCCCAGCAGCAACGACCCGGCGTATAAGCGCATCCTCGACCGCGTCGCCGACGCCGGCGCCGAATACGCCAGGCTCGGCGTCGACCTGCTCATCGAGACGGGGCAGGAAAAAGCCCCTGAACTGCTGCGCTTCCTCAATGACCTTAACGCCCCGAACGTGGGCGTGAATTTCGACCCTGCCAACATGCTGCTCTACGGCGCCGGCGACCCGATCGAGGCCGTGCAGACCCTCGGCCGCCACATCCGCCACGTGCACCTCAAGGACGCCACGCTCAGCGGCCGCCCGGGTGTGGAGTGGGGCAAGGAAAAACCCTTCGGCCGCGGCGGCCTCGACGTCGTGCGCTTCTTCCGCGGCCTCGAAGACGTCGCCTACGCCGGCCCGTACGTCATCGAACGCGAAAGCGGCGAAGACGTCCTCGCCGACCTGCAGGACACGATCGTGCGATTGCAGGAAATCCTCGAATAACCACGCGCTTTTTCCGGTCCCTCCCCTGCGGGGGAGGTTAGGTGGGGGCGGGGCGGACGCCTTGTGCTTAGAAGTGCCGAACGTCTGGTCTGGTCCCCCTCCCCCCGAGGGAGGGATTAGGCGAGGGGGGCGGACGCCTCAACGCCTTGTCATCGATCCAATCACATTTTGGCACTTGATCGCCACCAGGCACCCGCCCCCTCACCTTACCCTCTCCCTCTGGGGGAGAGGGATTTGCTGCTCAGGCGTCAGCAAGCCGCTATTGCATGTCTTTGCCCGCCCCCACTTGGATTCCCCCCACTTGGATTCCCTAAGAGTGAGACGGTCCGGAGAGTGCTTCCATCAACGTGCGCGGCTTGATCCCGAAGACGCGCTCCATCACCCCGGGATCGCACACGTTGTCCTCGCCGGCCATCACCACTTGCGAACGATTGAAGGGCAGCCACTTCGCGGGCGCGAGCCGCGTGAGCAGTTTCGCGTACCACACCGGGAACCCCAGTTGCAGTTTCGGCGAGCCGGTGAAGTGGGTGCTGGCCAGTGCGTACATGCGCGGCCAGCTCATCGCCTCGGGGCCGCCGAGGTCGTAGCTCTGGCCGATGGTTTCGGGCATCGACAGTGACGCCGCCACGCACGCGGCCACGTCGCGCACGTCGACCGGCTGCACTTTTTTCGGCGACAGCCCGAACACGCCGACGCCGAAGTAGGGCATGAAGTGGTAGGGCATCTGCGTCCCGCGCGACCAGCCTTCGAGCATGCGCGCGAACTCCCCGCCGGGCCCGAGGATCACCGAGGGGCGAAATATCGTGTAGCCCAGCCCCGACGCCTTCACCGCCGCTTCGGCCGCGGCTTTGGTGCGGGCGTAATCGCTTTCGCTCTCGGGCCGTGCGCCCAAGGCGCTGACGTGGACGAGCCGCGACACGCCGTTGCGCTTCGCGGCGTCGATGACGCGAAGCGTGCCTTCGTGGTGCACGCGCTCGAAGGTATTGCCGGCGACTTCGCGGATGATGCCGACGAGATGGACGACCGCGTCGCAACCGGCCGTCCCCATGTCGAGCGGGCCGTCGTCGAACAAATCGCCGCGCACGTTTTCGACGCCGGCGCGCTCGATCGAATTGCCGCGCACGAGCGCCCGCACGCGGCAGCCGTCGGCGAGCAGCGCGTCCATAACACTGCGTCCGACGAACCCGTTGGCGCCGGTGACGAAAATGGTTTTGTCGGAGGTCACAGGCGATAGTAGGGGGATGCAGTGGTTGCGAATTTGCGACACGCGTTCGTTGGCAGTCCTCACTCCGGTTCCCTCTCCCGTGTACTCACGGGGGAGGGTTAGGGACGGGGCAGAGCGTAAAGGCGTTTCGTTATCGATCACGGCCCCCTCTCTGGCACTCCCCCGCCGTACCGGAAGAGGGAACCAGACATCCTCATACGCACGAAGCGCGCGAGGCCGACGATGACCGCCACCCTTCGGCTCGGCACCCGCGGCAGCATGCTCGCGCGTCTGCAAAGCCAGCAGACCGCCGACCTCATCGAGAAGGCCAACCCCGACTGCGTCGTCGAGCTCGTGATCGTCAAAACCACCGGCGACCAGGTGCAGGACCGCCCGCTGGCCGACCTCGGCGGCAAGGGATTGTTCACGAAGGAAATCGAGCAAGCCCTGCTGCGCGGCGATATCGACTTGGCCGTGCACAGCTACAAGGACGTTCCCGTGACGATGCCGCTGGTCGACGCCAGCGATCTCATCATCGCCGCCGTGCCGGCGCGGGAGGACGCGCGCGACGTGCTCGTCGCCGCCGAAGGCATGACGCTCGACACCTTGCCCCAGGGCGCGCGCGTCGGCACCGGCAGTTTGCGGCGCCGCACGCAACTGCTCGCCGCCCGGGGCGATCTGCAGGTGCTGGGGCTGCGCGGCAACATCGACTCGCGCCTCAGCCGGCAGCGCAGCGGCGAGTACGACGCGATCGTGCTGGCCATGGCGGGGCTGCGGCGGGGCGGGTTGTACGACGGGGCGACGATGACCGCTTTGCCGCCGGAGATCGTCACCCCTGCCGCCGGGCAGGGGGCGCTGGCGGTGCAGTGCCGCGCCGACCACGCCGCCGCCCGCGCCGCCGTCGCGCCGCTGCACGACGCCGACACCGCGCGCTGCGTCGACGCCGAGCGTGCGGTGGTGCTGGCGATGAACGCCGACTGTCATTCGCCGATCGGTGTTTACGCCACGCTTGCCGGCGGCGAGATGTCGCTCATGGCCGTCTACACCGCCGGCAACGGCCCGCCGCACCGTGCCAGCGCCACCGGCCCCGACGCCGTCCGGCGCGTCTCCCGGCAGTTGAGCCGCTTGCGGCCGTCGTTCGGCGGCGGCTGATTCGCGGGCAAAAAACGGCGCCGCGGGCGTGTCCCATGGCTCCTCGCATCGCCCGCGGGGGATTCTGCGTAAACCTTTACGGTCCGATAAATATCGGATCGCGCGGGTTGCCTGCGTCGTTCTGTCCCGGGATTTGATTGACCGCTTCAGCGGCCGTTCGGTAGACTCCCGTAGTCCGTTTCTCGAATTCGCATGGCAAACGGCCCCGCAAAGGTTCTTG
>DASVSS010000166.1:0-7327 GCA_036387945.1 Tepidisphaeraceae bacterium | reverse complement strand
GCTCGTCGTTGATTTCAAAGAAAAATATGAATAATCCAGTTGCAAGACGAACGACCCCGGCGGCCTATTATGCACCTCAACGACGACGGCTTCGGCGCAATGACGCGGAAGCTGGAGCGGCTTGCAACGCTCAACGAGCAGGATCGCAGGGCGCTGAGCAACCTCCCACTCACGCGCAAGAGGGTGGCGGCTCGCCAGCACCTGCTTCGCGAAGGCGAGGACTCGACCACCTGTTACGTGCTGCTGAGCGGCTACGCCTGCCGATACAAGACGACCAGCGCGGGCGCGCGGCAGATCGTTTCCTTCCACATGGCGGGAGACATCGTCGACCTGCAGCACCTTCTGCTATCCCGAGCCGATCACAGCATTCAGGCGATCAGTGACCTTGCGTTTGCCGCCACGCCGGCTGCCGAACTGAAGAAGGTAGCGCAAACTCACCCAGCGATCGCCGAGGCGCTCTGGCGCGATACGTTGATCGATGCGTCGGTTTTTCGCGAGTGGGTGCTGAACGTGGGCCGGCGCGACGCGAAACAGCGGATCGCGCACATGCTTTGTGAGTTCGCGACCCGGCGCGAAACGGCCGGTCTCGGTCCTCCAACGTCCTTCGAGCTGCCAATGACGCAAGAGGACATCGCGGACGCGACCGGTATGACTAACGTCCACGTCAACCGGATGCTTGCACTGCTGGCTGCGGAGGGCCTGATCGCGCGAGACAAGCGACAGGTCGAGATCGCCGATTGGGACAGGATGCGCAGAGCAGCCGACTTCGACGCTGCCTATCTGCACGCCGAAGCCGCCTGACTCCATGGCTATCGCGTTTGAGCCGGCCCGGCTGGACTCCGCGTTCGGCGACAGTGAGGCTGTACTGGCACTGCGTGATGGTCGGCTGTTTGCCGTTCTCTCGCGCCTGGGTGATCTCCATGGGACGCTGCTGGGGCATTGGTATGTCGAGGCTGTGTTTTCGGTAGATCAGCAGGGGCTTGGCGAGGTTTTTCCTAACCTTGATGCCTTTGTGGCGCACGTGCAGTGGCAGATGCCTAGATCAAGCGCGCGGTAATTGACCCATGAGCACCGGCAGCTCGCCAGCATCAGCGGGCTTCCGCGCGCGGGCTTGCCGGACGTCCGCTATTCGATGGCGGACCTCCAGCAGACTTGCGCTAGGTCAGTCAGTTCATTGGGGGCGGCTTGCCCCGCCGGGCGTTAGGCAGCCATGGGAAGCACGCGCGATCGTTGCAGCTAAAGGCCGGTTGATGATGTGCTTTTTCAACTTGGCGGGTGCGATCTACGATCCTGACCTCGAGGGCTACGAAGTGGCTACGATCGATCAAGCGCGCATCCTGGCCGCGAAGCATATCGCCGAGGTGATCCGCGACCGGCCTAACGTCGTATGGGCTGGTGAAGAAGTCCGCCTGGAGGTCACCGACGAACGCCAGTTGGTGCTCTTCACCATCATGGTGACGGGCGTCGACGCGGCAGCCGTAGCAGGGCAGCCGTCCAGCTTTCGACCAAAGAAATAGATCAGCTTTCACCTTTGGGAGGTGCCGCTAGCCCAAGTGCCAGAAGGTCCATCCTTCTACCACAACCCGCCGTTCGGGACCGCGCCGTCGATGCGGTTGCCCAGATGGGCCGCGACCTCGCTGTTGCCGCCGCGCGGCCCCGACTGCAGGATCGCAACGATCTTGCCGCGCACCTCGAGCCCCGCCCATCCGTTGGTGCCCATTTGCGGACATTCGCGCCAGGTCTGCGATCGATCAAAAGCGGACTTCAGTAATCACTACTAGCCCGCGACCCACTCGCTGACACATGTTCAAACGGAGCCGGTCAGCCTTTGCCAAAAGGCGCGATCAGCCGTGCGTACTCGCGCTCGGGGCTGCCATAGCTTTCGCCGGCTACCTCTTTGAGGCGCGCGCGGTCGACAATGGACACCAGCCCGCGGGTGCTACGAATGGCGCCTGTGGCTTCCAGCGTGTGTAGCGTCACGGTCACGCCTGATCGGCGTACGGCCAGCATCTGCGCCATAAATTCGTGGGTGAGATCGAGCCGGTCGCCCTCCGTGCGATCGTGGCACATCAGCAGCCAGCGGGCGAGACGCTCGGGCAACTCGTAGTGGGCGTTGGCGCTGGCCGTCGCGGCGGTCTGCACCGTCAGCGTATGGATGAAGTTCAGCAGCACGGCATGCAATGTCGCGCTCTTGCTACAGGCGTCGAGCAGCACATACGATCGGATGCGCAGCATGGTCGCGCCGTCCATCTGTACGAAGCAGCGATGCGGCGACTGACCAGCGTGCAGCAGCACTGCAGTGCCTGACATCCCGTCCGCGCCGAACAGGCCAAATTCAACCGGGTCATTGCCCTCCTGGTCTGTCAGAACCGAGCTGACGCCGCCTTCCGGAAAGTAGACATGCTCGATGGGCACGTCAGGTTCGAACAGCGGGGTTCGAAGCGGCATATCGACCCGCTCGAACTCGGGCGCGAGCAGCGCGTAGTCGCCAGCTTCCAACGTCCTGAGCAGGAGATTGCCGGTCGAGGCTTGAGGGACCGACTGCATAGGTCGCGCTTTCGATTGGGGCGAAAGCGCGATGTGTCTCTCAGGCGCCTGCGCCCGGACCGTGGCAAGCGATATGTCTCAGTATCAGCTTCTGCCGACATCGCGGCGTTCTGTACGCTGGCGTACCATTCGCCGAGTTGGACCGGGACCATACCGGGGTTGGATGCGTTGAGCCGCGGATTGGAGTGTGATGCCGACCTTCTTCCTCCACATCCAAACCGATGCGGGCACGATACCTGACGAGGAAGGGTTTGAATTTGCCGACCTAGATCAGGCCATCAATGAAGCGATCGCGGCAGCTCGGTCACTCATGAGCGCGGACGTGCGCGAAGGCCGGCTTCAGCTGAACTCGAGCATTGAGGTGCATGGAGAAGGTCAGCATCTCGCTTCCGTTCCGTTCATCGATACCGTTGTGATCACGCCTGCTGATCACCCCGCCCTGCGGACGGGCATACCTCTAGAATCAGAGACATAGCCATTGTGCGGCAACGTACACTGCGTTGAGCAGCACGCAGTTTTGACTATGGATAATAACGCAGGTTCTGTTCGCGACGCGCTTTTCGCAATCTGCATTCTAGCGGCTGGCGCTTCCTGCCGCGCTCACGAACTGAAGGTTCCGATGGATCAGACGACGTTGGAGCCGCTTGCGCGCAAGCTGGGCGTCCATAGCCCCATATCCGCTGAGGAGCGCGAAGCGCTGCTATCCCTCCCCTTCTCTCGACGCTCGGTGCATGCTCACGCGCAGCTCTTCCATCGCACCGACCCTGCGCGACACTGCTGCGTGCTGCTTGACGGTTACGCAGGCCGCTACAAGCTGCTTCGCGACGGAAGCCGCCAGATCCTGGCCGTGCTGATGCGCGGCGACTCGGTCGGCCTGCAGCGAGCGCTGTTCGGGCGCGCCGACCACTCCGTGGAGATGCTTACCGGGGGCGTCGTTGCATCGATTAGCGTTGCCGATCTGGAAGAGCTATTGTCGGCGCACCCGCGTCTGATGCGTGTGCTGTGGAGCGACACGCTCTTTGACGGTGCGATCCAGCGCGAGTGGATTCTAAACGTCGGCCGGCGCTCGGCGCTGGCCCGCCTTGCGCACCTGGTCTGTGAAATGGGCGTTCGACATGAGCAGCAGGGCATTGGCCGGCGTGACGAGTTTGATCTGCCTCTGACGCAAAGTCATGTGGCAGATTGCACTGGCCTCACGGCCGTGCACGTCAACCGGACGCTGCGGGCGCTGGATGAGCGGAAGCTGGTCAACAAGAGCCGCGGGAAGGTGTCTGTGGGCGATTGGGCAAGCCTTGCCAATGTAGCCGGCTTTGACGCGCAATATCTACTCGCAGACCTATCAGGCCCGCAGCTTTAGCAAGCATCGGGCCTTTGAGTCGTCCGCTGAGTACCGAACATCCGACGGGCTCAGCGCCGTCGAGCTACCTTCATAAGCAGATATGCCGATATTGCGCACAGGAAGCTGGCGATCGCAAACCCGGCCAACGCGCCCCAGCGCGCACCAGACGGCCCAGCCAGATAGCCGCCCAAGGCAAGGCCGATCAGGGGCAGGACGACCAGAGCGAGACAACCTACCGCAACCGTACCTTAGCACTTAGCACAGAGCAGCCACTCGCTCCCCGCCCCTGTCGCTATCTGTAAGGAATGCGAATGTCCGCAATCGCCCAATCGCAGACTTTCAGCTTAGAGCGTTGATCCATTGCTGATACAAGTTAGCTACTCGGCCGACCACTTTGTACCTATGTTAGAGCGACTTAGAGGAACCATGCGCACGGTGCGCTCGCCTATTGGGCGATCTATCCAGTCAACTCGGGACGACGGAGCCGACCCGACATTCTGAGGGCATCATGGTCAACGAGACAAACTATTATTCTAATCGCGCCGAGCAGCAGATTCGCATGGCTGAACGTGCCACCAATCAAAAGGTCTGCAACTCTCATTATCGTTTGGCTAACCTGTTATTGGAGCGTGCTCCGAAGCCGAGTGAACGCGAAGGGCGGAGCGAAGGCCAAGCTTGAGACGCTGGTCAAACCGAGCAAACTGGATGTAGCATAACTGCCGGTTCCGTGGTCGTTTGATCGATGATAAATATTGTCAATGATCGGCGACACGCCCGTATCCTGCTCGCGACCGTAGCAACGCCCTCCTTCCACCAATAGCGGATATCCAGCAGCACTGCGCTCCCCAAGCCTGTGAGATTCTTCTACGCTCGCGGACTTACGTTCTACAACCGTCGACAGAGGTTACTCGCTCCATCGAGCGGCAGTTCGAATGCGCAGAACCTCGGTGAAGCAAACGCTTGCGACATACTTGCCGCTGTAGCCGCGAATCTCAATACACTGTGTAAATCTAGCTCTCTGGCCAGGATGTCAGCCGCGAGTAGCGAGCGTGCACCTCAGACGGCCGCGTCGTGAGCTGCTTGGAGGAAGAAAACTGCAACCCCTGACGATCGAGCGCGAGGCCGTCTGACGTGCGCACGTGGCGGTGAGCAATCGGCATCGCGGCTCTCGCAACAGGAGCGGGAGCTGAAAGCCTCGCTTGTTCGATTGACTCCCACCCGAACGATTCGAACAGCCCAGGGTTTTTGCACGAACGTCGGCTTTCTGTGCGCTACCGAACATATGATCGAGCAGCGAACCCTGTAATGCGTAGATTGCGGCATTGCTCGCCGGTCACCCGGGCGCGAGCGACCGAGAGACTCCTTGTGCTTTCGCCCCGACGGAAGCACTGCCATGTCTCAGATCGCCCAGGCATCCACCACCAATCTGCTGCTCCGCGCCCTTTCGGCTGACGATTACGCGCTGCTTGCGCCGCATCTGCGGCGCGTAGAACTGCCGGTGCGAACCGCCGTAGTGGAGCCCAACAAGCCAATTGAGCAGGTGCACTTTCCAGAAAGTGGTGTGGTTTCGGTCCTCACTGCCGACGAGAATGACAGTTCAGTCGAATTTGGTCTGCTCGGCTTCGAGGGCATGTCAGGCGTAGCGGTGATGCTGCGGGTCGGCCAGACGCCGCACCACTCCTTCGTTCAGGTAGGACCGGTTCAGTCTCTCCACCTGGCTGCCGATGCTCTGTTAGGGGCGTGCCGACGGAGCGAGACGCTGGAGGCTGTGCTGCTGCAATATGTCCATACCCTAGCTGTGCAATCGGCCGCGACCGCCAGCGCCAATGCTCATTTCGCACTACCCGAGCGGCTCGCCCGCTGGCTGCTGATGTGTCATGACAGGGTAGAAGGCGATCGGCTGACGCTCACGCACGAGTTCATGTCGCAGATGCTGGCGGTCCGGCGCTCGGGCGTAACGGTCACGCTGCACGCGCTGGAAGGAACAGGGGCGATCCGCAGCACGCGTGGTCTGGTGACTGTGCGCGATCGTGACCGTCTGGCCGAGATCGCCGGCGAAAGCTACGGCAGCGCGGAGCGCGAATATGCTCGCCTTATCGCGTCATTCGGAAAGTCTGCAATCGGCCCGCTGACCTAGCTCGGTCGGCGTCAGACGAGATCGCCCACGCGCTGAGACACTCCCCCGACGTCCTCGTTGGTCTGCCGAAGATGGAGATAATCCGCACTGAACCGGGCCATTCGCTTCAGCGCAGGCGCATCCTTGACCGTCAGGATCTTGCCCGAGAACTCGATCAGGCCAGCGGATCGCAGCTTCCGCAATGTGCGACCGACGTGAACGGGGGTAAGGCCCGTTGCGTCGGCGAGTTCTTCCTGCGTAACCGGGAACAAGTAGCTATTGTCCTTCGCCAAGCCGATCATGCGATAGCGAACTAGCATCTCATAGAAGAGGTGCGCCATCCGCTCGGGCGCTTTCCGCTGACCGAAGTCGATGATCCGCTCGCGCAGCACGGCTGCGTCGGTCATGGTGCTCCACCAAAGCGCGCGCGTGAGGCCCTGCATCTCGGTCAGCAGCCCCGTCATGGTACTGGAGGGAATCCGGGCACAGGTCGTATCGGAGACAGCGCTGATCGCGTGGTCCATCTCACCCAGCACGAACACCTCGACGTCGCAGAGGTCGCCGGGGATCAGGAACGCCATGATCTGGCGCTTGCCATCGGGCATGATCTTGTTGCGCATGGCAAGACCTGAGACGACCAAGTGGATGGTCTCCACATGCTTGCCCTCTTCAAGGACGTCGCACTTCGCGGGCCAGGTATGCAAATTATCCGATGCAAGCTGGTCGAGCCGCTCGCGGTCAGCGGCAGAGAAGCACGTGAACTGTTCCAGCTTCATCGTGAGGGCGTTTGTCACCTGCGCGCTTTTCATTAACATAGATTAACATACCGGTTTTGGCGGCGCTAGATGTATTTTGCAGGCGGGCGGGTGCCGCTGGGACCCTGAAGCGCGGCGATGGAAGCAGAATGCCCGTTTTCCGCCACAACCGGACACTCATTTCCCCAGCAGACCCGACAAGACCCCGCTGCCCGCCAGTCCGCCGACAAGCAGCATCCGCGCCACATAATTCTGGCGGGCACTGTCAGACCAAATGCACCTTCTGGTAAGCGGGGCCGATTAGGGGCGCCGCATGCCCGCGCCCGCAAGCCTGAGAGCCCGTTCCGCTACTTCAACAGCTCACCCGAGGTGATCCGCCTGGTGGTGCTGATGTACGTGCGCTTCCCGCTGTCGCTGAGGAATGTCGAGGACCTGCTGTTCGAGCGCGGCATCGATATCTGCCACGAGACAGTGCCGATGTGGTGGAACAGGTTCGGGCCGATGTTCGCAGGCGACATCCGCCGGCAGCGGGTCAGCCGCATGCGGGGCTTCCGCCACTGGCGCTGGCAT
>DASVSS010000165.1:0-4933 GCA_036387945.1 Tepidisphaeraceae bacterium | reverse complement strand
TGTAATGCGGATCGATCTCGTCATCCTTTTGGGGATCATCAGTGAAGTGATTGGCATCGAGGGCAGCAACGCGCTCCGTTAGATTCCGAAGGCTAGATCCGGAACAGTCCAACACGCGCCTGAGCTCGCGCTTCATCTCCTCCCACCGAACTGGTTGGCGGTTCAAATTAATGACGTAGATTCGCTCTATCTTCGGACAATCTCGTTTAGACTCACGTCCGAATGCGTGGGATCTCTTCTTCGGTAGCACCCTCCAACATTTCATTGCGACGCGAAACAGGTACTTCGAAGGTGTGTTCCATTTCAGGGCTAGGTTCATTCTTCCCTCTTCAATACGTTCTCCGTATGCGTTTCTTGATAGGCCTGGGAATTTGAAAGTCTCCAGTTTCGCGCGTCATTCCTATAACTGAGGGGCCACTTACTTGGGGCGAGTTGTTCCCAATCGTGCAACACCAGTATGTTCTGTTCAACCTCTTCGCCCTCCAATGCAGCGTCAAATAATGAGTTCGTAAGGTTGCCGGGGCCTGCTGTAGCTTGAATTTCCGGCAGGCCGCTTGTCATGTCTTTCTCAAGGTTCAAAGTGGCTTGAGCGAGCGCGCGATCTACAAGCGGGTGCCTACTGCCTGCAATCAAGGGATCCATGTTAAAGTAAAATATCCAGCCACTTTCGTCTGCGCTTGGCTTCGTGAAACGTGCTGCCGGCACCATAGTGTCCGTGGTCGCATCATAGCAGAGCGGTTGTAGTTTCAACCTGCCATCGGCACAGAGGTATTGGATTGGGGCCTCATTGAAGACGTCGTCGGCATCGATGTAGCAGCCGCCCTCCACGAGAATATAACAAAGCCGGAAGTAGTCCGACTGCATCGACGGGTGGTAGCACTTGTCATAGGCGGTTTTATATCGTGTCCCTAATCTCTGGTAAATAAATTCTCCTGCTTCGTACTTGTCAAAAAGCAATGTCTTAAACCCCTGCTTTTCGGCCTTCTTCCATGTTGCGATGCACTCACCGACATCGCTAGGCAGACGATCCAGATTGTCCCAGAATTGCACGATCGTCTGCGGCGGCTTACTCACACGTCCTGAAAGAGGCGCAGCGGAGACGATGGGACGCTGCACAAGTTCCCGAACGAAATCTGAGCGCCGGCGGTGACTGGGGTCTAGTGGATCGGATGTGGGCATGGGGTGTGTCCTTAAGCGTGATGCGAAGATCTGAGCACCTCGAACGTGTTCTTGCACCAATCCTGAATGTCCAACAGCGTGTAATTCAGCGGCGTGCCGTCGTCGGGCGTGAAGTTGTTGCGGTTGCGGAGGGTGTGGGCGGCGGTGAAGACGCCCCTGTGACGATCTCGGCAAGGAGGCGGTCGAACTCGACGTCGGTGAGCTTCACGCGGTTGAGCGCCTGGAACTTCGCTCGGAAATTTTTGTCCAGCGCGGCGCGTTCGCGGATGTCGGGTCGGTGCTCATACTTCAGGCCGCGGAGCTTCTCGAGCAGCTCTTCTTCGAGTTGGCGTTCATCGGAAGTCATCGCGACCTTTAGGTTGATTTTACCTGATCTTTGCGCGAGCGCAAGCTTTGACTGGGTAAGAGCGTGGACGGGTTTTAGGGCTCATGCCGAAAACGATACGTATCTGATGAGCAACAGGTGGCGACGCCATCGCGAGAGAATTCCACAGTGGCAGCATGTTTCGGAGACAAAACCGTGTAGCGCCTGCGAACGAACTTCTGGCGGGTTCCGATCAGCGAGGCAATTTTGTTCAACGATTCCCCTTCATCGCCCAAATGTGACCCGAACGAGTGACGGTAATCAAGGCACGACCACCGCAGCGCCGCGGCCCGGTTGGCGTCGGCTAGGTCAGGACTGAAGTTGTCCGGGTCCCACCAGCTGCCCGCCGGCGACGAGAACAGCCACCCGGCCGGGTACCAAACGGCGGCCGCGGGCGTCGATGCGGCGGCGGAGCGTCGAGCTGATCGGCGCGGCCCGGTTCCGGCCGGTCTTGGGCTGCCACCGCCGGCCGGCGATCGTCTTGGTACGAATCCGTCGCTTGCCTGACGCGTCGGCTGGTGACGTGCAGCTCGTCGCAGATCGCCGGAACGCTTCGGGAAAGTAGTAGACGTCCGTCTGCGTGCTCTCGGCGGTCTTGCGGGTGCGAATGTGGTTGACGTATTTGGCGACAAATTCGGCAATAGGAGTCCTAGTGGGCAGGCGGTTGCCGTTGCTGCGGAGCTTGGCGCTTTCAAATCGTGACGCTGCTCTTTCACCAGTTGCAGGGCTGCTGTGCCGGTTTGCGATTCGTGGAAGCTTTTCACAGACCCAGTACTGGATAGAATGGAACGCCGCGTTTGACCGAAATTGCCATGACAGGATCTCCGAACGGAGCCCTACCTCCTGTCGCCAACGAAGGGCAGGTACTGACACTGCCCGCAGCGCATCACGAGCGGCGCGTCGGTGTTCAACCACAAGGCCGTACAAGGTCTGCACGCGGTCGAGACCGGCAGCGTGTTGGTCGCGTCTAGGTTCCCAGCCGCCAACCCACCGGCACCATCGCAGCTTACGTCCTGGCCTCGCGAAGCCCGTGCGCCTGGACACCGTGTCCACAACACAGCAAGCTCACCCCGTCCTAAAAGCGTACCTCCGTTAAGGAATTCACGATCGGATTCAGGGCGTGCAGCCACCTCGCCTTGTGAGGGTGCCCGATCGTGGGAATATCGGGTCATCGCGCTCGATCCTGACCGCGAGGGCCTCGGGTACGGGTTGGCAACCATACACGACGAACTCAAACAAGTCTGCTCGCCTACGGATTATCCAGCCCTCGCGGCGAACTCTCTTGCGCGTTCCGTATCCAGCTCGGCGTAAATCTCGGCGGCCGCCAGCGTCTTCTGGCCTAGCAGTACGCGCGTCGTTTCGATATTCGCCTCACGCCGAAACCGCGTGGCAGCCGTGTGGCGAAGCTGGTGTGGGTGGAAGCGATGGGCCTTTTTGCACTCGACGATCTCTGCGGGGTTGGTCACTTCCGGCGGCGGCGAGAATGCCTTGTCACAGGCTGTCGTAATCGCCCGGGCGTACGTGACGACTTTGTAGTGTTCGCCCGGCTTCTTCCGCGGCCCGGGACTGCGATTCGTACCGATCCTGTTGCCGCAAGACAGCGGCGTCTTCCGATTCGCGCTCAGTGCAGCCCGACGCTCGGCTTCGGCCTCGGCGGGGCTGAACAGATATGCGTCGGGGTCCATTTTTAGGAAGGGTCGGATCAACTCCTGCGCGCGGCGACCGAGGTAAACGACGCGGGCGTGGCCATGGTGTTCAGTCTTATGCTTCGCCGGTGCGTACGCCCACACTTCGCTAGCCCGGTCGATGTCGCCCGTGCGCATGATCACCAGTTCGCCCGAGCGCATGCCCGTGAGCATCTGCAACTCCGCCATCGTGGCAACCGTCCGGCTGGCGTGCGCGAGGACGGCGCGCACGTGCGTCTCGGTGACCGGCCGCACCGCGGCCAATTCCTTGGCGTCACTGCGCCCGCGTTTGAGGCCAGCAACCGTGCCCAAGCCTTGGTAGACCCCCGCCGGAAGCATTTCCTGAGAAACGGCCCACTTGAAGACGTGGCGAATCCGAACGACTCGCCGGTTGATCGTTTTACGCGACAGGCCATTGCGAACCATCTCCGTCTGGCACGCCTGTAGACAAAGCGGACCGAACTTCGACGCATCAGTTGCACCGTGCATGTCGTGCAGGACCCGCAAGACGTCGCGGAAGCTCGCGAGCTCTGCTGTGGGGTGACCCTCCTTGTCGCGGTAATAACGCTCGGCGTGTCGCCAGAAGGCGGCGATGACCTGGTCGACGACCGGACCGCAATCGTCGGGCGGGGGTAGTAGCGCACTCTGAACGGCGGCCTTAGCCCCGCCCTCGAACCACGAGGTGATCAGCCGCCGGTATTTCTGACGGCTGTCCTGTGTGCCGTGCCGGCCGAGATAATGGTCCTGCCCGGCGAGTGTGACGATGGCCTGTCCGGACCGTTTGTGGAGTCGATAGGTGGGAACGTGATCGGGACTAAAACGCGGCATGTGCGGCCTCCTAAACGCGATTGACGGTACGTGTACCGTCAATCTCAGCGTCTTCGGGCCGCGCTGCCCACGCGGGCAGGTACGCTTAGGTTAGCGTTCGGCGTGACTTACGAGCAAGCGGCGAAAGGGACTCGAACCCTCAACATTCGGCTTGGGAAGCCGATGCTCTGCCATTGAGCTACCGCCGCGGCGGGCGGGATTGTAACCGCTTCGCGGGGGGCGTGCCATCTGCCGAGGCGATTCATCAACTCTTCACTTGACCGGATCGACCGGCGTTGCCGATAATTGAGGTTCATGGCGCGATACCGACTTGACACCATCGCGTCCCTTGCCAATCAAATGCCCTTCGCTCCCGCGCACGTCCGCGAGCGGCAACTCGTGGCGGCAGAGGAACTGGCGCTTGCGCTTGAGCCGGCGAAGGCTTATCCGCCGGCGTACGTCGTTTTTCGCGTCACGGGGTTCAAGCCCAAAATGCCGGCCGGCGCCATGCTGACGGGTCTGGCGCTGCAGCACGATCTGGGCCTGCTGGTGGAAGAAGTATCGGCGGGGCTTAATCAGCATACGGTCGATCGGTCCGAGCCAGTGCTCTCGATCGATGATGTCGTGGCGGGGTTTCATGTCACGAGCAAAACCGTGCAACGGTGGCGCCGCAAAGGGCTCGTCGCGCGACGATTGATCTTCCCGGACGGCAAAAAGCGCGTGGGGTTCCGCCTGGCGGTGGTGGAAAAGTTCTTCGCCACCCGGCACGACCAGGTCCGTCACGCCGCCAACGCCGCGACCATCGCCGATGGCGAGCACGAAGCGATTTTGCGCAACGCCCGGCGGCTGGCGACGCAGTGCGGGTGTTGCGAAGGGGAGATCGCCCGCCGAATCGCCA
>DASVSS010000164.1:0-13292 GCA_036387945.1 Tepidisphaeraceae bacterium | reverse complement strand
AAGGAAGGCAAGGAGCAGGCGCAGAACACCTACGGCCGCTTCTGGCCGCGCGTGCAGGCCGTCTTGAAGGAAAAAGTCCGCAAGATGGAGCACATGAAGCGCGGCGACGAGCTGCCTTCGGGCGTGCTGGAGATGGTTAAGGTCTACGTCGCGACGAAGCGTCAGCTCAGCGTCGGCGACAAGATGGCCGGCCGCCACGGCAACAAGGGCGTCATCGCCCGCATCGTGCCGGAAGAGGACATGCCGTTCCTCGAAGACGGCACGAGCGTCGACATCCTGCTTAATCCGCTCGGCGTGCCGAGCCGCATGAACGTCGGGCAGATTCTCGAAACCCACCTCGGCTGGGCCGCGGCGGTTCTTGGGTTCCAGGCCGTCACGCCGGTGTTCGACGGAGCGACCGAAGACGAAATCTTCAAGGCCGTCGAAGAGGGCAACAAGGCCGTCGTCGATCGCCGCAAAGAGCGGACGGCCAAGAAGCAGATTCTTGATCCCAAGCAACTCGACGTGCACATGCCCTACGGCGGCAAAGCCCAGCTCTACGACGGCCGAACTGGCGAGAAGTTCGAGCAGCGCACGACCGTCGGCTACCTGTACATGTTGAAGCTGCATCACCTGGTCGACGACAAGATCCACGCCCGCGCCACGGGCCCGTACTCGCTCATCACCCAGCAACCCCTCGGCGGCAAGGCCCGCACCGGCGGTCAGCGGTTCGGTGAGATGGAAGTGTGGGGCCTCGAAGCCTACGGCGCGGCTTACGTGCTGCAGGAACTGCTCACCGTCAAATCCGACGACGTCGAAGGGCGTACGAAGATCTACGAAAGCATGGTCAAAGGCACCAACACCCTCGAAGCCGGCACGCCGGTGTCGTTCGATGTGCTGTGCAACGAAATCCGCGGGTTGGGCCTGAACATCCAGCTCGAGAAAAAGGCCGGCGCGGGGTCGGCGTTTGATGAAGATCTGATGTAGTGCGTCGACATCGTTGGAGGTCGCGATGGTTCTTGCCTGCATTGGTTGTAGCTTGAAACCATTTACGGCTTTGCTCGGCATCGCTTTGTTGCTGGCCGCGGGTGTGCTTTGGCTTTCGGGTTGAACGCGACGCGGTGCGACGGCTGGCGGATCCGACGTCGGGCCGACGCCGATGGAGAAATCTCAGTCGCTCTGAAGCGAGAATGAGTTATGCCCTCCGCCCTGCGACGACTCGGCGTCTTTCTGTTCTGCTTCGGCGGCTTGGCCGTCGTGGTGGCGCTGACGCCGGTGGCGGGGGCCCTCGTGGGGGCGAGGCAGGAGCAGGTGCAGTGGGCCGCGGCGTTGGTCGGCGGCCTGATGGCGGTGTCGGGGCTGGTGATGGATTGGCTGGGCAGCCAGGCAATCCGTGATGAGGCCCGGCAGGCGCAGGCAGTGCAGCAGGCGGTCCCGCAGCAAGGAAATGCTGTGAACCCCCCGGCGATGCGGTTGTCTTCGTCGCCGAAGACGGGCAAAGGGTATCGCGAAGATTTGATGGCTTAACACGCCTCGGCCGTCGTACTAACAGAGTGCGGCCCCGGGGTTTGAAATTGGAGATTCGAAGATGGCAGACGCCCTTTACGATCGCGTGAACGACTACGGTTCGGTCAAGATCCAACTCGCCAGCCCGAACGACATCCGTTCGTGGTCGTTCGGCGAGGTCAAAAAACCCGAGACGATCAACTACCGCACCTACCGCGCCGAAAAAGACGGCCTGTTCTGCGAGCGCATCTTCGGCCCGGAACGCGACTGGGAATGCTCGTGCGGCAAATACAAAGGCACGAAGTACAAAGGCATCATCTGCGACCGCTGCGGCGTGAAGGTGACGCACAGCCGCGTCCGCCGCAAGCGCATGGGCCACATCAATCTGGCTGCGCCGATCGTGCACATCTGGTTCTTCAAGGCCCTGCCGTCGCGCCTCGGCGCGATGCTGGACATGAAGACCAGCGACATCGAAAAAGTCATCTACTTCCAGGACTACGTCGTCACCGATCCCGGCAAGACGCCGCTGAAGCGCAAGGCGCTTCTGACGGAAGAGGAATACCGCGCCGCCTACGAAAAATACCCCGGCGAGTTCGAAGTCGAGATGGGTGCCGAAGCGATCAAAAAATTGCTGATGGCGATGAATCTCGAAACCGAGCAGCGCAAGGTGCGCGACGACATCGAGAAGACCAACAGCAAGCAGAAGCTGAAGGACCTGACCAAGCGCCTCAAGATGATCGAGGCGATCCGTGGCAGCCAGAACAAGGCCGAGTGGATGGTCATGGACGTGATCCCCGTGATCCCGCCCGATCTGCGCCCGCTCGTCCTGCTCGAAAGCGGCAACTTCGCCACGAGCGATCTGAACGACCTGTATCGCCGCATCATCAACCGCAACAACCGGCTGAAAAAGCTCGTTGACCTCAATGCGCCTGAAGTGATCATCCGCAATGAAAAGCGGATGCTGCAACAGGCCGTCGACGCGCTGTTCGACAACGGCCGCTGCCGCCGCCCGGTGTTGGGCAGCAGCAACCGTCCGCTGAAGTCGCTCACGGACATGATCAAGGGCAAGCAGGGCCGCTTCCGCGAGAACCTGCTCGGCAAGCGCGTCGACTACTCCGCCCGTTCGGTGATCGTCGTCGGCCCGGAACTGAAGCTGCACCAGTGCGGCTTGCCGAAGAAGATCGCACTGGAACTGTTCCAGCCGTTCATCATCCGCAAGCTCAAAGAGCACGGCCTGGCCGACACGATCAAGTCGGCCAAGCGCATGCTCGAGCGCCGCGACCAGGAAGTCTGGGACATCCTCGAAGAAGTCATCTACCAGCACCCGGTCATGCTCAACCGCGCTCCCACGCTTCACCGCATGGGCATCCAGGCTTTCGAGCCGGTGCTGGTCGAAGGCAATGCCATCAAGATCCACCCGCTCGTGTGCAAAGGCTTCAACGCCGACTTCGACGGCGACCAGATGGCCGTCCACCTCCCGCTGAGCCTTGAGGCGCAGGCGGAGACGCACGTGCTCATGCTCGCGCCGCACAACATCTTCTCGCCGGCCAATGGTTCTCCGATCATTTCGCCGTCGCAGGACATCGTGCTCGGCAGCTACTACATCACCGTCGACCGCGAAGGCGACAAAGGCGAGTTCAGCGTCTTCAACTCCACGACCGAAGCGATCATGGCGTTCGACCTCGGCAAGATCGCGATGCACTCGCGCATCTTCGTCCGCCAGAGCGACCGGACGCACGTCGTGCCGGACGACAAGAGCCAGCCGACGCCGATCAACGAGATCGCGTTCAAGCACAACGAAGAGCATCGCAAGCGCCTCGATGCCGCATACGCCAACGCACCGATGAAGAGCGGGTTCAAGAGCAACCTGATCCTCACGACCGTCGGCCGCTGCATGTTCAACGATATCCTGCCGCTGGCGATGCCGTTCTATAACTACGGCCTCACCGCCCGCGGCCTCAGCCGCGTGATCGCCGACACCTACGCCGTCCTCGGCCGGCCGGCGACGATCGATCTGCTCGACAAGATGAAGGAGCTGGGCTTCAAGCGTTCGACGCTGGCGGCCCTGAGCTTCGGCATCACCGACGTCCGCAGCCCCGACACCAAGGCCGCCATCCTCGACGAAGGGCAGAAGCAAGCCGACAAGATCGAGAAGGCCTACCGCCAGGGCGCCATCACCGACCAGGAGCGCTACAACCAGCTCATCGAAATCTGGTCGCACTGCCGCGAGAAGGTCGCGACGGATTTGATGACCGGCCTCGAGAGCGATTACCGCGACGCCGGCGGCCTGCCGGTGACGAAGGAAGAAGGCAAAGCCAAGGGCTACCTGCGGTACCTCAACCCGATCACGATGATGATCGGCTCCGGTGCCCGCGGCAATAAATCCCAGATGCAGCAGCTCGGCGGCATGCGCGGTTTGATGGCCAAGCCCAGCGGCGAGATGATCGAGACGCCGATTAAATCCAACTTCCGCGAAGGCCTGTCGGTGCTGGAATACTTCAGCTCGACGCACGGGGCCCGCAAAGGCCTGGCCGACACCGCGCTCAAAACCGCCGACAGCGGTTACCTCACCCGCAAGCTGTGCGACGTCGCACAGAATGTCATGGTGCAGGTGATCGACTGCGGCACGGTCAACGGCGTGGCCAAGAGCACGGTCTACAAGGGCGAGACGATCGAAGTCCCGCTCGAAGAGATGATCGTCGGCCGAACGGCGCGCGACACGATTCGCAACCCGATCACCGACGAGACGATCGTCACCGAGAACCAGACGATCACGCTCGAGATGGCCAACAAGCTCAAGGAGCTCAAGCTCGAGAGCACCCGCGTCCGCAGCCCACTGACGTGCGAGAGCGGCCGCGGCGTGTGCGCCCGCTGCTACGGCGTGGACATGTCCAGCGGCAAGCTCGTCGAAGAGGGCCTGGCCGTCGGCATCATCGCCGCGCAGTCGATCGGCGAGCCGGGCACGCAGCTGACGATGCGCACGTTCCATACCGGTGGCGTGGGCACGAGCCAGCTCATCGAGAACGACATCAAGACCAGCGTCGGCGGTATCGTCGAGCACCGCGACATCAATGCCGTCGACGTCATCGACCCCGACGGCACGAAGCGCCTTGTCGCCCTCAAGCGCAATGGCGAACTCGCGGTGGTCGACGCCAAGGGCCGTGAGCTGGAGAAGTTCAAGGTGCCCTACGCCGCCACGATCCTCATCCCGCACGGCGGCAAGGTGAAGGCGCGTGAGCAGCTTGTCGTCTGGGATCCGCACATCACCGCGATCCTGGCCGAGAAGTCGGGCTTCGTGAAGTACGAAGACATCGAGGAAGGCGAAACCGTCCGCCTCGAAGAAGAAAAGAAGGAAGCCGGCAAGAAGAAGCTCGTCGTCACCGAACACAAGGGCGAGCGCCATCCGCGCATCACCATCGTGGGCAGCGACGGCAAGATCCTCGACTTCCACTACCTGCCGTCGAAGGCGCGTATCGAAGTCGAGGACGGCGAGAAGATTCAGGCCGGTCAGCTCCTGGCGCGTCAGCCGAAGGAAGCCGGCGGCACGGTCGACATCACGACGGGTCTGCCCCGCGTGACGGAACTGTTCGAAGCCCGCAAGCCCAAAGACCCGTCGGTGCTGGCCGAAATCTCGGGCACGATCGAGCTTCGGTCGGACCGCCGCCGTGGCAAGATGACGATCATCGTCCGCAACGAAACGGGCATGGAGCGCGAGCACCACGTCCCGCAGGACAAGGAGCTTCTCGTGCACACCGGCGACGCCGTCGAAGCCGGAGACCCGCTCATCCGCGGGCCGGTCATCCCGCACGATATTCTCCGCATCCGCGGCGAAGAGGCGCTGCACGGCTACCTGCTGACGGAAGTGCAGAACGTGTACCGCTCGCAGGGCGTGAAGATCAACGACAAGCACATTGAAGTGATCCTCGCGCAGATGCTGCGGAAGATTAAAATCGACGACAACGGCGACACGCGGTTCCTGCCCGGCGAAGTCGCCGACAAGTTCCGCTTCCGCCGTGCCAACGAAGAAGTGTCCGGCAGCTACAAGATCCTCGAGCCCGGCGACACCGAGCTCAAGGAAGGCGACCTCGTCGAGCGCGCGGTCTACCGCGAAGCAAACGAAGCCGCCGACGCCAGCGGCAAGGAGCCGGCCAAGGGTAAGAAGCCCCGTCCGGCACGCGGTAAGACGCTCTTGCTCGGCATCACCAAGGCGAGCCTGAGCACCGAAAGCTTCCTGTCGGCCGCGAGCTTCCAGGAAACGACGAAGGTGCTGACCGAAGCCGCCATGGCGGGCGCGGTGGACACGCTATCGGGGCTGAAGGAGAACGTCATCCTCGGCCACCTGATCCCGGCCGGCACGGCCTTCAACCCGCACTTGAACCTCGTGATCAAGAAGCTGGTCGAAGCCGAACCGTACGTCGAAGAGCCCATCCGCACGCCGCCGAGCCCGTCGCGTCCCGCGCCGGAAATCGCGCCGCAAGTGGGTGTGTGAACCACAGCCGTTTCACAGGCCGGCCGACTGTGGCCGCCTGACGATCAAACGATAAAAGCCCCGGCCACCATTGGCCGGGGCTTTTATCGTTTGTCGGGGTCGTTGACCGCGGCCGGGCCACTTATTTCAACCGGGCGTACGCCTCGGGGGAGTACAGGCCCGGTCCGTCGGTCGCCGGCAGGGGCACCGGCGAAAGGCGGTTGCTGGTCTTGTTCAGTTCGATCGTCAGCAAACGGATGCTCGATCGCAGCGATTCGCCCGACGCCTGCGATTCGGCCACCCACGGCTGCGCCGAGTGCAGGGCCGGGTAGTTCAACTCGTTGGCCAGGTACGTCTGCAGGTCGTTCAGGTTGCGCAGGTATGCGGCGTAGGCGGCGTTGACGTCGGTGTAAAGGGCGTCGATGTGCTCGTAGGAGTCGCGCACCTGGGCGGTGCGGGTTTCGGCGGTCTTGCGCATGTTGTCGTTGCTGATCGTGCTCACGTCCGACTGCCGGGCCGTGCAGTACGCGATCGCCCGGGCGCGCAGTTCGGCGGCTTCGGCGCGGGCGCGGTCGGCTTCCTTGCGGACGTTGTCGATCTCCTTCTGGAATGCGTCGAACGCCGGCCGCAAGTCGCCCGCGGTCTGCTGCAGCACCTGCAGCGCGTTCTGCGAGCTGCTGACGGTCTGCTCGCCGTCGAGCAGCGTTTTGCGCTTGTCGACGAGCAGGGTGACGGCCTGTTCTGAGCGGTCGAGTGCCGGGTCGCTGCTGCGGCACCCGGTCGCCATCAAGGTGAGACCCATTGCGACCCACAAAATCGATTTACCGGCTGTCATTTGTATTCTCCCGCCGCTTGAAACGGCAAGGGAAACCTACCCCGCCCCGGGCCGCATGCGGCCGGAATTTCATCACCGCCACGCCGCCCAACGCCGCCGGCGGGGTGCGCAGACGAGATATGCGGGTCGTGACGGCGCATCAGTTTACTCCAAACGCCTCTTCCCAACCTGGCGAAGTGGTGACGTGGTATAAGCATATTGTCGTTGGGCACTTACGGGCGAAGCGATCGCGGGCCGATTTGGGCACAAACCGCCGCCTCTCCTGTGACGTATTGATAAGTTGGGGGCCTGTTTGGCCTGTCGGCCTTGACAAGGCCCTCAGGCGGCGTCTTTAATCCCGCCCCCCACGCCGTTGCTGTCGGTTCACGCCGACGGGACGATCGGTCGATACGTCGGCGGGTCGCTTTAATCTGTTGTGTCGACCTTCGGGTCTGAATTGAGATCGAACTGATGGCCAAAGAACGCACCGGCAAGCACCTCGTGATCGTCGAATCGCCCGCCAAGGCCAAGACGATCAACAAGTACCTCGGCGACGGCTTCATCGTCAAAGCGTCGATGGGCCACGTCCGCGATCTGCCCAAGGGCAACGGCGCGATCGACATGGAGACATTCCAGCCCAAGTACGAGATCATCAAAGAGCGCGGCAAAGAGAAGCTCGTCAGCGAGTTGCGCAAGCTCGCCAAGGACGCCCCTGACGTCTACCTGGCGACCGACTTGGACCGTGAAGGCGAAGCGATCGCCTGGCACTTGCAACAGGCCCTGGGCCTGCCGGACGACCGCGTGAAGCGTGTGATCTTCAACGCCATCACGCAGACCGAAATCCAGAAGGCGTTCGCCAAGCCCAACGCGATCGACATTGACCGCGTGAACGCCCAGCAGGCCCGGCGCATTCTTGATCGCATCGTGGGGTACGAAATTTCACCGGTGTTGTGGCGCAAGGTCGCCCGCGGGCTGTCGGCCGGCCGGGTGCAGAGCGTGGCGGTGCGGCTGATCGTCGACCGCGAGCGCGAGATCGAAGCGTTCATGCCCAGCGAGTACTGGCGCATTGGCGGCATCTTCACGACCGCGATGGCCGAGGCTGCCGGGCTGGCCGATGCGTGGCACACGTTCGCCGCCGGCACCGAGGAGTTCGAGCGTACGAAAGTCGAGCGCGACAAATGGCTGGCCGATCACGGCTGCTTCGCTGCGGAGTTGACCGAGTTCGCCGGCGCGAAGTTCGAGCCGGATAACCGGGACCAGGCCCGCCGCATCGCCGAGGCCCTGGGCTATGTCGTTACAGCCGAGCACCCTGCGACCAACGACAAGGCCAAAGGCCCCGAGCGCAACACGATCCGGTACGAAGGCCGCATCACCGCCGCGCCGAAGTTCGCCGTCCGAAACATCGAGAAGAAGCGCTCGACCAGCCGCCCGCCAGCGCCGTTCATCACCAGCACCCTGCAGCAGGCCGCCAGCACGCGCCTGAGCTTCGGCGCCCAGCGTGCGATGCGCCTCGCCCAGACGCTCTACGAAGCCGGCCACATCACCTACATGCGTACCGACTCCACGCACCTCAGCGGCGACGCGCTAAACATGGCGCGGTCGTTCATCCGCAGCGAGTTCGGCGACCGCTACGTCCCGGAGAAGCCCAACTTCTTCAGCAGCAGCAACAAAAGCGCCCAGGAAGCCCACGAGGCGATCCGGCCGACCGATGCCAACTTCATCCCCACCAACGCCGACGCCAAGATCGGCGGCGATGAAGCGCGGATGTACCGCCTGATCTGGACGCGCTTCGTCGCCTGCCAGATGCCGCCGGCCGAGTTCGACCAGACGGCCGTCAACATCGCCGCCGCCACGCCGCTCGGTGAGGCGACGTTCCGCGCCACCGGCCGCAAGCTTGTGTTCGACGGGTTCATGCGTGTCGCGGGCGTGAGCAGTGAAGATCAACTCCTGCCGGATCTGGCCGAGGGCACGCCGGTCGCGCCGGTCGATGTGCAACCGTCGCAGCACTTCACCCAGCCACCGGCGCGCTACAACGAAGCGTCGCTCGTGAAGGAGCTGGAAAGCAAAGGCATCGGCCGTCCGAGCACTTACGCCTCGATCATTCAGACGATTCAGGACCGTAAATACGTCGCGCAGCGCGAGCGCCGGCTGTTCCCGACGATGCTCGGACGCGTCGTGACGGAGAAGCTGATGCAGGGCTTCCCGCAGATCCTTGACGTCGGCTTCACCGCCGACATGGAAGCCAAGCTCGACCAGGTCGAGGAAAACCACCTCGACTGGGTGAAGCTGCTCCGCGACTTCTACGGCCCCTTCAAAGGGGACGTGAAAAACGCGCTGGAGATTCTCACCCACGCCGGCGGGGCGGCGTCGCCGTACTTCGACGATGCGGGCGTGCCGATGGTGTACCGCATCAGTGCCAACGGTTTCTTCCTCGCGTCGTCGGACCCGGATAAGAAAGTCACCAAGCCCGTCGACGAGTTCGGCGTGCCGGTGATGCGCGAGGAATCGGGCTTTCTTTGCCCGCTCTGCAACCGGCCGATGCTCAAGCGCGGCGGGCGGTTCGGTGATTTCCTGAGCTGCACCGGGTACTCCGAAAAGACCGCCGAGGGCACGCCGCTTTGCTCGCTCATCGTCCCGCTGGATAAGGCCGGCGCCCCGCAGCCGCCCAAGGCGGCGCCGATCAAGACCGAAGTGATGTGCGACAAGGACAAGGCCCCGATGCTGCTGCGCAACAGCAAGCGCGGTCCGTTCCTCGGTTGCAGCAGCTTCCCGAAGTGCCGGGGCACGAAGATGGTCAAGAAGCTGCCGCCCGAGCAGATCAAGTACATCGAATCGCTGCTGCCGGAACTGCGCCAGCGCACGCAGCGGTCGTATGAGCTGGCCGCCAAGATCACCGGCAAACCGGTCGAAGCGTTCGGCCGGTTGCCCGATCTCACCATCGCCACCGTGCCGGACGAGAAGCCCAAGCGGCCGCCGGCCCGCGGCAAGCGGAAGCCGACGGCTGCGGCAGCGGCGACGTAGCCAAACAGAACCGGTCGCCGGCCTATTCCGGCCGCACCGGCCTCCGGGGTGTGTTTGATGGAAGCCGAGAATCGTTCGGAATCACGCGGCGCCCTTTTTGGTGGCGTGGGCGTCTCGCCCACGCTGGACGAGGTAGCGGCACAAGCAGTGTGCAATGTCTGAACGTGGGCGGGATGCCCACGCCACGGTCCTCGTGCACCCGCCAAGTCAGGAGAATCCGCGTGTTTTTCGACTTCCGCCTGCTGGCTCGGTCGAGTGCCCGCGTCGTCCGGGATGCATTCCTCGCGTTGGCGGTGGCAACGCTGCTCTCGACGCTAGTGGGCCAGTTGCTGGCCGATCGCGTGCGGGGCTTCGCGCCGCTGATGTATCTCCCCGCCGCCCTCATCGCAATCGTCGCCGCGGCAATCGACCTTACCCGCCGCGGGCGCACACTGCGCGGCCCGCGCGGCTTGATGGGCGGTGTGGCGGCCGTGAGTTTTCTTCTTGCCGTTCCCGCACTGATCGGGCTGCGTCCGCTCGATCGGCCGGCGCCGGGCGCAGCCCCATTACGCCTATTGCAGTGGAACGTGATGTGGGGCGGCGCGTGGGACGGCTCCGGGCAATGGACGACCTTTGACGACGAAGTCGTGGCGGCGAATGCCGACCTGATCGTGCTGTCGGAAGTGCCGCACGACGAGGCCCTCGTCGAGCGCCTGCGCCGCCGGCTCGGGCCCGGCTGGCAAGTGCTGCGGTTCGATCGGTACGAAACGGGATACGTCTGCCGCATCCGCGTGTTGTCGCGGTGGCCGATGAAGAAGTTGTACGAGCGCCCGTTGCCGGGCGGGAGCTTTGGCGTCGCCGAAATCGAATCGCCGCGCTTCAATGGCCGCCTGGCCGTCGTCGACGGCATCTCCAACCTGCTCGACAAGCGGACGCTGCTGGAATCGGTCGCCGACGCGCTCGCCGCCGATCCGGCGATCGCGGTGGCCTGCGGGGACTTCAACGCCACCTCCCGCAGCGTCGCGTTTGACCGCTTCGCGGCCCTCGGCTTCCGCGACGCCGGGGCACACGGCCGAGGCTGGCGGGCGACTTGGCCGGCGGGGCTGCCGGTCTACGACATCGACCACGTGCTCGTCGGTCCCTCACTGGCCCTCGCGGGCGTAAGGTCCTTCGGGTCGGCCGCGACGGACCATCGAGGGCGCGTCGTCGAGCTGTCCGGGCGCTAGTCCCGGTTCGCATTGGCGGACGGGGGGGATATAAACCAACCGTATGGCCAGCCTTGAACTGCTCATCCTCGGCAGCGGCACCAGCGCCGGCGTGCCGATGATCGGCTGCCATTGCGAAGTCTGCAGCAGCAACGATCCGCACGACAAGCGCATGCGCACGAGCGCCGTCATCAGCTACAACGGCCAGAACGTATTGATCGACACCACGCCCGAGCTGCGCCTGCAATGCGTTGCCAACAAAGTCGACCGCGTTGACGCCGTGGTCATGACCCACGGCCACGCCGATCACATCATGGGCCTGGACGACGTCCGCCGGTTCAACGCCCTGCGCCACGGTCCACTGGACGTGTGGGCCGACGCGGCCACGCACGAGTCGCTCACACGCTGCTTCGGCTACGCCTTCCGCGAACCGTCGCCGGAGCTCAAAGTCTTTCGTCCGCACCTCGTGCCGCGCGTCATCGACGGCAATTTCGAGATCGGCGGTGTGACGTGGCTGCCTGTGCCGCTTATGCACGGCGACATGCCCGTGCTGGGCTTCCGCGTCGGGCAGCTCGCGTACTGCACGGACGTGAGCTTCATGGAACAAAGCAGCCTCGACAAGCTGCGTGACCTGGACGTGCTCGTGCTCGACGCCCTAGCGTGGCACAAGCATCCGACGCATTTTTCAATCGCAGAAGGTTTGACCGTCGTGGAGCAGGTGAAGCCCAGGCGCACGTACTTCACTCACATTTCGCACAACTGCGGCCACGCCGACACCAGCGCGCGCCTGCCCCCCGGCGTCGAGCTCGCGTACGACGGGCTGCGCGTACAGAGCGTGTTGTGACCGCAACGCCCCCCAGCCGCCCGTACCGCGCGATCGCCGCCTACTACGACGCGGAGTACGCCGGCGGGTACGTTCTCGACGACGACGTGCCGTTCTTGTTGCGGCACATGCCCCGGACCGCGCAGCGGGTGCTCGAACTCTGCTGCGGCACCGGCCGCGCGGCGATCCCGCTCGCCGCGGCAGGGCACCGCGTTCTCGGGATCGACGTCGACGATGCGCTGCTGGAGATTGCCGCCCGAAAGAAAATCAAAGCCCGGCTGCCCGACCGCCGCCTGCGATTTCAGTCCGCCAATGCGCTGGAGTTCACGACCGACGAAACGTTCGACTGGGTCACGCTGTTGTTCAACACGTTTCTCAACTTCACCACGGTAGACGAGCAGGACCGACTGCTGCGAAGCGTCCATGCGTGCCTTGCGCCGGGTGGGACGTTCTGGGTCGACGTGTTCTATCCCGACCTCCGCGTCCTCGCCCAGCCGCACTGGCCGCAGCTCGATACCGCGACCTTTTTCGTGCCGTCGTTAAACCGATCGGTGCAGCGCACCACCGAGATTCGCAGCAGTGTCGTTCGACCGCAGGTGCAGGAGATGACGTTCCACTACACGCACGCCGACGACGCCGGCGCGACGGTCAGCGAGCGGATCGCATTCGACATGACGTGGATGTTCCCGCGCGAACTGTCGCTCGTGCTCGAGCGAAACGGTTTCGCCGTCGGGCGCGTATTCGGCGATTACGACGGGTCGTCCGTAACGCCCGCGTCCCCGCGCATCATCATGATGGCCAAAAAGCGGTAAGATCGCCGGCGGCCCCTGCCACAACAAAGGAATCCCAACATGTCACAAGCCCCCACGCAACCCGCCGGTCGCCCGGCGACCACCGCCCCCGCCGGCCCGCCCGTCCAGCGGCAGTTCGTCAACTTCGCCTGCTACAAGCTCGACCCGGCATTCCGCCGACTGAGCGAAGCCGACAAGGCCGAAGCAAAGGCGGAATTCGTCGCCGCGCTGTCGACAAGGATCGACGGGCTCATCAGCCTCAGCTACAGCACCGTCGGCCTGCGGCCCGACACTGACCTGATCCTGTGGCGCATCGCCGAGTCGCCCGACACCGTCGTCGCGCAGACGCGGCTGATTAATAAAACCCGTCTGGCCGGCTACCTCACCACGCCGCACAGCTTTGTCGCGATGACCAAGCGCAGCATGTACATCGACAAGGTCGACCCGTTCCACACCGCCGAAAGCCGCACGCACATCATCCCGGGCAAGCGGAAGTTTCTTTTCATTTACCCGTTCGTGAAGACGCGCGACTGGTACCTGCTGCCCCTGGAAAAGCGGCAGGAGATCATGGACGTGCACATCCGCGCCGGCAACAAGTACCCGTCGGTGAAGCTCAACACGACATACAGCTTCGGGCTCGACGACCAGGATTTCGTCGTCGCCTTCGAGACCGACGAGCCGAAGGATTTCCTTGATCTGGTGATGG
>DASVSS010000163.1:0-9233 GCA_036387945.1 Tepidisphaeraceae bacterium | reverse complement strand
GTCACACCCGCTCGGCGGCGACGAGGTCTTCGTACGTCTCCCGCCGGCGGATCACCTTGTAGCTGCCGCCGTCGACCAGCACCTCGGCCACCCGCGGGCGGTTGTTGTAGTTGCTGCTCATCGCGAACCCGTACGCCCCGGCGGTGAACACGGCCAGCAGGTCGCCGCGCTGGGTCCGCGGGAGCGGGCGGTCCTTCGCCAGGTAGTCGCCGCTCTCGCAGATCGGGCCGACGACGTCGACGACTTCGCCGCCGACCGGCCGCTGCGCTTCGTCGCGCGTGGGAAAGACGTTGGCGGCGTCGGGCCGCACCGGCCAGACGTGGTGGTAACTTTCGTACAGCGTCGGGCGGATCAGGTCGTTCATGCCGGCGTCGACGATGACGTACTTCTTCTCGCCGCTGGTCTTGCGGTACAAGACGCGCGTCAGCAGGACCGCCGCGTTGCCGCTGATGTAGCGGCCGGGCTCGAAGGCGATCTTGTACGGCTTGCCGCGCAAGAGCGGCACGAGCGCCTTGGCGTGCTCGGTCACGGGCAGGGCCTGGTTGGGATTCTTGTAGTTGACGGCGAACCCGCCGCCGAGGTCGAGCCATTCGATCTTGTGGCCGCGCGCCGTCAGGCGGTCGATGAGGGCGGTCATCTTCGTCACCGCGTCGACGTACGGCTCGATGGCGTAGACCGGGCTGCCGATGTGCACGTGCACGCCGGCGATGCGCAGGTGCTTGAGTCCGCGGTATTGCTCGAACACCCGCTCGGCGCGTTCGATGTCGACGCCGAACTTATTGCCCTTCATGCCGGTGGTGGTCTTGGCGTGGGTCTTGGCGTCGACGTCGGGGTTAATGCGGATCGCGCCGATGGCGGGCTTGTTCATCTCGCCGGCGATGCGGTCGACGTTCTCGATCTCGGCTTCGGATTCCAGATTGAACGCCGCGATGCCGACGTCGATGGCGTCGCGGATTTCGCGGTCGGTCTTGCCGACGCCGGCGTAGATCATCTTCTTCGGGTCGCCCCCGGCCTGGAGGGCGCGGAACAGCTCGCCGCCGCTGGTGACGTCGAACCCGCACCCCTCGGCCGCCAGCACGCGGCACAGGTTGATGTTGCCGCTGCTCTTGATCGAGTAGCAGATCGTCGGATTCAATTCCGCGAAGGCGTCGCGGACTTGGCGGTAATGGTGCAGCAGCGTGGCTTTGGAGTAGACGTAGACCGCCGTGCCGACTTCCTCGGCGATCCTGCCGGCGGGGACGTTTTCACAGAACAGTTGGCCGTCGCGGTAGTTGAAATGATCCATAATGCGTGGGACTGGAGAAAAGTTGGAAAAGCCGCCCAGTATACGCCATTGCCGCGCTTTCTGCAGGGGCGACGCATGCCTCGCGGTCGCCGCGCAGGATTAAGAAGAAGTAGAACCGCAGAGACGCGGAGAAGCGCGGAGAGCTGGTTCCCGGGCTGGGTCATTCTTTGTATTTGTGGACGAAGCGCTTCAGGCCGTCTTTTAGAACTCTGACGTTGAAGTTAACGAGCAGGCCGACCTGCCAGCCGCCGAGTTTCAGGTAAGTGATGAGCTGGGCCTCGAAAATCGGTTCAATCGCTTTGACCGATTTGATTTCAACGACGACTGCTTCTTCCACGAGCAAATCCAGGCGATACCCGCAATCGAGTTCAACGCCTTTGTAAACGACCGGCACCGGCACCTGCCGCCGGAACTGAAGCCCGCACAAGCCAAACTCGCGACACAAGCATTCCTCGTAAGCCGATTCGAGCAAACCCGGCCCAACTTCTTTATGCACTTCGATCATTGCCCCGATCATCTTCTCGGTCAGCTCGGTCATTGTCATATCGCTCTCCGCGCTTCTCCGCGTCTCCGCGGTTCGACTTTCTTATTTGATCAACCCGTCCCGCACGAACCGCACGCACACCGGTGCCGCCAGCCGAACTTCGCTGCCGTTCGGCGTCAGCGCCCCCGTCGTGGCGTCGACCGTAAAGACGACCACGTTGTGGGTTTTCTGGTTGGCGGCGACGAGGAACCGACCGTCGGGCGAGAGCGCGAAGTGCCGCGGCTGGCTCCCGCCGGTGGGCGTGTGGCCGGCGGGGGTGAGCTGCCCGGTTTCGGCGTCGCGGGCGAAGACGGCGATGCTGTCGTGGCCGCGGTTGCTGACGTAGACGAACTTGCCGCTCGGGTGGACGGCGACTTCGGCGGTCGTGTTCTCCAGGCCGGTGTAGCCGGGCGGTAGCGTGGGCGTACTTTCGATTTTTATGAGACTCGCCTTGGCGGCGTCCCATGCGAAGGCGGTAACGGTGTTGCCCATTTCGTTGCAGACGTACGCGTGTTTGCCGTCGGGGCTGAAGGCGGTATGCCGCGGGCCGCCGCCGGCGTCGGCTTTGGTCGTTTCACGGTCGATGTGCGTGAGCTTCCCGTTGGCCTGTACGGCGTAGACGGGGATTTCGTCGGTGCCGAGGTCGCACGCGACGGCCCAGGCGACAATACCAGCTGACGTCCAGCGTTCGGTCATGCCGCCGGGGGCGGGGTTGATGCTATGAGCGTGCGGCTCGTTCTGCCGTTTCTTGTTCGGACCACTGCCGGCATGCTGGATTGTTTTGGTCGGCGTGCCGAGACTCCCGTCGGTGTTCACCGGCAGGCCCGTCACGCTGCCGCCGCCGTAGTTGGCGACGAGGACCACGCGGCCGTCGGGCGTCACGCTCACATACGCCGGCCCCGGCCCGCCGGTGCTTTGCGGTTCGCCCAGGGGCGTGAGTTTGGCCGTCGCCGGGTCGATCTGGAACGCCGACGCCATGCCGACTTTCTCACCCTTGAATTCGCCGACTTCGCCGATGGCGTAGAGCACGGGCTGCGTCGGGTGGATCGCCAGGAACGACGGATTCGTGGTTTCGGCGGCGAGTTCCGGCTCGCTCAGTTTGCCGGTCTGCGGATCGAGGGTGAGGTGGTAGATGCCCCGGCTCTGCGGGGACTGCTTCTGGCCGGTGTAGGTGCCGAGATAAAGGTGCATAAGAGGTTCCTTCGGGGTTGGCTGGGCTGCGGCCGCGGCGCACGTCAGGACGGCGGCCAGGAGCAGCGGAATAGCGCTTCGCATACGGGAAGTTGTAGGTCGGCCAGGCGTGTTCGGACAGCGCCGCCCGAATAAGGAATCGGCCGCGGTGCGAAGGCACGGAGGAACACAGAAGCTAGAACACCGTGTGTTGCCGCCATTTCCGGTTCCACCCCCTCCGGGGGAGGTTAGGTGGGGGCGCCCTCGCCATGCAACCACGGGATGATGTCGCCAGAGAAGCAAATCCCTCGCCCGGTACTCCGGGAGAGGGTAGGGAGAGGGCCGAGCGTGGAAGCGCTGACATTGCGATGAGGCGGCCGCCCGCCCCCACCTAACCTCCCCCGCAGGGGAGGGACCAGGCACTGGCGATTGATTGCGATGAGGCATTCGCCGCCCCCCTCCTAGCCTCCCCCGGAGGGGGAGGGACCGGATTGGCGCTTTGTTGGGAGAAGAGAGCCGGCCGGCGTCGTTCGTGCGGACGGGAGTGATCGCCGAAATATCACACTTTTCCGCCGACTTTTCGCGGCCGAGGTGTTATAAATCACGCCCCCGCCCGGTCGGAATCCGGGCGTGGCAAGCCCGGCGGTTTACAGCGCCGTTGGCGCACGTTCGGGCGGCCGACAACTCGCGTCGTGGCCAGGGTTTGGCCGAGGTTTTTGGCCGATGCGCTTCGAAAAATAGAAGGAACGGCGAATTCGCCCTTTTCATCCGTGGCCCGGCATCGCAGAAGGCGGGACATTCTTTTGACAACGCGTAACGGCGCGGGCAATCTTGCCGTCCCTATTCTGTACCGGATCGCCCCGGATTCTGTCCGTTGATTCGTATTTTCCCGACGTTCGTCACCGGGATTGCCTTTTAAGACCGCCGAGCCGATCGGCCTCTGGAGCACACCACTGCAATGAGCCGTTACCCCTTGTCCGCCGCCGCGATCGAAGTCCTTGAAGACCGCAAACTCCTGCACGCCCCGGAGTTGGACGCCGTGCCGTCCTACAACGCGCCGGTGGGGAAGGTGCTGTACGTCCCGCTGACGGCGACGTACGACCACGCCGACGCGGTGACGTACTCGGCCAAATCCAGCACCGGCAACATCGCCGTGGGCATTCGCTCGACGAAGAGCACCTGGATCGAGATGCAGGTGAGCGGCTACAGCCAGCCGATGGTGTTCCAGCTGTTCGACAACGTCGCCCCGAAGACGGTGAAGACGATGGTCGGGCTGGTGAAGTCCGGGTACTTCGACGGGCAGGCGTTTCACCGGGTGATCGATAAGTTCGTCCTCCAGGCCGGCGACCCCAAATCCCGCCAGCCGTTCGATGCCGACGACAACGCCTGGGGCACCGGCGGGCCGGGGTTCAGCTTCGATGACGAATTCAATTCCGCCGCCGTCTTCACCGGCGACGGGCAACTGGCGATGGCCAACAGCGGCAAGGACACCAACGGCAGCCAGTTCTTCATCACCGAAGGCCCGCAGCGGGCGCTGGACTTCAACCACACCGTCTGGGGCCAACTCGTGCGCGGCAAGGCCACGCGCGACGCGATCAGCAACGTCGCCACCGACGACGACGGCCGGCCCGACAGCGACGTGCGCATCACCCGCATGCGCGTGATCGCCAACACCACCGATGCCGTGCTCGTGGTCAACCCGCGCGCCCTGGCGACCGGCACGATCACCGTCACCGCCAGCAGTGCCCAGGGCAGCGACCGCACGAGCTTCGCGGTCGCGGCGGCGGCGGACAAAGTCAACGACCCGCCGGTGCTGATCGCCCCGCCGCCGGTGCTTTACACCGCGGCCAACACGCCGCTGGTCTACAAGCTCAGCGGCTTTGATCTCGAAGGCAACCCGATCGATTACCAAGGCCAGTTCGTCAACGGCGCCGGTGCCGATCCGGCGAAGTCGACGATCAAGGACGGCATCCTCACCGTCACACCCAAGAGCGGATTCACCGGCAAGATCACCCTCTACGTCGGGGCCGGCGTGGCTAACGCACAGTCGCGCGGCAGCACGCAGCTGAGCCAGGGCCAGCCGCTGGGCGGCGTGTACGATTCGCAGCTGATCACCATCGCCGTCGGCGACGCACCGATTCGCGCCACCGCCGTCACCGTCGACGCGCTGACCGGCGCGCCGGTGACCAACGCCGTCGTCGCCACGTTCGTCGACACCGACCGCCGCGGCACGGCGGCGAACTTCACCGCCAGCATCAACTGGGGCGACGGCGCGGTCACCAGCGGCACGGTCGTGCGCAATGCCAACGGTCTGTTCAGCGTATTGGGCACCCACGCCTATGCCGAAGGATCGGCCGCGGGCAACTACCCCGTCACCGTCGACATCACCGGCAACCTCGGCGCGGCGGCCCGTGTGGAGAGCGTCGCCAGCGTCAAGCCGCTGGCGAGCGTCAAGGGCGGCATCCTCACCGTCAACGGCACCAACGCCGCCGACAAGATCGGCCTGGGCGTGAAGAACGGGAAGATCAACGTCACCGTCAACCGCGTGACCCGCGCCTTCGACGTCGCGAGCGTGACCGAAATCCGCGTCTACGGCTACGACGGCAGCGACCTGCTGGCGATGGCCGAGACCGGCACGATCGGCGCACTGCTCGACGGCGGGCTGGGCAATGACGTGCTGCTGGGCGGCGAAGGCGCCGACATCCTCCGCGGCGGCGCCGGCCGCGACACGATCGACGGCCGCAGCGGAAACGACCGCGCCGCCGGCGGGACCGGCAACGACACCATCAACGGCGGGCTCGGCAAGGACAAGCTCTTCGGCCAGGACGGCAACGACTTCGTCAGCGGCGACGGCAGCAACGACGTCGTCAGCGGCGACGGCGGCAATGACACGCTGCTCGGCGGCGGCGGCGGCGACAACGTCCAGGGCGGCGGCGGCAACGACGTCATCAACGTCTTCGGCGGCGGCACCGACGTCGCCGACGGCGGCCCGGGCACCAACGTCGGCAAGTACGACGACCGCGTCGACACCATCGCCCGCCTCGTGTTCGCCTAACGGCCGCTTGTGCAGGGCCGCGGTGCAGCTTTGACATCCGGTGCCACGGCGAGGCGTACCCGGCCGTGGTATACGCATGGGCAATGTTCATCGCCGGGCCGAAGTCCGGTGCGTCGGCAAAGTCTGGATTCTAAAAAGACCTCGGAGGTGCCGCTTGAAGCCTGAGAGAATGATTCAATCGCTCGAGCCGCGCCGCCTGATGGCCGTCGACCTTAGCGTCAGCTTCTCCCTCAACAACGGCCTGCCGCTGATCACCAGCGCGCAGACGAACCTGCAGGCAACCCTCGCGGTGCGCAACACCGGCACGACCGCGACGCCGGCGGCGGTGAAGGCGGAACTGTTCATCAGCGCCGACCGCAAGCTCGACGCGGGGGATTTGGCGATCGCCAGTTCGACGGTCGCCGCCGGCCTCGCCGGCGGGCGGCCGGCGACGCAACTGGTGAGCCTGACCAGCGCCGCGGTCCCCCCGCCGGGGCGGTATTACCTTATCGCCGTCGTCGACCGCAGCGGCGCTGCCGGCCGCGACGCCAACACCGGCAACAACACCATCGTCGGCCGCCGTCCGCAGGTGACGCTCGTGCCGCCGCTGGAGGTGCAGTCGACCGAAGAAGGCGACGTTGTGTTCCTCGAAGGCACGGGCCGCAGCGACAAAGTCGGGATCATCTTCTCCGGCGACCAGGTCGTGATCGGGCTCAACGGCGTGCTCGGCGCAGCGCCGCGATCCACGGTCGAGGCCATCGGCGTCACCCTCGGCGCCGGCAACGACCGGCTTGCGTGCAACACCGACGTCGACGTCCCGCTCGTGGTCACCGGCGGCACGGGCAACGACCGCATCGCCGGCTCGGCGGCGAGCGACCTGATCAACGGCGAAGCCGGATCGGACATCCTCTTCGGCGGCGCGGGCGTCGACGGCATCCTCGGCGGTGCCGGCAACGACCGCATCTTCGGCGGCCCCGGCGCCGACAACATGATCGGCGGCGACGGCTTCGACCGCTTCTTCGGCAACCGCGGCGACAACGCCATCGACACCCTCGACGGCGGCGCTGGCACCGACCAGTACGACGGCAAAGACCCGGGCGACATCCTTACGGCCGTCGAGACGCTGATCTAGTCGCAGCGCAGTCATTTCCTCTCCCGCTGTTCTTGCGCAGACCCGCGTTTCAAATGAGCCTGCGAGCGCACGATTGACACTTCACGCGGATTCAAACGCGATGCTGACCAAATCTACCTTGTCGCAGATGCTGGACGTAATCCGCCGCGTTCCAGCGGGTGTCGCAAGCTTGTCATTCTTATTGCTGATCGGCGGCTGCGCGACGCCGGCGGTTTGGTCGGGCGTGGGGGACGGTGCGTACCACGCGGGGCATGTTGCGGACCTCGATCCCGGCGACGCCGGCGGCCGTGGGCGGGCGGTGCTGGTGAGGTACCGCACGCCGCAGGGGCAGTACGTCGCGCGGGTTCCCGCCGACGCCGACTGGCGGGCGACCGGCGCCGCGGCCGCGGAGGAGTTGGCGCCCCACACGCTCGACGCTTTTGGCGGACGGGCGGGCGAGGCGGCGCGGCTGGCCGCCAACGCGACACTGGAGCGGCTGTTGCAGGGTCGGTCGGTCGAGTCCGCCCGCGCGTCGATCGCAATCGGGCCCTCGGAGCGCTTGCCGCACTTGCAGATGGTCCGAGACATCGACGCCGGGACGATCGGCACAGGCGAGCGCGACTGGAAGGTCTTATATTTCTGGCCGCCGGACGGACAACACCCCGCCCCCCGCGGCCGGCGACACCGGACCGACCCGCCGCGCTGGCTGATCGTCCCCTCGCGCGTGCCGCAGTCGGCGCGGGAAAGCGTCGCGCCCGTCACCCGCGCTGCGGCCCTGACGCCGCTGGCGTTGCTGTACGATCTCACCGTCGCGCCCGTCACGGCCGCGGTCTACTTTTTTCTCTACACCGCCAACCCGCCCTGACCAACGCCGGCCCGGACGTCGAATCGCCTGGCAACCAGCCGGTCGAGGGCCACGTCGCGCCGGCCCCTTGAGACAACGTGACATTTGAGCAAGAAAAGGCGCTGTTTGTCGGCCTACGTCTGCGCGGTCATGGCAGCGGGGTCATGGACGACGACCGACGAATAGCGTCGGAAATCCCTGACGTTGAACGTGAGCAGGTCGTGTACGCCATGCACCTGCATGGCCGCGACGATGCGGGTGTCGTGGGCCGATTTGCCGGAGACGGCGTGAGTGACGACGAGCGATTTCCAGATCGAAAAAATCTTTTCGTCATCGGGCAGAAGCACGAAGATGCCGGTGATGAGCGCCAAGTCCTGTTCGACTTCGGGGGTCATGCGTCCCAATCGATTAGCCGCTTTGGGGCGAGTCGCCACTACCCAGTATTCGTAGAGACATTGGGAGACGATCGCGCCATTGCCGAGGCGGTGGATTAGCCCGTCTATGGCGGCGCGGGCGATCACGCATTGTGTATGATCGGGATTGAAATGCCGAAGCAGAACGTTGGTATCAACGAGGAAAATCGATCATTCCGTCGTAGATGCCGTCGCGCGAATCGTCCACGTCGGGATTCCCGGAGCGGTTGCGGTCGATCCACGCATTCAGTTCGTGCAACCGCTTGAGGCGCTCGTCGAGCGACAACTCGTGCAAGCCTTGGTGCGACATTGTCAGCGATTGCACTTTGCTCAAAGCCGCCCGCGCGACTTCGTCCTGCTGCTCTTCGGGCAGTTGTCGGACTTTCTCGACGAGGGTTTCCATTAACTTCGTCATGACGTGGATTCTACCACGGGCGGCAATGGCTTGCCGTTGGTAAACCCGTCCCCGGCGCTAATACGCCTTCCGCTGCCGCGCCGTCGGGATGTTGAGCACTTTGCGGTACTTGGCCACCGTGCGGCGGGCGATGTCGATGCCTTGTTCGGTGAGCTTCTCGACGAGTTCGTCGTCGCTCATGGGGCTGTTTTTGTCTTCGTTATCCACGAGGATGCGGAGTTTTTCCTTCACCGCGTCCCAGCTCATGTCTTCGCCGGCGGCGCTTTGCGTGCCGCCGCTGAAGAAGCGGCGCAGGGGGAAGACGCCACGGGGGGTCTGGATCCACTTCTCGCTGACCGCCCGGCTGACGGTGGCGACGTGGACGCCGAGCTGGTCAGCCACGCTGATCATCGGCAGCGGCTTGAGATGCTCGGGGCCGCTGTCGAAGAACTCGCGCTG
>DASVSS010000162.1:0-24429 GCA_036387945.1 Tepidisphaeraceae bacterium | reverse complement strand
CGCATTGAACAACAGGGTTTCTATGCGGGCGGGACGCCCACACCACGAATCAGCATTAAGGCGAGATTCTCACCGACGCGCCCGACAGATGCGCGCTCGTCCTGCCCTTCACGTCTCCGTGCTCTTTTCTGTGCCCTCTGTGCCCCTGCGGCCAATGCGTTTTCCCCGTCCGCGATCGTCTACGAGCAGCGGCGGCTCAAAGGCCCACGGGCGACCCCACACACGCCGCCCCCGCCTAGCCGCCCCCGGAAGGGGGAGAACCGGACGCCACGGCTTCGAGTCCACGCGGCTCAGGCTTGTCCGCCTTCTCGTACTCGAAGTACTTTTTCAGCCGATTAATCGGCGCTTCCAGCGCGTACCACGACACCGTCGCGACGAGCAGGCTGGCCGCGACGTAGGCGAAAAGTTGTTCCCACCCTTTTTCCGCCGCCCATTTCGGGAAAAAGTGCACCGCGGCGTGGGGCATGAGCATGTGCACGACGTAGACGCCGTAGCTGATGCGGCCGACGTAGACCAGCGGCGGCGAGCGCAGCAGCCAGCCGAGCGGGCCGCGGAAGCCGCGCGCGGCCATGCCGATGACGAAGACCGCGAACACCGCCGTCACCGGGTAGTGCGCCCCGCCGATCCAGTCGAAGCCCAAATCGATCCAGCCGGTGCGCTGCGCGGGGGTGTCGCCGATGAGGCCGAAGAAACTCGTCGTGTGCCAGGTGATGCCCGTCGCCGGCTGCGTGGCGGGGATTTTGACCGACACCGATTTGCTCGTGACGTAGATGAAAAACAGCGGCACGCCGATCACGCCGGCGGTCTCGATCAGCGTGTTCCACCACTTGTGGAAGCGGAACTCCGGCAGGCTGAACAGCGCCAGCAGCGCCCCGCTGCCGAGCAGCCCAAGGCACGCGGGCATCATCCATTCGTGGCCGAACTGGCCCTTGGCGTAGGTCGCGGTCGACCAGTACGGGGCGCAGGCGATCGTCAGCAGGATCACCGGCAGCAGCAGCTTGCGGGGCGTAAGAAAGATCACCAGCGGCCAGATGAGATAAAACTGCTCTTCCACCGCCAGCGACCAGAAATGCCGTTCGACGGGCCCGAACTTGGTGATGCGGTAGCTGAAGAGGTAATTGGACAGGTACGCCACGTGCCACCACACGCGCTCGCGGATGCCGGTGACATTGAACAGCACGAGAAACAGCAGCGTCGCGTAATACAGCGGAAAAATGCGCAAACAGCGGCGGACGTAAAACTGCCGCAGCATCCCGCCCATGCCCGCCTCGCCGGCGGCGATCTTGAGCTTGCAGCGCAGAAGGATCCGCGTGATGAGAAACCCGCTGAGGGTGAAGAACAATCCCACGCCCACGGCGCCCCATGGCGCGCCGACGCTGGTCGAAAGGTACTTGGGCTGGAAGTGGTGCCACATCACCATCAGCACCGCGACCGCGCGGATGCCGTCGAGCTGCGGCATGTGCGGCAGCAGCTTCGTCTCGGCCGGGTTTTCGAGCAGGTGATGACGCGCTTCCATCGGCGGGCGGCAGTTGTAAACGCGGGCGGATGAAATGACGAATCGGCCAGCAGGACCGCACCGGATCTTTTGTTGCATCCGGCGCGCCGCAACGGCCGATAACCGTTTCATGCCCATGCTGCAGGACGACATCCGCCGCCACTACGAAACGGCCTGGCAGAAGACCGGCGAGGACGCGGTCTCCAACGGCCTCCGCTACAGCTCGCCGGTCGAGGATGCCGTGCTCTATCCGGCCTATGAGCAGCTCATCGGCGATCTGCGCCTCATCGGCGACGGCGCCCGTATCTTGGACGTCGGGGCCGGCAGCGGGCGGTGGGTGCGGTTCTTCACCGACCGCTTTAAGCCGCAACGCCTCGTCGGCGTGGATTTCGCCGAGGCCAGCGTGCGGCTGCTGCGCCAGCACTACGCTGCGCTCGCCGGCACGCAGACGCGATTCGACGTCTGCGACATCACCCGCCCCGAGCTCGATCTCGGCGAGACGTTCGACCTCATCAACATCGCAAACGTGCTGTTCCACGTCCCCGAGGCCGACCGGTTCAACAGCGCGCTGCGCAACCTCGCGGCGCACCTCGCCCCCGGCGGGCGGGTGGTGACGACCGAATACCTGCCGCGCGTGACGATGCGGACGGAATGGATGCTCGTGCGCAGCCGCTACGAGTTCGCAGCCGCCGTCGATGCCGCGGGGATGAAGATCGTCGAGACGCGGGCGTTCTGCTTCTTTGCCAACGACCCAATGGGCCTCGACGGCCCCGACGCCGGCAGCCGCGGGCACTTCAACAAGGTGCGCGCCATGAGCCAGCAACTGCTCGCCGCCGCCGACAGCGCGCAAGCCAAGGCTTTCTTCATCGGCCTGCTGGCCGAGATCGAGCGGGCGACGGTCGCGTTCGCGCGCGAGCGCATCGCCGAGTGCGACCTCCCGAGCCAGAAGCTCGTGGTGCTGGCGAAGAAGTGATTCGCGTTGGAAAGCGTGTCCGGTTCCACCCCCTCCGGGGGAGGCCGGGTGGGGGCGGGCAACGAAGCGCAGGAAGTGATCCCAAGGTGCCTGAGAAACAAATCCCTCTCCCCTTGAGGGAGAGGGTAGGGAGAGGGGTGCGAGCGTCTAGGCGCTTCATCGCGATGAGGCGTCCGTCCGCCCCCACCTAACCTCCCCCGCAGGGGAGGGACCGGAATGGCGTCGGATTGCGGCGTGACGCTCGCGCCCGACTGACCTCACGCGAACGTGATGCCGTACCGCGCGCACGTCTGGACAACCGCCGCCATGTCCGGCCGCACGCCGGGCGGGCAGGCGAGTTCGGCGAAGAACGCGTCGAACGTGCCCGGCAGCGTGAGGATGATCGCCTTGGCGGATTGCTCGCCTTCCACCCACCACGCGTGGGCCACCGAGCGCGGCAGGAACGCCGTCGCGCCGGGGCCGGCGACCGTCGATTCGCCGCCGGTATCGAAGCGGATGCGGCCTTCGAGCACGTAGAAGATTTCGTCCTCATGCGTGTGCGTGTGCATCGGCACGCCGTCGCCAGGCGTGGCGGTGACGACGAACATCGACAACTTCCCCCCGGTGTCGGCGCCGGTGAACTTCACGCGCGTGTCACTGCCCATCACGTTCAGCTGATCGCCCTCGTCGGCGTGCAGGACGCGGGCGACAAGGGCTCCGGCGGCAACCGGGGTATTGAGCAGCGTGGACATGGGTTCCTCCTTTGCTGGACAATCACGAAACACTCTTCAAAACCCATCACGTCTTTTCGTCGCCGGGAGGATCGTGCGGGGGCGCAGACGGCACGCATTTCCCAATTTCAACGGCGGCTAAGTCGAATTTCCGCGATCTTCACACTTTGGCCCCTGCAACTCACCGGCAAACGCTTAGATTCTCTCCACCTCAAACAACAGGGAGAGATTCAATGGGTCATGTGGAAATATCGGAAACACTAGAAAGCCGCAAGATGCTTTCGGCCAGCGTCGTGGGCGGTGTCCTGAACATCAGCGGCACGAACGGCAACGACGCAATTATCGTGTCGCAAACGCCCAGCGGCGTCGTCGTCAACAACAACGGCAACACGACGACGATCACGTCGTACCTCACCACCATCAGCGTCGTCACCGGCAACGGCAACGATAAGGTGACGCTCAATAACACCGTCTTCGCCAACGGCGGCTCGATCCTCACCGGCAACGGCGATGACCGCGTGACGATCGGCGACGCCAACATCAGCGGCGACTTCCTCGTCGACACCGACAACGGCGAAGACGCGGTGACCCTGGCCAGCAGCACCCTCCAAGGCGGCGTGCTCAAGACCGGCAACGGCAATGACACCGTGGTCGCGTCCGGCAGCACGTTCTTCAACTACGGCACCGTCCAGACCGGCGCCGGCAACGATCTCGTCGTCGTCGCCGACACCACTGTCTTCGGCTACACCACCATCGACCTCGGCAGCGGGTTCGACACCTTCTTCGGCATCAACAACAGCTTCGGCAACGGCGTCTCGACGCTGAACGCGGAACTGCGGATCGTCATCTAGAACGACGCTTATCGGCGCGGCCTCCGGTCCCTTCTCCCATGTAATCATGGGGGAGGGTGGGGGAGGGGGCCCTTGTGCCCACGCCGCATCTTGAAGCTCGAGCCCCCACCCTAACCCTTCCCCGGAGCACCGGGAAAGGGAGCCAAAAAAAAGAGGCGCGACCCGAAAGGGCCGCGCCTCTTGTCATTCGGCAACCCAACCACTCAACCACTCAACCACTCAACCACTCAACCACTCACTGCAACAGCGACAACACCTGCTGCGGCGTCGAGTTCGCCGTCGCCAGCACGCTCGTGCCGGCTTGGGTGAGGATCTGGTTGCGCGTGAGCTGGGCGGTCTCGATGGCGAAATCCGCGTCGCGGATCTGCGACTCGCTTGCCGTCACGTTTTCCAAGGCGATCTGCTGGCTGTTCATGCTCGTGTCGAGCGTGTTCTTCTCGAACGCGCCCATGCGGCCGCGCATGATCGCCACCTGCTGGATCGCCTTCTCGATGATGCGGCTGGCCTTGTCGGCCCGGCCGCCCACGAGCGTGCTGGCGCCGCCGCTGACGAGATCGTTCAGATACCCAACGGCGTTGTCGCCGAGCTTGCTGGCGGCGACGGAGCTGATGCCGATGTTCACCTGCTGATTCGCCGTCACCTTGCTGCCGAGCTGGAACAGCGCCCCGCCGCCGGTGATGGCGAAGGCCTCCTGGCCCTGGCCGAAGCTTTCGCTCAGCTCCAATTCCATGTCCAGCGTGGAGGTGTTGAGCTTGACCTTCAGCCCGTCGCCGACGGTGAGTGCGCCGTTGACGGTGGCCTTGGCGTCGCGGCCTTCGTCACGGGTGCGCTGTGCGCCGTTGACGTCGACGGTGTCGAACGTGCCGCTCTGGGCCTTTACGCTCACGAACGCGCGGCTGCCCCATGAAGTGCTCTGGAACGTCAGGCCGTCATTGGGATCGGCGGAGTTGATCATCGTCGCGTGCACGCCGGTGACGTCGCTGATGCGGTTGACCGCCGACGCGATCGCCGCGGCGCCGGTGCCGCTGGCGAAGGTGAGCGTGTCGACGCCTTCGACGCCGTTGATCTCGAGCGTGACCGTCGCCGCCACCGCGGAGGTGGTGAACTGCAGCTCCGCCTGCTGGGCGGACTGGATCACTTCCACGTTCACGGGGATCGTTTCGGCCGAGCCGAAGTTGGCCTGGTTGATCTGCAGGCTGGTGAACGCCGAGTTGCTGGCGCCGCTGGTGACGTAGTCGAGGCTGCCGTCGATCAGCCGCAGGCCGGCGAAGGTGGTGGTGTTGCTGATGCGGGTGATCGACTCGATCGCCGAATCGACCTGAAGCTGGTTGGCTTCGATCTCTTCCCGCGACAAGGCGCCGCTGTTGGCGGCTTCGACGACAAGGTCCTTGACGTTCAGCAGCAGCGCGCCGATTTCCGAGAGCGAGGCCTCGGCGGTGGCGATGACGTTGCTGGCGCGCTGGCCGTTGTCGATCGCCTGCTTGATGCCGCTGATCTCGCTGCGCAGCGACTCGCTGGCGATCAGGCCGGCCGGGTCGTCGGCGCCGCGGTTGATGCGCAGGCCGGTGCTGAGGCGCTCGAGCGTGCCGCTCATCGCCTGCTGCGACCGAGCGAGTCCGCGTTGCGCGGTAAGTGCAGATACATTCGTGTTGATGCGAGACATGATTCAATCCTCCATGATTGATTAGAGTCTCGGCAGGCGTCCGTTGCCCGCCGCGGGGCACTGCCCCGACTTGCGTCCCGACCGGGTCGCGGTAAAGGGTTTGCCGGTTACGGCTTTTTCTGATCCCCGGCCGGCTTGTTGGCGGGACGGCCGAGCTGGGCGATGTCTTCGGGCTTGATCTTGGGCTGAGCCGCGTCGCGGTTCTCGCGCTTGATCGCTTCGTAGACTTCTTTCCGGTGCACCGAGATTTCCTTGGGCGCACTGATGCCGAGGCGAACCTTATCGCCGCGGATGTCGACGACGGTGACTTCGATGTCGTCGCCGATCATGATGGTTTCGTCTCGTTGACGTGACAGCACTAGCATGTGCAAGCTCCTTTGTTCGCCGAGGCCCGCGATGGCGCGGGGACTCCGGCGTGTGCCGCGCGACCGATCGGATCGCGCGGTGCGCGCAAGGCGTGTACGACTAATGGTACGCCTTCGCGGGGTAACAGTTCGGTAACGACGACCGACGTGGCCTGGGCGGGTGCGGCAGCGGACGTGGGGCTCCACGACCGCGCTTTTCCCTGAGCGCGTTATGCGCTTTTGGCCAGCACGTCGGGCTGGAGCTTGATGAGCGGCTGGCGGGTGTTCCACCGTTTTTCGGTCAGGACCACCTGTGTCGCAAGGCAATTGGCGACGTTCACCACGATCGGCCCGAGGAGATTGCCGGTGAGCCATTCGTCGATCTTGTTGCAGATGACGAAGACCTGGGCGTGGGACGAATCCTCGAGCTCCAGGTCCAGCTGCGTCTCTTCACGCAATGGAACCTGGTAATCCTTGTGGAACGTGGTCGGGTCGGTGACGACGAACGCCAGGTTCGGGTCCTCGATGCTCTGGAGCCAGAAGAAGTAGTTCTCGTCGCTGGTCTGAATCAGCGCGAACTTCGTCGAGCCGGGAAAGCCGAGAAGGCCCTTGGTGAACGTGACGATCCGTTCGTCCGACACGTCTAGCACGCCGAAGCGTGTGGTTTCGATCTCCATGCGAACTCCGTTTCGATTCCGGCCTTCACAGGCCGACCCGCCGATCCCTGGCGGGCTGAGGGTCCAACCGTCTGCCCCGCGTCGGCGTCCTGCCGCACACGGCGTCGGCTTCTCGGCCGCATTCCGCGACCGCCGCCGACAAGGCTTTTCGTAAGGCCTGGCCTTCCATGCCAGGCCCCTGCGTGCCGGGCTCCTCCCGGTTCCACGCCGCATTTTCTCACCCAAGGCCGGCGAACCTCGCCGGCCGACTTCGGTCCCGGAGCGTCGTGCTTCCCGGCACGACCGCTTCGTCAAGCAAACCGCGGGCGAGCCGCGGAATGCCCCTACAACTCGTTCCACAGGCCGTCCACACCCCGGCGGCCTGCAACTTCTGCGCGTGTGGCGCAACTATTTCTGCGCCCTGCCTGCATCTATTGCTTCTACTACGGTCGCATTAGATGGCGAATAGTGTGATTGCAATCGGCGTGCCGGATTCCGTCCGGCGCTAAAATTCCTCTCCGCGGTGACTGTCTCATCGCAGGAAATCGATCAACGATAGATTCAGCGTCTGCCCCGTCGTCTGCAGGCTGGCCTGCAGGCTGGTTTGCAGAAGCGAGAACCGCGTGATCGCCTCGTTGAAATCCACGTCTTCCACCTGCGACAGCAGCGCCTTCGTGCTGACGTTCTCGTCGGCCAGCCGTTCCTGGCGCGATTCGACTTCCTGCACCGCAGCGCCGGTCTGCCCGCGCACGCGGACGACGCGGTCGTAGTCGTCCTGCAGCGCCTCGGCGGCGGCGGTCATGGCTTTCTGGTCGCCGCTCTGCATCGCCGACTGCAGCTTGGCTAAGTTGGCGAACACGCCTTCGGCGACGACCGGATGCACGTCACGCCCGGCGATGACGTTCGCCACCGCAGCACCGTCGAGGCCGAGATCCTTCGTGGCGTTGGAAAAATTCTGCGCCGTCACCGTCATCACCGCGCCGCCGGCGGCGGTGTCGGTCAGGGTGATGCCGTTGTCGCCGAAGCCCGCCGTCACGCCGGCCCCCGCCGCGGTGGCGGCGGCGTTGATCGCGTCGATCACGCCCTGCACGTCGGTCTGGGCGGCGGTGAGATCGACGTCGAACGCCGTGCCCGTTGAATCGGTGACGCGAAAGTCGACGCCGTTGACCGTGCGCACGCCCGCGCCTTCATTTAGTTCGACAAGCTTGGCTGCCGGCGAGAAGCTACCCAGGCCGAGCTGCGTCGCGGTGGTTCCGCCGTTCTCGGCGACGCGCATCTGCGTGCCCTGTGTCGGATTCACCAGCCGCAGGCCCGTGCCGGCGGCGTTGATCTCGGCCCGCACGCCCGTCGGGCTGGCGTTGATTTTGTTGAGCACGTCTTCGACGGTCGTCGCGCCGGCGAAGCTGATCGCATCGGCGGTTGCGCCGTTGGTGATTCGGAGCCCGTCGAGATCGATCCCGGCCCCGCCGGCGAGGTCGGCGAGTCTGGTCAGCTTCGTTACCCGCGGCGCGACGGGCGTTCCCACGACGTCCGCCCCTGCCCCGCCGCCGGTGCTGACGATGCCCAGGTCGGCCGCCATCGTCCCGCCGCCGACGTCGCTGACGACGATGTTGTCTGTCGCCCCGCCGCTGAGTTGAATGCCGTCGCCGCTGGCGTTGAGTGAAGCAGTCACTGTCCCGACGCCGGCGTTGTTGATCGCCGCGATCACGTCGGCGACGCCGTCGGCGCGGGTGAGGTCGATCGCCGCCGAATCGGTGCCGTTGCTGAGGCGGATCACGCCCGGGCGCACCCCGTGGCCGCCGGCGCCGTTGAGATCACTCAGCCGTGTATCGGCCGACAGCGACGGCGACAATGTCGTCGCGCCCTCGATGCGCGTCGACAGCGCGCCCCACACCTCGGCCCCGTCGACCTGGAACGCCGCCGCGGCGGCTTCGTCGACCTGATTGAGCAACTGCGTCGACGAGCCGACGAACTTCACCCCGCCGGCGTTCTCTTCGAACGGCGCCCGGTCGAGCTTGTCGCCGGCGAACAGGTAGCTGCCGCCGAAGCTTTTGTTGCCGAGCGAGATCAGCTGCGTGTAGATGCTTTTCACCACGGCCGCGGCGCTTTCGCGCGCGTCCTGCGTGATGCCGTCGCCGACGTTGGCCGACGCCGTCTGCTGGGCCTGCAGCAGCAGGTCCGAGACGTCGCCGAGCGTTGCATCGACTTCGCTCAGCTGCGTCTTGCCGTTGGCCAGGTTGGTGGCGAAGGCCTCGCGTTGTTCGAGTGTTTTACGGATCTGGATCGCCAGCGCGGCGTCGCCCGGGTCGTCGCTGGGGGCGCCCAGCCGCTTGCCGGTCGTCAGCTCGTTCTGCGCCTTCATCAGGCTGCTCTGCGTGCGCGTGATCTGGTTGCGCGCGGTATCCGACCGAAGCTGGTTGCTGACGCGGCCGAGGCTGGTGGGAAGGATTGCCATGGGGAGGAGGAATTAGTGGTTAGGAATTAGGAGTTAGTAAAAGGATTTCGGCGATGGTTGTGGGTGCATAGCAAATTGCGTCTCCGCTCTTCACTAATTCCTAATCACTAACTCCTCCGTTACCTCACCATGCCCAGCATGGTGTCCATCAGTTCGTCCACGACGCTGACCAGCCGCGCGGCCCCTTGGAACGCGCGCTGGTACTTCATCAGGTTGATCGCCTCTTCATCCAGGCTCACGCCGCTGAGGCTTTCGCGCTGGGCCTGCAATGTCTCGGTGATGGCCGTGCTGGCCTCGGCGTTGGCACTGGCGGTGCTGCTGGCGGTGGCGACTTCGGTGACCATGCCTTCGTAGCTGCTCTTGAGCGTCCCGCCGCCGAGGGCGGTGATCGCGGCGGTTTCCAGGCCGGCGATCGCGCGGGCGACCTGGTTGTCGCCGCTGTTGCCGTTGCGGGCGGCGGCGAGCAGCGACGGGTCTTTCGTCAGCACTTCATTGACGGCGATCGTCCTTGCGTCGCTGCCGGTGAAGAAGTTGTTCACCCCCAGGGCCGCCAGCGCGCCGCTGGTGTCCTGGCTGAAGGTGATCTCCGTCGCCGGAGCGTTGTCGGCGGTGAGTTGCAGGCGGCCGCCGTTGTTGACCGCCGTCACGCCGTCGACGCCGTCGATGCGGGCGATCAGGTCGTCCGTCGACGTGCCGCCGCCGCCTTCGGGCAGATCGACTTTGATGAGCGTGCTGCTGGTGAGCCCGGTCGTTTTATCTTTCACGTGCACGACGAAGCTGCCGTTGGCCGGCATTTGCTTCAGGCCGCTGTCCGGGTCGCTGAGGGCTTTTGTGGTGTCGGTCACGGTCGTCGTACCGATGACACTGGCGAACCCGTGCTGGCCCTGCCCGCCGGCGTGGATTTTGTTCAGCTCGAACGTCAGGCCGCCGGCAAGATCGCTTAAGTTCGTGGCCGTGCCGTCGAGCTGTCTGCGCGACGCGAGCAGGCCGCCGAGCTCGCCGCTCTTGAGGTCGAGTTCGCCGTTGTTGGATTTAAAGACGACTTTGACGACGCTGTCACCGGCGGCGTCGGTGTCGAGCAGTGTTTTCACGCCGCGGCTGTTGCCGTTGCTGACCAGCGGCTCGCTGCCGACGTAAACATTGACCACACCGTTGGGCTGCTCGACGGTGCGCGTGTCGATCAGGCCGCTTAGCGCTTTCAGCGCGCCGTCGCGCTGGTCGCGCAGGCCGTTGGCCATTGCCCCGACGCCGGCGCCTTCGGCCTTGACGATCTCGGTGTTGAGGTTGGCGATCTTCGTCGCCAGCTCGTCGGCCTGGGCGGCCTTGCCTTCGATCGTCTCGCTCAGGTTCGTGCGCAGCGCGCCGATCTGCCCGTCCATCTGGCGGAACCAGCCGGCCACGCTTTTGCCCGTCTGCAGCACGACCTGGCGCAGGCCGGCGTCCTGGGGCTTGTTGGCCAGGTCGCTCCAGCTGTTGAAGAACTTGCTCATCTGCGTCGACAGGTCCGCGTCGCCGAGCTCGTTGAAAGTGGCTTCGAGCCGGCCGAGCCAGCTCTGCTGGGCGGCGGCGCTTTCGCCTTCGGACATGCTGTTGCGGAGTCGTCCTTCGAGTGCGTCGTCGATCTGCCGGCTGATGCCGTCGAGCTGCGGCCCGTTGCCGACGTAGACGCCAGGACGCAGTTGCTGGTCACGGGCGGTGGTAATGTCGGCGCGCTGGCGCGTGTACTCGGGATTGCCGACATTGCTGATGTTGCTGCCGGTGGTCTGGATTGCCGCCTGGTTGATCGACAGAGCGTTGCGGCCGAGGTTGAGGGTGGAGGTGAGGGACATGGGGGAGGGTTCAGGGTTCGGGGTTCAGGGTTCAGGAAGGAGGCGGGCGTTCATGGTTTTATCCTGAACCCTAAACCCTGAATCCTGCCAACTCATGCGACGGCTTCCATCACGCCGATTCGTTGCCGCGTGCTCGGCGTTCCTTGCTTGGTGTAGACGTTGGCCTGCTTGACCGCGCCAGCGATGAGGCGGACGGCGGTGTTGAGGTGGCCCAGCAGTGCGCCGGCGACTTTGCCGCTGACGTTGGTTTTGCGGGCGATCTGCGTCGTCAGCGCCTTGAGCTGGTCGCGCAGTTTCAGCAGCGAAAGCTTGTACTGCGGCGCCGCGGCGGCGATCTCCGCCAGTGACGCCGTCGGCGGCACCTTGTGCAGCCGCACGATCTGAGCGATCGCCAAACGGCGGCGGCCTTCGAGGAACATGATGCGCGTGCGGCTCTGCTCGATGGCGCTGCCGGCCGCTGCAAGGTCGGCCACCGCCATCGTGCGCATCGCCGACGCGTGCGCGTCGACGCACTTGAGCAACTGCCCGTGCTCGGCGACGAGCTGCGTCAGCACTTTTTCAAGCTCGGCGATTGGCTGCGACAAGGCCGTTCTCCTTCTGGCGGTTGTAGGCGCGCTCCGCTTCCTTGGCGTACTTGCGGACGATCGGCCGCACGAGCTTCTCGCCCGCGCCCCGGCTCATGCGGTCGGCGAGGACCTGGTCGTACATGGGCCCGAACGCCTTCTCGCCGCGGCCGCCGGAGAAGATCTCGCTCTTGAACGGGCTTTCGCGCATCTGCTTCAGCAGCGTGCCGAAGAACGTCTGCGAGACGAGCTTGTGCGCCATCTCGTCGAGCTTCTTCATGCCCGTGGTGTCCGGGACGACCGTCCCCCGCGGCAGCGCAGAAATCGCCCCGCCGCCAAGCGGCATTTGCCGCTGGTCGACACGCGGAAGCGATTCGACCTTGAAATTCCGGGGTTTTTCGATGGTGGTCGACATATCGGACTTACTCATGGCAAGGGACGTGCCAGGGGGAGCGGCAGGAGTGCGAGAAGTGCGAGGAGCCAGGAGCCAGGAGTCAGGATTCAGGAGGGGGAGACGGAATTTCTCCTGACTCCTGGCTCCTCGCACTCCTGGCTCCTCCCCCTCACTCGATCATCAACTTCGCGTGCAGCTTTCCCGTCTTGTGCAGTTCTTTGATGATGTCGATGCGGTCATTGATCGGGACTTTGAGCTGGTCGAGGGCGTTGATCAGGTCCTGCAGTTTCGCGCCGCCTTCGTTGGCGGTGTCCAACGCGATGACGTCTTTGGTCTGGATCACCGGCGTACGGGCGGTGGGCGTGGGGGCGGGCAGGATGGTGCTGATCGTCAGGCCCTTGTGGCTGATGACCACCGGAGAGATTTCGACGTCGCCGGTGACGATCACCGTGCCGGTGCGCTCGTTGATGAGCACGCGGGCCTCGGTGTTCATCATCGTCACGGGCAGGCGCTGCACGCGGCTGATGAAGCCGTCGGGCCGTTGCTGTTCGCTCGGCGGGATGCGGACGACGACTTCCTTTTCGGTCATCGCCCAGGCCCAGGTCTGGCCGTCCTCACTGTCGTTGATGATCTTGGCGATGTTGCTGCTGAGCGTCCACGACGCGCTGGGGTCGTCGATGATGAGCTTGAACATGCCGTTGGCGTCGACGCGGCCGTTGGGGAAATCGCCTTCGAGCACGCAGCCATTCTTCACCACGCCGACCGTCGGCGTAGCCAGGTCTTCCAGCGAGATCGGCCCCTGCACCCAGCCGGCGAAAAAGTCCTTGTCGAGCACGCGCATCGACATCGGCGTAAGGAACAGCCGTCCGCCGCGCAGGCTCGGCGAGCTGCCGATGCTGGTGACGTGCACGTCTAGGGCGTCGCCGTCGCGGGCGCCGGTTTCGGGGAGCGTGGCGGTCAGGGTGACGATGGCGACGTTCTTGGCGTCGCCGAGCTCGAGCACGCTGGCGGGGTTGCCGTAGCGCTTGAGCATCTCCGCCAGCGGCCGCATCGCGGGCAGGAACTTCCCGCCGTCGCCCGTGCCCTTAAGCCCAAAGACCAGCCCCCAGCCGGTGATGACGTTCGTCCGCTGGTTGCCCAGCCGCGTGACGTCGGCAATGCGTGCGGCCGAAGCGCTTCCGGCGAATACAAGAACGAACAGGATGGCGGCGATCGTCCGGGTCATGTGTGACTTATCGGACGATCACCGCCGAAATCTCCAATGCCGTATCCATTCCGTTCCTCAGGCACCCGGGCGCCGAATAAACAGGCTTTCACGGGGCCGGCTCAGAAGGGGTTGATCCAGTCCAGGGCCCGGGGGACGAAGCCGCGTTTGGTGCCATCGCGGACGGCGCCGCTGTGGGTTTTGCGGACGTCTAGGTCGTACATCTGCGTGCTCAGCACGGTGTTGTCGATCGTGATGTCCTGCACGCGGCAGACGCCGGTGAGCACGAATAGCTGCGCTTCTTCGTCGGTGACGATGCGCTTGCGGGCCTGGAGCACGAGCGTGCCGTTGGGTTTGACGTCGACGACTTCGGCCTGCACGCGGGTGGTGAGGCTGTCTTTGCGGTCGACGGTGGCTTCGCCCTTGTAGTTGCGGTCGCCTTCGAAGGCGATCCGCGGCTGGTAGTCGCCGACGGCGCTTTTGAGCGCGAAATCAGCGAGGTTGAACTTCGGGAACGCCTCCACCCGCGCGTCAATGCCGCCGCCTTTTTTGGTGTCGGTCGTGCCTTCGCTGGTGAATTCGCTTTCCTCGCGCACGACGATCGTCACAAGATCATGCTTGGCCAGGGTTTTGGGCACGGGGGCGGGGACGGCGAACGGGTTCACCTGCTGGGCCGTCACGATCCGCGGGTCGCCGGGCATGGCGACGGCGGCGCGGTAGAGCGAGCCGTTGTTGGCGCGCATCAAATCCGCCAGGTTCGGCGGCGGAGCGCCCAGGTTCGCCGCGGGCTGCTCGGCGATCTGCCGCTGGGGCTGCTGGGGCTGTTGCTGCGGCTGTTGTTGGGCGGCGGCGAACGTGGCTAAGAAAAGACTGGCCGCGAATGGGCGCGAATGGAAAGCGGATTTATTGGTGTTCATTCGTAGCTCGTTTTCGTTGCTGGGCGGCCGTCTCAACAGAAGACTTAGCCACGGACGTCACCGATGGACACGGATAAGACTTGGCGGAAAATTGCTCATTTCCATCCGTGTTCATCTGTGACATCTGTGGCTAAGTCTTCCCCCGGGTGGCGTAGGTTCCACGGCAGTGCGGTGAGCCGCACCCTGCGGCGGGTTACCCCAGCGAGGCGGTTTGGGGGCCGGTGACGGTGGCCTGGATGACTTCGCGGGTGGCTTCGTTGCGGACGCGCACGGTCTGGCCGAGCGTGCCGGGGTCGAGGGCTTTGCCGACGATTTTGAGGCGGATTCCGCCGCTCTGGCTTTCGATGGTGACGTACTGCCCGGTACGGACGAGTTGAACCGCGTCGACGAGCCGGGCGGTGACGACCGTGCCGGGCTTGAGCTCGCGGCTGGCCATCTGCCCCACGATCTGCCCGCGCACCAGGAGCGTGTCGTCGGCGACGTGGTCGACGAGCGTGCGGCGCTCGGTCACGTCGGCATCGGTGATGACCTGCTTGGTCGACAGCGGCTTGGCGATCACGATCTGCTGCTGCCACGCCCGCGCCTCGGCGGGGACGAAGATGCGCGACGTGCCCTTGTCGCTGATGATCGTGACACTCCAACTCACGTTGCCGAGGTTGCCGGTACGCTGCGGCTCGATGCTGAACTTGAACTGCGGCTCGGCCAGGCGCAGCAGCTTTTCTTCCTGCGGGCGGAAGGTGATCTGCAGCGATTCCGCCGGCAGATTCAGCTTCTCACAAAGCTGCTGCGTCAGCACGTCGCGCAGGGTGCGGACGGAATTGCCTTGTGCCGATGAGTCGAGAATGGGGTCGGTGGGTGCGTCGGTCGGGATGATCGCAGTTCCCCGCGCAGGCGCAAGCGGCTTCGGCGAGGGCTGCGAGCGGGCGTCATGGTCTTTTCGTCCTGAACCCTGATCCCTGAACCCTAAACCCTTCTTCGCGTCCTCGAACTGACCCAGCGACGCCCCTTCCGGCAGCGTCGTGTCGCTGCGCGTGACTGTGCAGCCGACTGCGCCGACGAAGTTCAGGGGCGCGACGTTCACGCCGGCGTCGGTCAGGAGCGTCTTCAGTTCGGTGAGCTCGATCTTGCAAAACGCCTGCCCGGCGGGGAAGCGGGTGACGATCAATTCGCCGATCGGATCGAACGTCGTCTTATCGGCGTCGGCCCAGCGGGCGATCTGCTTGAAGCGGATCTCCGCTCCGACGACGACGGCCTCGCCGCGCAGTTCCACGTCCGCCCCCCGGCCGGCGGCCATGAAGCGCTCTCCGCCGCGCACGAGCTGGCTCGACAGCAGGTGCGTCGCCGCGGCGAGCAGGATCACGAGCATGATCGTGCGGTCTACGCGGCGTTCTCGATTCGTCGGTCGCATGAGGCCTCCGTGCCTGGTTGGGTGCCCGCCTCGGTTCCACCGAGAGGGGAGGAGTTAGGAATTAGGAATTAGGAGTTAGTGGTAAGGAAATCAGCGTCGCATTCCTCTGATTCCTAACCACTAACTCCTAACTCCTGTCGATTAGAACCGTCGCAGGTTGCCGATGGTCTGCAGCGCCTGGTCGGCGGTCTGGATGCTCTGGCTGTTCAGTTCGAAACTGCGCTGGGTTTTGATCAGCGTGACGAGTTCCTTCACCGGGTCGACGTTGCTGGCTTCGAGGAAGCCCTGAAGCAGCTCGCCGGCACCGTTCTCACGCGGACGCGATTCGATGAATGGGCCGCTCGAGTCGGTCTGCTGGAACAGACTACCGCCGATGAGCGTTAGGCCATTGGGGTTGACGAACTGGTACAGACTGAGTTGGCCAACCGTTTCTTTGGTGTTCTGCCCGGCGCGGGTGACTTGAACAAGGCCGGACTTACTGATGTTTATTTCATTGGCGTCGGTAGGGATCTGTATGCCAGGGTCTATTTTGTAGCCGTCGCCCATGCCCAGAACGAGTTCATTCTGGTTGTTGACGAACAGGTTGCCGTTACGCGTGTAGGCGTAGCCGTCGCCGAGGTTGGGATCGACTTTGACGCGGAAGAAGCCGTTGCCTTCGATCGCCACGTCGAATGGGCGGCCGGTGTTTTCAAGGCCACCCTGCTCGAGATCGAGCTGCGTGTTGCTGATCTTCACGCCGTGGCCGACCTGGATGCCCGCGGGGGCGATGTCGCCGGCGGTGTTCTGCGCGCCCGGCTGCTTGAGCGTGGAGTACATCAGGTCTTCGAAGTTCGCCCGCTGCCGCTTGAACGCGGTCGTCTCGGCATTCGCCAGATTGTTGGCGATCACGTCGATGCGGGTGGACAAGGCCCGAAGGCCAGTGGCGGCGGAGTTGAGGGCGTTGATGGCCATGGGGGAGGAAAGGAGTTAGGAACCAGGAGTTAGGAGTTAGTGGCCGCACTTTGTTATCGGACGACGCCCGGGGGCGAACCCACTAATTCCTACTTTCGTGTTCAACTGATCTTCCCAAGCTCATTCACCGCTTTGGCCAGTGTCGCGTCCTGGAACTTGATCATGTTCGCGTTGGCTTCGAGCTGGCGCTGGGTCTGCATGAGCTGGGTGAGCTCGACGGCGGTGTCGACGTTGGAGCGTTCGATGCTGTTGCTTTGGAGCGTGCCGGTCGCGGGGACGAGGCGGGCGTCGCCGACGAGCTTGAACAGGTTTTCGCCGATCGGTTTGACCGACTGGGGGTCGGTGCTATCGACGAGGTTGATCCTCGCCAGCGGCTCGCGGCCGCCGGTGGACGTGGCGTGGGCGATCGTGCCGTCGGTGCCGATTGTCAGATCTCCCTGCTTTTCGCCGGGCAATCGGATGGGGCGATTGTTCTTGTCCAGCACGGCGTGGCCTTGGGCGGTGATGAGATCGCCGTCGCGGTCGAGCATAAGCTCGCCGGCGCGGGTGAGGCGGTCCTGGCCGGCGACGTCGCGTACGGCGATGAAGCCTTTGCCGCTGATGGCGACGTCGAAGGGGTTTTCGGTGCGTTCGACCGTGCCCTGTGAGAAGTCGACGGCCGTCGGGGCCAGCAGTTGCCCGCCGCCGAGGTTGTCGAAGCGGGTGTCGTGCGGGTTGGCGGCGTGCATGGCCTTGGATTCGACCTGGCGCTGGGTGTAGAGCGCCATCGATTTTTTGAACCCGCTCGTCTCGCTGTTGGCGAGGTTGTTGCTGATGACGTCCTGGGCGTGGGAGTTGGTCATCACGCCGGTGGCCGATAGGTACATGCCGTAGATCACGCGGCACCTCTGAGTTGCAGCCGCGCGGGTTGGGCGGGCATCACCAGTCCACTGAGGACGGCGCGGCCGAGGCGCTGCAGGGGTTGCGACGCCGGTTCGTCCTTGAACCGATTGGCCCGGGCTCCGCCGGGGCCAGTGCGTCGCTCACCCTGCTGCTCGCCTTGCTGCGGATCATGTTGCTCGTGCTCGAGCATCTGCCGCACGTGCTCGATCGCCGCGAGCCGCGCGGCCAGAGCGATCTTCTCTCCGAGATTCAGCACGCTGTCCTGCATGGCACCTCCGTGTGCGTAAGCGGGTACGAGGTGTGGATAGATCAAGCGGCGTGCCAGAACGAAAAACGGCTGTTTTTGCGGCGTTTTTTCGCTTGCGCGGCGTGCGCCGCGCAGTTGCTGCCCCCGGCCGGGCGGATGCTGCGCGGCATTGCCGCCCGGGACGAGTGAGAAAGATAGAGTACTAACCCTTCGCACCCGGCATCATCGCCTTCAATCGCCTCTCTGGTCCCTCCCCTGCGGGGGAGGTTAGGTGGGGGCAGGCGGCCGCCTCACCGCAACAAAGCGCAATCACGAAAGCGTACTCACGCTCCGGCCCTCTCCCTACCCTCTCCCGGAGTACCGGGCGAGGGGTTTGCTTCTCGGGCGACCGCGAGCCGCTATTGGCAGGTTGTTGGCCGCCCCCACCTAGCCTCCCCCGGAGGGGGAGGGACCGAAAGAGGCTGGACCGGCGTGCAAGATATCAGGGCCGCCGCTCAGGCGCTGCGGCGCACCGCAGGGGCCCGCTTCTTGCGTTCCACGCGCGGGCGGCCGAAGGCGTCGGTGCCGGTCTTGACCTTGCTCTGGCGGGTTTTTGAATAAGCCTGACCGTTGCCGTTGGCGTGGATTTCCAGGGCGTGCTCGATGCGTTTGCGGGCGTAGGCGACGTATTCCTCGCTCTGGTCAATGCCCACGAACTTGCGCCCCAGGCGGGCGGCGCTCACGCACGTCGTGCCGCTGCCGTTGAACGGGTCGAGCACGACGTCGCCGGGATTGCTGCTGGCGGCGATGATGCGGTCGAGCACGGCGATGGGCATCTGGCAGCCGTGCCATCCTTCGCGCTCGTTGAACGTGCCGCAGATGCGGCTGATGTTCCAGGTGTCGCAGTCGCTGGGGAAGTACCCCGCCTCCGTCGCCGCCACCTGCGGGCGCAAAAACCAGGTGTCGTCGGGCAATTTGCCCTTGGCGTTGGCGCGGTTGTCGGCGTAGACCGTCTGGCGGGCGCTGGCGACGCGCACCGCGTCGGCGTTGAAGGTGACGGCCGTGGCGCCGTCGCCGGCCGCGGCGCCGGGCTTGGTGAAGTAAAAGATGTGCGTATGGCTGCGGGCGAACTTCTTCTTCGTCTGCTGCCCGAACGTGTAGTGCCAGATGATCCAGTTGCGCATCGAAAAGCCGATTTTGCGCCGCGCGATCACCGCCAGATCGGCGGCGAATTCGTCGCCGATGGCCAGATAAAAGCTCCCGCCCGGCCGCAGGGCGCGGTACACGCTGCGCATCCAGTCTTCGCTGAAGGCCAGGTAATCGGCGTCGCTCTTGCGGTCTTCGTAGTCGTGATACAGGTAGCCGATGTTGAACGGCGGGTCGGCGAAGACGAGGTCGATCCACCCTTCGGGCAGGGCATTGAGCAGGTCGATGCTGTTGCCGCGGATGATCTGGTTCGAGGGCACGCCGTCGCCCAGCCGCCACGGGCGGGCGGCCTGATCGGCCGCGCCCTTAAAGCCGTTGCGGAAAGCCTGCTGACGTGCTTCGCCCAAGTTCATACGATCGGTCCTTATGCGTCCCATGCTACCCGCGAGCCCGGCCATTCTGCGGATCGTCGATGTAAACTGCAATCGCGTCCGTGAGGGCCTTCGCGTCCTCGAAGATTTCGCCCGCCTCGTGCGCGACGACGCTTCGTTATCGGCCTTGCTGAAGGCGTTCCGACACGATTTCCAGACCGCGACCTCGGCCCTGCAGGCGCGCGCCATCGCCGCCCGCGACACCGCGGGAGACGTCGGCACGGGCATTACAACCGAAACCGAGACACAGCGCACATCTTTATCGGCCGTGGCGACAGCCGCCGGCAAACGCGTCGGGGAGGCGCTGCGCACGATCGAAGAATATTCTAAACTCCTTCCGGATCATTATTTAACACCGCACGAGAACCGCACGGCCCCCGCTGTAAACCCCCATGCCGCCCCCCCGGTCCCTCCCCCCCCGGGGGAGGTTAGGCGGGGGCGGGCGGACGCCGCATCACAACGAACCGCCGATCCGATCCCCCCAAGCCCCGAGGAAGCCAAGGGGCGGCCGGCGCTAGGGTTGCAGCAAAGCGTCGAGTCGCCGATCACCGAGTGGCTGGCAGGCACACAGCGACCGCCGGCCCTTCCGCCCGGAGGCGATTCGGCACCTCATGGCCCCCGCCTGGCCTCCTCCGGAGGGGGAGGAACCGCAGGGGCGCTTACAACCAGTGATCCGCAGAAAAGCGGGACCGGATTGCCGGTTCACTCCGATGAGGCGTCCGACCGCCCCCACCTAGCCTCCCCCGGGGGGGGAGGAACCGGAAAGACGCCTTCTGGCGGCGTCGCGGCCGTGATCGAGCAATTGCGGTATCGCTTCTACGACATCGAAAAAGCCGTTCTCCTTACCGTCGCACCCGGCGGCGAGCGGATGGCGGGGGTCAGGCTCCATGTCCTCATCACCGCGTCGCTCTGCCGCCGGTCATGGCTGGCGGTGGCCGAGGCGGCGATCGACGGCGGGGCCGGGGTGCTGCAATTGCGCGAAAAGGATCTCGACGGGGCCGAACTGCTGATCCGCGCCAAGCAACTCGTCGCGCTGTGCCGGCGGAAAGGCGTGATCGCGATTCTCAACGACCGCCCGGACATCGCCCTGCTGGCCGGGGCGGACGGCGTGCACGTCGGGCAATCCGACCTGCCGATCGACGCCGTCCGCAAGCTTGTCGGCATGGATCTGCTCGTGGGCGTCAGCACGCACTCGATCGAGCAGGCCCAGGCCGCCCTTGCCAGCGGGGCCGATTACATCGGCGTGGGGCCGATCTTCCCAAGCACGACCAAGCCGCAGGCGGATTTGCCCGGCCTGGCTTATGCGAAGCAGGCCGCTGCCCTGCCGTTGCCCACCGTCGGCATCAGCGGCGTCACCGCCGCCAATGCCCCCGCCGCCGCCGCCAGCGGCCTGACGGGCGTTGCCGTCAGCTCCGCCGTCTGCTCCGCCGACGACCCCGCCGCCGCCGCGGCGGCGATCGTGGCGGCGTTCTCTGACTTAGGCCTGTGATGCACTTGCGGGGAACGGGGGTTGTATTCCGCTCCGGGTGCCACGGTGAAGTACTCCTAGCCGTGGCACCCAGAAGCCGTCTGCGCCGCCGCCGACCCCTCCGCGGCAAGAATCCGTCGCGACAGGTGAGGCGAACACGGCCTGGAAACCCGTGCCACGAAGAAAGGCCCCGGCGATCGAACACGATCGCGCCGACGCCGGCGGGTCCGCATAACAAGGCGATCGAAGTTGCCGTGATGAAGTCGCCGGCGGATTGCCGTTACACGCGGTACCGGCGGCATGCGACGCGCTACGGCGGGATTATCGGCGGCTGCTGCGAGACGGAATTCCAGCCACACGCGGCAGCGTGTCGTACATCATTCCCATCACCGGGCGGCCGCCAAAGGTCGCGGTGAAAAGCAATCGCGGGCCGGGGCCAAACCGGCAGACCCGCTTATCGGAGACATGACTGTGACCCTCAACTTCCGCACGTTCGCCTCGTCCGTCGCCGCCGTCGCCCTCACCACCGGCGCGAGCTTCGCCGCCGAGAGCTGGACCATGCCCAGCGGCTCGACCGACAACTTCAACTACAGTCAGGGCCAGACCGAGAACGGCCTGTTCACCGACAGCTCGCCCGACGTGTTCGGCGATACGCTGTTGTTCTTCCCCAACAACTTCATCGCCGACGATAATGACACCAGCGTGAGCGATCAGCTCAGCTTCGTCACCAACGCCAAGCCCGGCGTCAAGCTGCAGAAAGTCTCGGCCACCCTCACCGGCGACTATTCCAGCGACGACATCATCACCGCCATCGCCTTCCCCGGCTTCGGCAGCACGATGGCGACCGCGCAGCTCACGCTCATCAATGCCGACAACACCGCCGACACCCGCACGCAGAACGTGACCTTCACCCCCAGCTCGCCGTTCTTCGGCGACGGGCAGTTCAGCGGCGTCGCGAGCCTGGACGTGCCGAGCAGCTGGGTGAACATTCTCGTGCAGCTCGACGCCACCCTGTCGACGTTCAACCTCGTGCCGTCGATCAACGGCAACGCGCTGGTGGCCAACGGCAACGGCAGCGTGATCCAGCTCAAGGGCACGAACATCGAACTCCAGGCCGCCGCCGTCCCCCTGCCCGGCGCGCTCCTCGCCGCCCCCGGCGCGATGGCCGTCGCGTGGTTCGCCCGCCGCAAGCTCAACAAGCGGTAATCCCGCGACGCTGAGATCCGATCTTCAAAGGCCCACCGCAGCGATGCCGTGGGCCTTTTTGCGTTGGCAAGGCGCATCCATCGCTGCCACAACGTATCGGAGAAGCACTGAATGGACTTGGCACAGCCATGCAATAACGGCTTGCGGCCGCAAGACGAACAAACCCCTCGCCCGGTACTCCGAGAGAGGGTAGGGAGAGGGCCGAGCGTCTAGGTGTTTGGTTGCCGGGTGCCACGGTTTGGTACTCCAAGCCGTGTCTGCGACCGCAACAGCACGGCTTGGAGTACCAAACCGTGGCAGCCGGCGTAGTGGCACCTTGTTGCAATCAGGCATCCGTCCGCCCCACCTAGCCTCCCCCGCAGGGGAGGAACCAGACGAGGCGGTTCATTGCGATCGGGCGCTCGCCGTCCCCAACTAACCTCCCCCGGAGGGGGAGGAACTGGATCGGCGCTTGCCGTCGGTGCGGCATTCGTCCGCTAGCGAATTTACTTTGCACGCCGTAACGCCAGTCGAATGCCATAGCCAATGGCCGAGCGCTAATTCGCGCGGCGGCGCTTGGCCTTCCGCGGGGCTTCGCCCTGCGCGTCGTCGGCCTGCAACTTCTTCACCACCGTCGACTGCGCCTGCTTCTGCTCGGGCAGGTCTTCGGGTGCCACGCAGCTTGGGAAAGCCGCGAGCATGAGTTGGGCGGATTCGAGCGAGCGGTCCTTCGGGGCGTTCTTGGCCAGGGCACGGGCGCGGTCTTGGTAGCGGGCGAACTGCCGCGCGCTGGCGACATTGTCGCGCCGCCATTGTTCGGCGGTGGGCGGCAACTCTTTGGCGCGACGCTCGGCGTTGGCCACGCGGTTGGCCAGCTTCGGGTGGCTGCTGGCGATCTCGGGGGTTTTGTCGTGGCCCTTCTCGATCATCTGCTTGAAGAAATCGGGGAAGTGTTCCGGGTCCCACCCGGCCATGGTGTAGAACTTGAAGCCGAGCTTGTCGGCTTCGTCCTCGTCATCCCGCGTGAAGCCCATGCCCAGGAACTGCCCCGCCGCCAGCGCCCCGCCGCCGGCCACGCCGGCCATCATCTCGCGGTTCTCGCCGCCGAGGGCGTACCCGCCCACCGCCGCAGCCGCGGCGGCGCCGAGCACCGCGTACTGCCGGTTCGTCCCCTTCTGCACGTGCCGCCCGTAAATGTGCGCAAACTCGTGCGCCACCACGGCCGCGAACTCGTCTTCGGTCTTGGACTGCGTGAACAGCTCGCTGTAGAGATAAACGTGCTGCCCGCCGGTGGTGAAGGCGTTGAGCGTCGGCGAATTCACGAGATGAAACCGCACGCCCTCGAACATCCAGGCATTGTCTTTGCCCTTGGTGATCTTCGGCCCGTACCCTTGCTCATCGAGCTCCTTGGCCACATCGACCACGCGGTCGCCGATGTCCTGGATGTACCCGGCCAGATCCCGGTCGGTAATCACCGCCGGCTCGATCTGCCCGTGGGCGTCGACGGCCTGGGCGATGATCGCCTTGTCACTGGCGCAGCCGGTGGCGATCGACAACAGCAGGGGCAAAGTCAGTAGTCCGAACCGGTGCGTCACGTTCCGCATGATCGTTACCTCCATGAGCGACATTGTAGACGCGCTAGACACGCGCCGCCGCGCGAGGTTGCCAAAGCCCTCTCCCGCCCCTCCCCCCGCCGAAAACGAACCCAACGGCCCAACCCCCCTGCAAACACGACACTTCGACCGACAATTGGGTTCGTTTGTTCGTTTTCATTCGCCAACAGATCCTACCTCCCCCGAGCCGCAACCGCGTCCGAACGGCCGACCCCTGAACGTGCGCGATGCGTCCCCTCACTAACACCCGTCGCGCTGCGCCGGCCGCGGCGCCGCCGCGCAGCGCGCCTCGAAATCGCCCGGCAGGCGAACGAAAATTTGTCCGGATTTCGTTTTCAGGTGTTGCGCGCTGCGCATCTGCGAGGAAAAGGGGACGTCCAGATTATTTCGCAGGTGGGCCGACTCGGCAGCGAAGACGTCTGACGTGAAATAATCTGGATGTCCCCTTTTCCGTTCCTTCGCCGAACGATACGTGGGGCCGGCGTCACCGCCAATCCATCGGCACCCGATCGGCCACGACACACGGCGACATTCGCCGTCGCCCCGCAATAAGCCGCGTCACCGGCGGGCGATCGTCAAATCGCGGAAAAAAAGGAGGATAAAAAGGGGACACTACTGATTTCGCCATAAATCAATAGTGTCCCTTTTTTCTTCTCAGTAAAAGCCATGGCGGATCAACACACGCTCACCGCGTGTATTCACCCATATTTCCAACAAGCGATGTAACGAGGAATCACCAAGCCGTTTCGAGCTGTATTCGAAAACGGTGTATCGGTCCGCTTGTATTTTGTCGACAGCAACGGCTTCGATTTCAAAATTCTTTAGAAAATCTTCTGGAATAATGGCGTCTTTTCGAACGACCCGTTCCAACTCTTGTCGACCCACCGCCGCTTCCGACGCCCCAAGAATCGCACTTCGCACCCGGTCGGAATCGGACCCTGCCACGTCAACGACGAAGAGGTAGTGTATCGAATCCCACCACCCGACTTCATACCGCGTCACGGCATCAATCGTTAACTGTTCGAACGGGCTGGCCGACCACCTCTCGTTGAAAATGGCAGCCAA
>DASVSS010000161.1:0-1641 GCA_036387945.1 Tepidisphaeraceae bacterium | reverse complement strand
GGAGGTGACTGGATGCTCTCGAAAGCAACGCCTGTGGCACAAGTCCCGCCTGATTGCCGGCGGCAGCAGAAGTAACATGTGTACAGATGGCAGACGTGCTGGCGGGGTTTTCTGGGCAGCCGGCTGGGTGCTGTTGTTTCCGGCGCAATGTTTGTCGAAGCCTCGAATTTCGGTAGCGTCAACGGTGCCTTACTTTGGTTCCTGGAGAATCTTGTGGCCGTGCCGCCGAAGAAAAAACTAGTCAAAGTTATCAGCAGATTGTTGAGCCAGAACCGGAGGCTCATCTTCTACAGCTACTTTGACGACTCGGAATACGTAGGTGACACCGTGCTCTACGCACGGTGGCGGAGTGGGTGCGAACAACTTCTCGAATGGTTGTCACCCCATGTGCCGCGGTGGGAGGACCTCTTGAAGGACATCCGGGGCTACCGTGCCGGCCTGAAGGAGGTCTCGGGGAGGCTGCAGGGGCTCCGCGATGCGATCGACCACGACATGCTTGGCAGCATCGAGGATGCCGTTCTCGCGTCGGCTTTCGGTGACCTGATTGAGCAAGCCGAGCATCTGCTGTCCCGCGGATACTTCTTAGCGTCCGGCGTTGTCGGTCGTGCTCTACTCGAAGAGCACTTGCGTAAGGGGTGTCAACGATTGGTGTGCGTCCCGGTCCGACCTGATGGTCGGCAGCCCACCATGTCAGACTTTTACAACGCCCTGCACCAGCAGAAGGCTTTCACCAACTTGGAGCGTCGTCACGTTGAGGCGCTCGCAGCAGTTGGGAACGACGCCGCCCACAACAAACCAGGATTGAAGGCTTCGGACGTGGAGAGGTTCCTTCGTGAACTGCGTCCATTCCTCACTGAGCATCCGCTTTCTTGACGATCTGTGCACAGAAAGGTGGACCGTTACATGCGTGGGCTGCGATTGCCGGGCTGGACGCGGCGCAAGGGCTTTGGCGGGTACCCAAGTCGCTGAAGTCGATCCAACCCGATTCGTACGGATGCGATGACGAACTGAGCGGAATTACTCTCCATGCACGGAATGAGCCCGCGAAGGCTTAAGGTGACGGCCGCCACGTCGGGGTCGATCTTCTTTGGCGGGTCTAGGTAGAGGTTCTAAGCTGACCAGTAGGCGTGGATCGTCAATCTCAGCTGGTATTCGATGAACTCCGGGCCCGCTCGCCAAAGCGATGATTCGTAAAACGTAAAGTCCTTCATGTACCCGAATGTCTTCTTAACATGCGTGGCGCACCTGACTTGATCGCCGGGCTTCAACTCCGACTGCTCGGCCCACGACAGGCCGTCGGTCAGGCGGGCAACAGATTCGGCCTTGAAGACCGAATGCAATGCGTCGGAGAGGCGGCTGAGTAGGTCGGATCGCATCGTCGCCATGCTACCGCTTGTCCTGATCCGCAATCGCATGTCTGATCGCGGTGCCGATTGTCTGGATACCCCTTCCGAATTGATCACTCCTTTCGGAAAACCACGTTGTCCGAAGGTCAGCGTCGTTCGGAACATTTTCGCCAAACTGGTTGAGCATCAAAACTAACGCCGTGGCCTGCACCCACTCGGTGTGCAGGAACGTCGGGTTCAGAGGGTCCGGCGGGGGGATCGCCGCAGAATTGGTAGCAGCAAGAGCTGACATTGA
>DASVSS010000160.1:0-15936 GCA_036387945.1 Tepidisphaeraceae bacterium | reverse complement strand
GGATAGACAGCACAAAAAACGACACCTCCCCGCCGGGGGAGGTGTCGTCATGTGCGGTCGATCGGTTCGACCTTCAAAGGCCAAGCGCAAGAGCGGGCGTCTTTGCGACCGACACCCGCCGGGCGATCAGTTCTTCGCTCGTCCCGGCATCGCCTGCGGCGGGGTCAGAGCAAGGCCGTTGTTCACCTCGAACGGCTTGGCGTCGATCGTCACCGTGGCCGCGGGGACGCCGGCGCGCTTGGCGGTGAGGGTGATCTTGCCGGGCTTGTTCGTCGAGCGGATGAAGACACGGTTGATGCCGCACTCGGTGTTGAGATACAGGTTGTTCGTCGACTTCGGCATGTACTCGTTCACGCCGCCACGCCAGACGGCGGGGCCGGTGACTTCGAAATCGACGCGGCTTTCATCGGTCGGGCAGCGATTGCCCTTGGCGTCGACGACCTCGAAATCAAAGAACGCGACGTCCGCCCCGTCGGCGAGGAAGCCCACCGGGCCGGTGTACGGCGTGAGCTTGATCGCCGCCGGCTCGCCGGCGGTGACGAGAACGTGTTCGGTAACCGGCTTGCCGTCCTTGTAACCGACGGCCTTGATCGAGCCGGCTTCCCACGCGATGTCGGGGAAGGTGAAGACGAACCCGTCCGTCGGCTGGTCGATCTTGCCCTTGGACGCGTTGTTGACGAACAACTCGACGCTGTCGATGTGATTGGCCACAACGTGCATCGGCTTGCGCGTGCCGGGGGCGTAGTTCCAGTGGCCGACGATGTGGCTGTCGGGCTGCTCGTTCTGCATCACGCGGTAGGCAAAGTAAACCTGCTTGGGCAGGCGCACGGCGTCGACTTTACCGCTCACCCGGCAGACGGCGCTGTCGGGCTGGCGGCCGTGCTGGTTGCTGTCGGACCAGATGATCGACGCGTACGCCGACCAGCGCGATTTCGACGGGTCGGTGTTGCTGATGCGGCGCGAGTAAAAATCATTGTACCGCTTGGCGGCGGCGAGGACGAAGGTCTCGCTGTTGAGGTTCCAGGTGTCGTTGGGCCCTTTCTTCCACCGGGGCTCGGTGAAGTCGTCCCAATAGCGGCGCAGCGCTTCGTCGCGCAAATCTTCGGTCTCGATGAACGGGGCGATATCACGGCGTTCGGCGCTGTACGTGCGGAACATCGCCTTGGGCCCCTGCAGGCGGTCGGTACGCTCGTCCTGGCCGACCATGACGCCGAACCATTCGGCAACCCGGGCGTTCTCATCGGCCTGACCTTCGGCGGCACCCGGGTCGCGGTCGGCGGGGTTGGAGACGGCGCCGCCCTGCGACGCCGGCAGCGATCGGCACCCCATCACCCGGCCGCCATTGGGGTCGAGTTCCTTCCGCAGGTCCACCATCTGCTTCATCCGGTCGGCGGGGATGCCGTTGTTGCCGGCCTCCCAGAACAGGATGCTCGGGCTGTTGCGGAAGTAGATGATCGTGGCGCGCATGACTTCCATGCGCATCTCCCATTGACGCTCGATCCGCGGGTTGGTTTCCTTATCGCCCGCCGGGCAGACCTGCACGATGCCGTACTTGTCGCACGAGACCACTTCCTGGGCGCGCGGGGCGATGTGCATCCACCGCATGTAATTCGCGTGCCCGTCGGTCATCATCTTAACGTCGAAATCGTGCATCCAGTCCGGATAAGCGGCCCCGAGGGTGGCCCACTCGTTCTGCGTCCGCTGGGCATAACCGCGGAGGTAAACGAACTTGTCGTTGATGAACACCCCACCCGTGCCGGCGCCGCCCTTGAACTCGGTCTTGCGGAAGCCGGTGGTCACTTTATGGACGTCGACGATTTTTCCTTCGACGCTGAGCATGGTGTAGACGTCGTACAGGTAGGGATCGGTCGGGTCCCACCAGCGGGCGTTGGTCAACTCGCCGCTGGCCTTCATGACCGACGTCTCGCCGTTGACTGAGTCGTAGGTTTCGCCCGCGAGCTTTGCGCGCACATTGCCCGCGCGGTCGACGACGACGGCCGACAACTCGATCGACGCCTGCCCGGTGGCATTGTTGCGCACCTGCGACTCGACGTTGATCGTCGCCTTTTTGCCCGACACGTCGATGTCCGCCGCGTAGACGTAGACACCTGTCGTTTTGAGGTTATTCAGCAGCGGCAACGTCTGGTGGACCGGCGGCAGGACGTGCAGACGCACGTTGCGGTTGAGGCCGCCGTAGCTGGGATTGAAATCCTTCGAGCCCCACTGGTAGCTGACTTTCGACGCTTCTTCCTGGTAGTTGTTGACGTTGGTTACGAACACCGCCAGCACGTTGTCGGCGTCGCCGAACTGCACTGCGTCGGTGACGTCGATCCCGACGGCGGTGACGCCGTCCTCGTGCATGCCAAAAGGCTTGCCGTTGAGCCAGAACTTCGCCGCTTGGCGCATGCCCTCGAACTCGATGACCACGCGGCTGCCGGCCTCGGCGGCGGGCAGGCGGAAGCGCTTGCGGTAGCGCGTCGGCCCCATGTAGGCCCCGCGCTCGCCGCCGCGGCTGATCAGCTCGTCGAAGGTGTCGACGTCGTTATAGGTATGCGGCGTGCTGACGTCGGACCAGGTGGCGTCGTCGAACTCCGGCGCCTCCGACCCGGGCACGTCTTCCCGGATGAACTTCCATCCCGGGTTGAAGTTGTACGTCACGCGACCCGTCTTGGGGACCGTGAACTTTTCCTGCTGCGCCATCGCCGCGCGCGGCGTCGATAAACACAACCCAATGAGAAACAACGCCCCGACGACCGAGAAAAGATTCCGCATCGCTTCGTGCCTCCAGTTGAATGTCCGTCCGCGCCGCAATCGTACGCCGGGCTTGGCCAGACTCCAATGTCGCGCCGATCGGCCGGACCGTCTGGCATGCGCCAGGGCGTGACTGTCGTTTGGCGGCGGTCCCCGGCACGATCGGCCTGGGCGTGAAACTGGCCAATGTGGTGTGGATCAAGCCCGACCGCGCGACGTGGCACGGGATGGTCGTGGGCCGGCCGAAGCTCGAGGACCAGCAGAAGTGGGTCGATTCCTAACAATTACTCACCGAGGCGGCGCGCGACGCGTACTTCGCCAAAGCCAAACAGCTCGGCATCATCGGATTGAAGATCGATTTCATGAAGCCCGCCGACACCTGGTGGGTGGGCTGCTACGACGAAACCATCCGCGAAGCCGCGGGGCATGAGCTCATGCTCAATTTCCACGGCGCGCTCAAGCCCAGCGGCCGCATCCGCACGCTTCCCAATGTGAAGCTGACGCCCGTCACTGCGACGCCGTAATCCGCGGCCGGCGTCATTCGGACCCGAGCAGGTACGTCAGCGCGTCAGGGAAGCGCTTCGCCCATGCCGGCTCGGAATGTTCGGCGCCTTCGGCGACGACGAGCCGGTGGGCGATGCCGCGGGCGGTCAGGGCGGCGTCGAGACGGCGCGTGCGAACGACGTGCTGCTGGCCGGCGTTGCCGGGTTCTTCCCGTGTGCCTGTGTCGAGCCAGACGCGCGTGCCGGCGAATGCCTTGGGATCGCTCTCGACCGCCGCGGTGAGCGATTCGTCCGCCCACCACAGCGACGGCGACACCGCCATCACGCCGCCGAACACGTCGCCGTGCCGGCGGGCGATTTCCAGGGACGACAGGCCACCGAGCGACGACCCGCCGAGCAGGGTATGAGCCCTGCCCGTCCGCACGCGGTAGGTTTTCTCCACCAGCGGCATGACCTCGCCGAGCAGGAACGCCGCGTGGCGTTCGCCCGCTCCGCCGCCACGCCGGGGGTCGGCGACGAACGTGTATTCGTCGATCCGCGCCGCGCCGCCGTGGTCGATGCCGACGACGATCAGCGGCGGCGCGGCGCGGGCGTCGATCAGCTTCGCCAGCGTTTCGTCGATTTCCCATTCGTTGCCGAATGCGCTCGTCGCGCGGTCGAAGCAGTTCTGCCCGTCGTGCATGTAAAGCACCGCGTACCGCCCGTTGGAATCGGCGTCGTAGCCCGGCGGCAGCCATACGCGGATTGTTCGGCTCGCCTTCAGGGCCGCTGATTCGATGGTGTGCAATCGGAGCGTGCCGACGACGGTCCTGGCGCGTGCCGGGGGGCCGGCCGCCCAGCGTTCGACGTTGGCGTCGATGCGGGTCATCGCCGTGCCGATCGTGGTCGTGCGATTCTCGCGGTCGCTGTCGTCTGCGCGGCGCTCGACGGTCTCCCACGTCCCGCGGGTGAATTTGAATGCGAAGACCTGGCCGACTTCAAGATCAATGTCCGCCGCGTAACTGCCGTCCGCTTGGCGGGTGAGCTTGGCCCCGTCGGGCGTCCAGTTTCCAACAGACGCCATCGACCCGGCGAGATAAACGTCGGCGTCCGCCGGCGTATCGGCCGGCACGCTGACGACAACGCGTACTTGCCGCATTTCCCCAGCCAATAGCCCCTGTCCGATCAGCAAGGACCAGACGAAAAGCCCTGCAACTATCTGACGTGAACGCGGCATGTCGAGATGATAGCGGCCCGGCCGGGGGCTGGCTTATCGTTGATCGCCTACCGGGCGAGGGCTGACTGTAGATAATTTTTTCTTCACGCCCGGTGCGGATTCGAGTATTGCTGACTGTCGTCGGTCGCCCGATTCATGTCTTTTAGCGGCCGGCAGGGACAGTAGAGGGACCATCAAAGATGCCCGGCACGCCGGCATCTATTGGAGACGGTTGTGAGGAAAATGCATTCGCGGCGCCGCATGACCTTTTCCGCGGCTCTGGCTGCTGTAGTCGTGCCGATCGGCACGGCCCGCGCAGTAGTGTGGGTGGGAACCGGCACAGCGAGCTGGAACAGCACTGGCAGCCCTGGTTGGAACGGCAGCGTCGCGCCCAATGGCATCGGCCACGTCGCCGAGGGCGACAACGCCGGGACTTCGCAGGCCACGCAGGATTTGAGCGCCCCGGTCACGCTCGGGCGGATCGAAAAGATCAGCAATGACTCCACACAATGGACGATCTCGCTGGCCAATTCGATCATCCTGAATCAGGACGGCGCCGGTAGCGGTTCGGCTATCATCCGCAATTCCAACACAAGCAACTCCCTACCGCAGCTCCAGTTCACCGGCCTTGCCGGGCTGACGCTGGCCGACAACCTGCAGATCATCAGCACGAGCCCCACGCTGCGCACGGCGGGGGCGATCGCCTTCAATACCCCGATCAACGGCAGCGGCAGCATCACGATCAGGAACGACAGCAACAGCACCGCCTTCGGGCAAATCGCCTTCAGCGGCACGAACACATTCGTCGGGGCAGTGAAGCTCGAAAAGGGAGCAGTCACCTTCAACAACGTCGACGCCTTCACTACGGCGCTCAACGTGGGCACCAACACCTTCACGCTCGGCAGCAGCGGCGGCGGGCACGCGACGCTCGTCTCCTCTGCCGCCCTGAACGCGAGCGTGCGGAACAACATCACCGTCGCCGCCAACAGCGGCGGGGCGCTCGTGCTCGGCAGCATCAGCACCGGGGCCAGCGGATTTACGGACTATTCGGGCACGATCACACTCGACGGGGATCTGCAGCTCACCAGCGCCCATCCCGCCGGCGGGGCAAATAGCGGCCGGGTCACCTTGTCGAACACCATCAGCGGGGCCGGCTCGCTGTTGAAGGTCGGCCCCGGCGTCGCGTCGCTTACCGGCGCGAATAACAACTACCTCGGCGGCACGACAATCACGGCCGGCACGCTCAACGTGAGCAACGCCGGCGCGCTCGGCAGCGGCCCGGTGAAACTGGCGCGTGCCGCCAACGCGGTGCTGGGCCTCGGCAGCGCATTGACGATCCATTCGCTTGCCGACAGCGACGGCATCGGCGGGCCGATCGTGTCCGCCGGCGGCTCAGGATATGCCACCGGCGTGCAGCCGCTGGTCATCAACGGCGGCGGCGGGAGTGGCGCGGCCGGCTTTGCCACGATTACCAGCGGCGCAGTAACGAACGTCACCATTACGGATTTCGGCACCGGCTATTCCAGCGCGCCCTCGTTTGCGCTGACCACCCCTGGCGCGGGCTCGGGGGCGACGATCAGCGCCAACTTCGGCGCCAGCGGCGTCGCGCTGGGCGCAAGCACGCTCACGCTCACCGGCGCGAACGCGACGCCCGCGACGTACAGCGGTGTGATCTCCGGCAGCGGCGGGCTCATCAAAAACGGCGCGGGGGTGCAGGTGCTCGGTGGCGCGAACCTTTACGCCGGCCCGACGAGCGTGAATAACGGCGTGCTCGTGGTGAACGGCTCGCTCGCGGCGCAGTCGGCCGTCAATGTCGCCGGCGGCACGCTCGGCGGAAAGGGCACGATCAATGGCTCGGTCACTGTCCAGAGCGGCGGGACGCTCAGCCCCGGCGAAAGCCCGGGCAAGCTTACGATCGGCAGTGGCCTGGCGCTCAACGGCGGCGGTGATTACAACTGGCAGGTGCGCGACGCCGGCGGCGCCGCAGGGATCGGCTATGACACAGTCGCCCTCACCGGCAGCAGCCTAGGCCTTGCCGGACTGTCGGCAGACAACCCGTTCGACATCAATCTATGGTCGCTCGGATCGACCCTGCCGGACGCGAACGGCAATGCCGCGAACTTCAACAGCGCCCAGCCGCAGGTGTGGACGCTTATTGCCACGACGACGCCCATCAATGGGTTCGCCGCGGATTTGTTCGAGATCAACACCGCCGCTGCAAATGGTACCGGTGGGTTTACCAACGCCCTGGACGGCGGCGAGTTTGACGTCGTGCTCTCCGGCGACGGCACGGATTTGCTGCTGAAATTCACCCCGGTCCCCGAACCCACGGCCCTGGCCCTGATCGCGGCGGGCGTGTTTGCCGCCACGCGACGTCGGCGGTAGGCCGGTCATTGATGTCGACCCTGGCGGACATCGCACGGGCGTCTTGTCCCTGATTTTTGCGATGGAAACCACGGGATAGACGCCCGCGGCGCAAATATTTCGCGCCGGGCCTGTGGGCGCGATGCGTCAGCCAATCCACTGTTACGTTAAGAGCGGTGGCCGATCGCATTCCGAAATTGATCGCACCCGAAAACGATTCCGAACAGCCTCTCGCCCACGCCATTGCGCGGCATACAATTCCTGCCCCGCGGCCGGCACGACGCCCGCCGGCATGGCAGAAGGAGCGACGCGACATGCACGACCCCGATTACGAGCCGAACTACTGGCTGCCGCCCGGCGAGGACGACGCGGCCGACGACACGCCGTTGTCGCAAGACGAACTCGCCCTGATGCGCGACCTCGGCGCCAGCGGCACCACGCGGCGTGAATTCCTGGCACTGCTGTCGGCTGCCGGCATGAGCATGGCGGCGGCGCAGACGATGCTCCAGCGCGACGCCGTCGCCCAAACACCGCCCGCGACCGCTCCGACGGCGGCTGGCGGGGCGGAGATCAGCACGGCGCGCGTCTCGCTCACGATCAACAACGCGACGCACGACATCGACGTCGACACGCGCCTTTCGCTGCTGGACATGCTGCGTGAAAAGCTCGGCCTGACCGGCACAAAGAAAGGGTGCGACCACGGCCAGTGCGGGGCGTGCACCGTTCTGGTCAACGGCGAGCGCGTGCTGTCGTGCCTGATGCTGGCGGCGCAAGGCGACGGGCAGAAAGTGACGACGATCGAAGGCCTGGCCAATGGCGACACGCTGCACCCGATGCAGGCGGCGTTCATTCAGCACGACGGGTTCCAGTGCGGCTACTGCACCCCGGGGCAGATCTGCTCGGCCGTGGCGCTGCTCGACGAGATCAAGCGCGGCGACGTGAGCCATGTCACCGAAAACGTCGCCGGGCCGGCGCCGCGGCTGACGGATGACGAAATCCGCGAGCGTATGAGCGGAAACATCTGCCGCTGCGGCGCTTATCCCAACATCGTCAAAGCCGTTCGCCAGGTGGCGACCGGCGAGACGCGGGCGCAGACCTACCGCTTCGTTCCCGAAGCCGAACTGGCGCTGCTGCGAGAAGAACTGCGAGCCCCGGAGGTGCGGCATGACACCGTTTAAGTACGAGCGGGCCCAATCCCCCGAGGCGGCCATCCGACTGGTGACCGCGGACGAGCAGTCCCGATACCTCGGCGGCGGGACGAACCTCATCGACCTGATGAAGGAAGGCGTCGCCACGGCGACAAGCCTCGTCGACGTTACGCGGCTGGATCTCAGGCAGATCACCGAAACCGCCGGCGGCGGCGTGCGCATCGGCGCGCTGGCCCGCAACACCGAAACCGCAAACCACCCGCTCGTGCGCAAGAACTACCCGCTGCTGAGCCAGGCCATCCTCGCCGGCGCGACGATGCAGATCCGTAACATGGCCACCAACGCCGGCAACCTGCTGCAGCGCACGCGGTGCGTCTACTTCTACGACACGGCCACGCGCTGCAACAAGCGCCAGCCCGGCAGCGGGTGCGACGCCTTCGACGGCATCAATCGCATGCACGCACTGTTCGGGTGGAGCGACCAGTGCGTCGCCGTCCACCCCTCGGACATGGCGATCGGCCTTGCGGCGCTGGACGCGGTCGTGCACGTGCGCGGCGGCGACGGGCAGCCGCGGGCGATCCCGTTCACCGAATTCCACCGCCTGCCCGGTGACGAGCCGCAGCGCGACACAACGCTCAAACACGGCGAACTGATCGAAGCGATCGAGTTGCCGAAGTCACCCTTCGGGGAGCGTGGGTATTACCTGAAGGTGCGCGACCGCGCGAGCTACGCCTTCGCGTTGATTTCGGTCGCCGCGGCCGTCGAGACGGACGGCAATACGATCCGTCAGGCGCGCGTCGCCTTAGGCGGGGCGGCGCATAAGCCGTGGCGGGCGACGGAAGCCGAGAAGCTTCTCGTCGGCAAACCCGTTAGCGCCGAAAGCTTCGCCGCCGCGGCCGACGCGGAACTTAAGGGCGCCAGGCCGTTGTCGCACAACGGGTACAAAGTCCCTCTCGCCAGGCACGCGATCGTCCGCGCGTTGTCGCGCGCCAGCGGTATCGCCTGACGCCCTGGGACGGGCGGTGCGTCCGCCGGGGATGACCGAATTACGTACAGAATCTGCGGAGTCCGCACATGAAATACATCGGCAAAGAAATGCCCCGCGTCGACGGCTTCGCCAAGGTGACCGGCCGCGCCAAGTACGCGACGGAGTTCAACGTCGCCAACGTGGCCTACGGTTTCCTGGCCACGAGCACGATCGCCAAGGGCGAGATCACCGCCCTCGACACCGCCGCGGCTGAGCGGGCGCCGGGGGTACTGAAAGTCATCACCCACGAGAACGCCATCAAGCCGCACGTCGCCCGTGACGGCGACGGCCGCGCACCCGGCGCTGGCGGCGCCAGTGCCGGCGGCGGGGGCGGGGGGAACGCGCGTGGTCAGTTTTACGCCTTCGCCGACAACAAGATCCTGTTCAACATGCAGCCGATCGCGCTTGTGATCGCCGAAACCTACGAGCAAGCGCGCCACGCCGCGCGCCTGGTGAAGGCGACCTACCGCCAGGACAAGCCGTTGACCGACGTCGTGTCGAACCTCGCCGGCGCGGCCGGCTCGGGCCCGTCGAACCCCAACCCGCGCGGCGACCCGGCCGCCGCGCTGGCCAGCGCCGCGGTCAAGATCGAATCGACGACGACCATCCCCATCGAGCATCACAACCCGATCGAACTCCACGGCGGCATCGGTTTCTGGACAGGGCCCAAGCTGACGATCTTCAACAAAAGCCAGAACGTCTACGGCGACCGCCAACAGATCGCCGCGTATTTCGGCATGGCGGTGGAAGACGTCAGCGTCGTTTCGCTGTTCGTCGGCGGGGCGTTCGGGTCGGCACTGGCGCCGCACTATTATTCGTTCCTGCTGGCCGTGGCTTCGAAGATGGTCGAACGCCCCGTCAAGCTGCATTACACGCGCCGCCAGATGTTCACCGGCCACGGGTATCGGCCGTTCTACTGGCAAAAGGTGGCCCTGGGCGCATCGGCCGACGGCAAGCTGCAGGCGATCGACGCGCAGGTGGTGATCAACTCCTCGTCGTACGCCAACTTCGGCGAAGGCAATTTCCGCATCGCCCGGCAGATGTACGCCTGCCCGAACGTGAGCACGAGCCACAAGATCGTCAAGTGCGATCTGCCCACGCCCGCGCCGATGCGCGCCCCCGGCATGGTGAGCAACGTCACCGCCCTTGAGATCGCAATGGACGAACTGGCCTACGCGCTCAAGATCGATCCGCTCGAGCTGCGCCTCATCAACTACGCCGAAACCGATCCCGACTCCGGCAAGCCGTTCTCGAGCAAAGCGCTGCGCGAGTGTTACAAGCTGGCGGCGGATAAGTTCGGTTGGTCGAAGCGCAACCCGGAGCCGCGTTCGATGCGCGACGGCCGACTGCTGGTCGGCTGGGGCATGGCCACCGGCGCGTGGCCGGCGCTGCAGCAGGGCGCGAGCGTGCGGATCACCTTCAAGGATGACGGCACCGCGCTGGTCGGCAGCGCGACGAGCGACATCGGCCCCGGCACCTATACGGTGATGACGCTCATCGCCGCTGAGTACCTCAGCCTGCCGGTGGAGAAGGTGAAGTTCGAACTCGGCGACACGCGCCTGCCGCGTGCCCCGGCCCAGGGCGGTTCGTTCACCACGGCCAGCGTGGGCACGGCCATCTTTGGCGCGTCGCTGGCGATGCGCAAGAAACTGCTCGATTTGCTGAAGAAAGTGAACGTCGGCGAAGCAAACTCGCCGTACCAGGTCGCAAACGACGAGGAAGTGGAGTTGGCCGACGGCGCCTTGCGCTCGACGATCGAGCCGAAGTGGTCGGTGCCGATGACCGAGATTTTGAAGATGGGCACGGTGAAGGACCTGACCGTCGACTTCAGCGCACAGCCTTCGCCCGAGCGGCAGAAATACACCACAACGGCGCACGGCGCGCAGTTCGTCGAGGTGAAGATCGACCCCGACACCGGCATGACCAAAGTCACCCGCGTCATCGAAGCCACCGCCTGCGGCAAGATCATGAACCCCTTGACGAGCCACAGCCAGGAAATGGGCGGCGTCTGCTGGGGGATCGGGATGGCCTTGCACGAGGCCACGGAGATCGACCACCGTTACGGCCGGATGATGAACTCGCAGCTTGCCGACTATCACGTTCCCACGAACGCCGACGTGCACGAGGTGGAGACGATGTTCGTTGAAGAAGACGACAAGATCGTGAACCCGCTTGGCGTTAAAGGCATGGGCGAGCTGGGCATGGTGGGCATCCCCGCGGCGATCGCCAACGCGATTTTTCATGCAACCGGCAAGCGCGTGCGCGACCTGCCGATCACGCCGGATAAACTCATCGCATGATTCGAGCCAGAAAGCGCCAGGCGCGAGCCTTTGGTCCCTCCCTAGGAGGAACGAGAGAGGGGACCAGAGGAAATGCACCGGCGATCGAGTCGATATGTCGATGACGCACGACGAATTCTCGCAAGTCCACGATCTGATCGCGCGGTCGCTGCGGGCCGGCGCGCACGCGGTCGTCGCGACGCTCGTTTCCCGGGACGGGCACAGCTATCGCGACGTCGGCGCGATGATGGCGATGAACGACGCGCTCGAACTCGCCGGCGGCGTGAGCGGCGGGTGTCTCGAAGAATACATCGGCCGTCACGGCCGCGCGTTGTTGCGCGATCGGGCGAGCGTGCTCATGAGTTTCGACACCGCCACCGAAGCCCCGGACCGCCCGCGCCTCGGGTGCGGCGGGCGGCTGGAGGTGCTGGTCGAATCCGCCAGGGCCGGGCACGTCGCGTACCTCGACGCCGTGCTGTCGGCGATGTCGACGAGCGACCGCGTCGCGCTGTGCTGCGCGTTCAATGATGCCGGTGCGAACGACGGCGACCGCGCGATCGTTGCCGATGGCCGGGCGGTGTATGGCAAACTTCCCGTAGCGGCGGCGTGTCGGATGGCAGACGACGTGGTCGCGCTGCGCGAGCCGATGCTCGCACGCACGGCAGACGGACAGGTTTCGATCAGCTACCTTTGGCCACGGCCGAGGCTTGTCGTGTTTGGGGCGGGAGAGGACGCGCGGCCGCTGGTCACGATCGCCAAGGCGGCGTCGTGGCACGTCACGGTCGTCGACCGCCGCGCACGCCTTGCCACGCCCGCTCGCTTTCCACTGGCCGACGTGGTGATGATCGAGCCGTGGGACTTGGCGATCCGCGGGCTGTCGTGGAATGCGTGGACCGCCGCGGTGGTGATGACGCACAGCGTCAACGACGACGAACAGATCCTGTCGGCGCTGCTCGACGGGCCGGCGCACGAATCCCTGGCGGCCGGCGACGGTGCGCTACCTCAGCCGGGCTACGTCGGCCTGCTGGGGCCGTCGGTGCGGACGGATCGCTTATGGACGAACCTCCCGCCATCAGCGCGATCGCGCGTCTGCTCGCCCGTCGGACTGGCGCTGGGCGATAAGTCGCCGGCGGCAGTCGCGGTGGCGATCATGGCGGAACTGGTGGCGTGGCGGCGCGGCCGCACCGTCGCCGCGCCGCAGGCGGCGGCATCGTTTTGAGTGCGGTCGTTGCGCTGATCCTGGCCGCAGGGGCGTCGCACCGTCTCGGCCGCCCGAAGGCCCTGATCCGGCTTCCCGGCGGCGACACGCTGTTGACTCGCGCCGTTCAGGCGGCGCGCGGCGCGGGAACGACCGTGTTCGTCACCGTCTCGCCCGGGCGCGCCGATGTCGTGGCCGCCGCCGGCGAGACGGGCGCGACGTTGGTCGAAGTGCCCGACGCCGACAGCGGCATGTCGGCGTCACTGCGCGCCGGCGTGTCGGCCGCTCAGGCATGCGCGGCCGACGCGCTGCTTGTCCTGCTCGTCGATCAATGGCGCGTCGAGACGGCGGACCTCCTGCGCCTGCTTGCGGCCTGGCGCGAAGACACGTCGCGCGTTGTCGCCGCCGCATACGCGGGCACGGTGGGCGCTCCCGCGGTCTTCGGACGGGCGCATTTCGGTCTATTGGCAACGCTGCACGGCGACGCCGGCGCGCGGGATTATCTGCGTGATCCCGCCAACGGCGTGCGGACAGTTGATCTGCCACCGGCGGCCGTGGACCTGGATCTGATCGACGACACTGCGGCACTCCAGGACCGATCGCTCGGCGTCTGACCGCTATCACATCGGCCCCAATTTTGCCCGCGGCTTCGATGGCAAAACGGGTAGGGTTGTGGCATTGTTCACCACTCGGGACACGGGAGACGGGTTCGCCCGTACGTCTGAATTATCTGCGGAGAACACCGACATGCACGCCAGCGTTTACCTCGACACATACAACACCGTCGGCGAGATCGATCGACGCATTCTTGGCGGGTTTCTCGAGCACCTCGGCCGCGCGGTGTACGAAGGCGTGTACGACCCGCGCAATGAGCACGGCCTTGTCGACCGCAACGGGTTTCGTACCGACGTGATCGAGGCCCTGCGGCCGCTGGGCATGCCGGTCATGCGTTACCCCGGCGGCAACTTCGTCAGCTGCTACGACTGGCGGGACGGCATCGGCCCGCGCGACAAGCGCCCGGTGCGGCGCGATTTCGCGTGGCGCACGCTCGAAAGCAACCAGTTCGGGACCGACGAGTTCATGCAGTGGTGCAAGCAGTTCGGCACCGAGCCGATGATGGCCGTCAACCTCGGCACCGCCGGGGCGGGCGAGGCGGCGGCGCTGCTCGAGTACTGCAATCTCGAAACCGGCAGCGCCTGGTCCGACCTGCGCAAGACCAACGGCAGCGCCGACCCGTACAACGTCAAGCTCTGGTGCCTCGGCAACGAGATGGACGGCCCCTGGCAGGCCGGCCACGTCTCGGCAGCGGTTTACGGTCAGCGCGCGCGGGCGGCCGGTGCGATGATGAAGGGCATGGACCCGACGATCGAAACGATCGTCTGCGGCTCGTCGGCCCTGAGCATGTCGACCTACCTCGCCTACGACCGCGAAGCGCTGGAGATCGCCTGGGACAGCGCCGACTACGTCTCGGCCCACCGTTACAGCGACAACAGCCGCAATGATTCGCCGTGGTACCTCGCCGAAGGCGTCGAGATCGACCGCGTGCTCGAGGACTACGCCGGCCTGCTCAATTACCTGCGCGGCGTGAAGAAGAGCAAGAAGCAGGTTTACGTCTCGTTCGACGAGTGGAACGTGTGGTACCGCGCCCGCCACGGCGACGACGTCGACGGCCACTGGACACACGCGCCGCACCTGCTCGAAGAATGGTACAACCTCGAAGACGCGCTCGTGTGCGCACAGTACCTGAACGCCTTCGTCCGCCGCGCCGACGTCGTGAAGGTGGCGTGCATCGCGCAGATCGTGAACGTGATCGCCCCGGTGATGACGCGGCCGCAGGGCCTGCTTTTCCAGACGATTTACTACCCGATGGCGGCGTTCGCCGAGCACCTGACCGTCGGCGCGCGCTCGATCACGCCGGTGATCGACGCACCGACCTACAAGGCGGGCGTCCGCGGCGACGTTCCGGTGCTGGACGTGTCGGCGGCGTTCGATCCCGCGACCGGGGCGGTCTCTGTGTTCCTCGTTAACCGCGACCACACGGCCGCGGTGACGACCATCCGCTTCGGCAACCGTAAGCCGACGGCCGTGTCGCCCGTGTCGCAGCTCACCGGCAACGACCTCAAGGCCGGCAACACCTGGGATGCGCCCGACCGCGTCAAGCCGACGGGCGGAAGCGCCGTCGTCGATGGCGAAGGCGTGCGCGTCACCGTGCCGGCGACGGGGTTCGTTGTGGTGAAGATCCAAACCTCCGCGCGGTAACCGCTACATCGGCAGCGGTTCGAGCTCGGCCGGCGAGAGCGACTCGACCGTCAGCGGGTGCATCTTGCGGTCCGGGTCGGGGTGCGGGATCGCCGACAGAAGCACCTTCGTGTACGCATGCCGCGGGGCGTTGAACACCTGTTCGACGTCGCCCATCTCCATGATGCGGCCGCGGTGCATGACCAGGACGCGGTCGCAGATGTGGCGGATGACGCTGAGATCGTGGCTGACGAACATCATCGTCAGGCCGAATTCGCTGCGCAGCTCGCGGAGCAGTTCGAGCACGCGGGCGCGAACGCAGACGTCAAGCGCGCTGACGGCTTCGTCGGCCACCAGCAGTGCGGGGCGCAGGATAAGGGCGCGGGCGATGCCGACGCGCTGGCGCTGGCCGCCGCTGAATGCGTGGGGGTAGCGGCTGGCGTGGTCGGGGAGCAGGCCGACGCGCTCGAGCATGGCGGCGACGCGGTCGCGTCGCGCGCTGCGCGAGCCGATGCCGTGGATGAGCAGCGGCTCGCCGACGATATCTCCGACGGTCATCCGCGGGTTCAGGCACGCGAACGGGTCCTGGAAGACCATCTGCATTTCCTGACGCAACGGCTTGAGCTGGCGGTGGGACAGCTTCGCCAGATCGACGGTGCGGCCGCGGTTATTGAACAGGGCCTCGCCGCTGGTGGGGTCGACGGCGCGAAGGACGGCGCGGGCACAGGTCGTCTTGCCGCTGCCGCTCTCACCGACGATGCCGAGCGTTTCGCCGCGCCGGCAGTCGAAGGTGACGTTGTCGAGCGCTTTCATCACCTCCGCGGGCTTGCCGCGGCTCGATTTTCCAAGCGCGTAGTGCTTGCTGAGGTTGCGGACACGGAGCAGCAAGGGTTCGTCGTTGGCGTGGGTGTTGGCGCTTCGGGCGGTCGAAGACCCGGTCACTGAAGTGACCTCGCCATTGGAATGGTTGGTCATACGGAGCGCTCCTGGAGTTCTTGCGTCGGCCAGAGCAGGAGGTGGCGGGTGTCTTCGAGCGTGTGCAGCTCGGGCGTGGCGATGTGGTCCGTCGGCTCGTCGAACTGCCATCCGGTGGGCAGGGCGGCGTCGGTTTCGTCGGCCTGCACGGCGCTGCCCGTCTGGTGGTCGAGCGTTACGGCGGCGAGGAGCTGCTTGGTGTAGGGGTGCAGCGGCTTTTTGAACAGCGCCCGCACGCTGGCCCGCTCGACGATCCGG
>DASVSS010000159.1:0-2464 GCA_036387945.1 Tepidisphaeraceae bacterium | reverse complement strand
CTTCAGGGCCTTCCTCATGAAGGTGAGTGCCGCCCCTTTGTCTCTGGTCCTGGTGACGAAGCTTTCGAGGATTTCACCTTCGTGATCGACGGCCCGCCAGAGGTAGACCATCTCTCCGTTGAGCTTCACGTACATTTCGTCGAGGTGCCAGCGCCAGTGGCGGAAGCCCCGCATGCGGCTCACCCGCTGGCGGCGGATGTCGCCTGCGAACATCGGCCCGAACCGGTTCCACCACATCCGCACCGTCTCGTGACAGATGTCGATGCCGCGCTCGAACAGCAGGTCCTCGACGTTCCGCAACGACAGCGGGAAGCGAACGTACATCAGCACCACCAGGCGGATCACCTCGGGTGAGCTGTTGAAGTAGCGGAACGGGGAGGCAGGCTTGCGGGCGCGGGGCATGCCTGCGGCGCTACCCGCACTCGCTTACCAGCCGGTGCATTTGGTCTGACAGTACCCGGCATACGTTCGCTGAGCAGGTTGTTCGCCGCGTCGGGTCGGTTCGTCAACTCGGCAATGAAGTGCAACACGGGACCGCGTACCCCGCGGCCGCTCTTGCGCGATGATGGCTGTCCCCCAGATGCCAGCGCATGAACGAACCGGTACAAGTCACTGACTTAGAACGTCTTGCAGCATTACGATTGATGATCCGGGAAGGCACCGCCGATGCCACGACGCTGGCGTCGGTCCGACGGCTGGAAACCGCTTGGCCCGACGACCGTCTCCAGGCGAGATGGTAGGATGTGTACGACCTGGAACGCACCGCTGCGGTCGAAGCAGTGAAGGCCGAAATGCAACACCGAGGGATGACGCTCTGAGCCTGATTGAGGCTCGTGCGCGGTCCCAGGAAGCTGCTTGCTACTGCACGGGGCTGATCGCTCGTCACCTTAACTTCGTGCCGCCTGCCGCGCTGGCAATCCCTGTTCCAATCATGCCGCTCGCTTGCAATCACCAGCTCAAGAGGACCGTTCATCATCGAGCCTCGAATTAGTGAAGGTTTGCGCACTTTGCTGAAGCGATGTCGCACACCCCGCCCCGAGCAGGGCCGCACAATAATTGATCCGAGATCGTGGGGCCCGCAGGACGGCCGTACGGCGGGGCGCTTACCTCCACGGCTCACGGACATTAGACGAAACTGCGACAGTATCGAGGCCCGGTGTCTTGCCAGCTGACAGGTTTAGGAGTGGATGAGCAGAGACACGCGACGGCGGGCACAGCCCCGTGACAGATGCGCGTACGCGGTCGCCGATACCTCATTAAGGAGCACGGCCATGCCATTCAGGATTTTCGCCGTCGGACACGGCGGCCCCAGACAGTACAACTACATCAACCCCAGCGTCGCGGACGAAGCCGACATCGACAAGGCGTTGGCGATCAAAGCGCTAGCCGAAGGAGACTACAGTTCGCCGCTCGGTGCCGCTCAAGCCGTCAACGACGCGAACAGCGCCGGTGCGGAAGACATCGGCAAGGGCGCAATCATGTACGGCAAGTTCGTTTTCTCGGAGCTGATCCAGACGGGGGTGCAATATCTGCAGATGTCGGGTGGTGCGGCCAACGGCAAAATCATGCTCTCCGCGCGCGAGACCAACATGCTGTGGCCGGATACGGCGCGCTTCGTCGAGCAGAGCCTGGACGCCGATGACGCCGGCTACCAGTTCATGAAGAAGATCAAGGGTGCGTTGTCCGACACCAACATGTACACCAACGGCGCCCTGCGGAAGATCAGCGACGTGCTGTCCTTCTACGGTGCCTCGATTCAGGGCACGCCAGGGGCGACGCCCTGGCTGAGCTTTCAACTGCACAGGTAGCGCCTCTGCATTGAGCGAGTTTACGTCCGCTTTCCAAGCTGACATCGGCAGGTCCTGCGCACGGGCAGCCTCGCTACAGGTCCGCGCCTTCGGCGAGCGCAAGCGGGTCCCCAGCTCTACGAGTTTGGAGTGGCCAAGCAGTATCTGGATCGCCCGTATGTTGCCGTCTGGCGGTAGATCTGGGCAACCTTGGTCCGGTGGAGTGAGTGCGTTCCGTAGTCGGACGGCTCAATGCCCACTTGCTTAAGCCACCTCTTGAGCAATCGCGCATAGTGGCGCGTCAATAAGCAGTCGCGATCATGCCGACGCGAGGGGAACACGAAACCGCCTCTCCCGGCTCCCCGCTCGCGTATCCAGGCCAGAACGCTGTTACGCGTGTTCTGGGTCACCTCGAAACGAACGGGGGTTCCCGTCTTCTGCTGCACGATCAGCGCTCGGCTACGCACCACGCCACCCCCGGCATGTCGCTGATCCGCAGCTGGACAAGGTCGCACCCCCGGAGCTTGCTGTCGATTGCAAGATCAAAGAGCGCGAGCTTGGGGCCAACGAGATGGTCCTTGTTCCAAGCACGGCGCGACACGTGCGAATGGGTCGAAGGCATAGACTATCTCCTGCATCGCCCTCCGAAGCGGGGCGGCAGGACGTTCGCCGAAAAG
>DASVSS010000158.1:0-18867 GCA_036387945.1 Tepidisphaeraceae bacterium | reverse complement strand
GATCTGCGCGAAAAGAAGCGCGCCGATCTCGAATCATGCACGGCGTTCGGCACGGCGTTCCTGACGCTGTTCTGCAAGCCCACGTTCGACGCCGCCGTGCTCGACGGAGCGGCCAACCCGCTCGCCGACGTGCGCGTGCGGCAGGCGCTGGCCCTGGCGATTGATAAAAAGTTCATCACCGAAAAGATCACCCGCAACGGCGAAGCGGTGGCCAGCACCTACGTCCCGCCCGGCACGCTCCCCGGTTACACCAGCCTGCCGGGCCTGCCGAGCGACGTCGAGCGCGCCAGAGTTCTGCTCGCCGAAGCCGGCTACCCCGGCGGCCGCGGGTTCCCGCAGTTGCCGCTGCTGTACAACACCGAGAACGCGGTGCGCGCCAAGTTCGCGCAATCGCTCGGGCAGCAGTGGAAGCAAAACCTCGGCATCGACATCCGCATCGAAGGGATCGAAGGCAAAATCTTCCAGCAGCGCGTCAGCAAACGGCAATACGCGATCGCAACCGTCGCGTGGTTCGGCGATTACCCGGACGTCTCCACCTTCACCGACAAATACCGCTCGACAAGCCAGCAGAACGATTCGTCATGGGCCAACCCCGCCTACGACGCGCTGCTCGACCGCGCCGCCAATGAAGGCGACCTGCCCACGCGCCTGTCGCTCCTGGCTAAGGCCGAGGCGATCCTCAATCACGAAGTCCCGATCGTGCCCCTCTATCACTACGTCAACTCCACGCTCGTCGCACCGGGCGTCGGCGGCGTGAGCGTAAACCCGCGCAGCCTCATCGACTGGAAGCGCGTCGCCGTCGGCAACACCGATGCCCTCGCCGCCCGGCCCACCGTCAAGGGCCGCCAATGATGCGCGTGATCGTCGGACGGCTGCTGCAGTTGCCCCTGGTGCTGGCGATCATTTACCTCATCACGTTCGCCCTCGTGTGGGTCGTGCCGGGCGACCCGTTCTCGAACGAGCGCACGGTCGATCCGTTCGTCGCCCAGCAGCTCAAGGAGCGCTACCACGCCGACACGCCGTGGAATTTCCTGACCCACTACCCGGTGAGCGTGCTGCGTCACGGCGATTTCGGCTTGTCGATGCAATACAAGGAGTGGAGCGTCAACGACATCATCGGTGCGTCTCTGCCGGTATCGATCACGCTCGGCGTCGTCGCGATGCTCTTTGCCACCGCTGCCGGCATCGCCATCGGGGTGCTGGCGGCGGTGCGGCGCGACGGCGTGATCGACTGGCTCAGTCTGTCGATCAGCCTGATCGGCATCTCCCTGCCCGCGTTCGTGCTCGCGGCGCTGCTGCTGATCGCCAGCGCTTCCGACCCGCTGCGCGGCATCTTCGCCGTCGGCCGATTCGAGCGGCCCGTCGACGTGCTGCTGCCGGGGCTGGCGCTGTCGCTGGCCCCGATGGCGTACATCGCCCGGCTGACGCGGGTGAGCATGCTCGACGTGCTGTCGAGCGATTTCGTCCGCACCGCCCGCGCCAAGGGCTTGTCCCGGTCGAACGTCGTCTGGAAGCATTGCCTGCGCAACGCCGTGCTGCCGGTGCTGAGTTACCTCGGCCCGGCCGCGGCGGTGACGCTCACTGGCTCGTTCGTGGTCGAAAAAGTGTTCAACATCCCCGGCCTCGGGCAGCATTTCGTCAACAGCGTGCTGAACCGCGATCGCACGCTGATCCTGGGCGTGGTGATGGTGTACTCCACGTTCGTGCTGCTGCTGAACCTGTTGGTGGACGTGCTCTACGGCGTGATCGACCCGCGCGTGCGCATCGGGGGCCAGCGATGACCCAGGCGATCCTCGCCATCCCGACCGGCGCAATCGATGCACGGCCGAACCTGCTGCACCGCGCCCTGGGCAACCCGCGGATGCTCATCGGCGGATCGTTCGTGCTGATCGTCGTGCTGGCGTGCGTGCTGACGCTGCCGGCGACGCTGTCGGCGGATTCGGAATTTTACTACAACCGCCAGCGCAGCACCCACGTCCGCACGCCGCCCGAGGCCACGCTCATCGGGCTGTTCGGCTACGACGCGCTCGGCCGTTCCATCCTTGCCCGCTGCCTGCTCGGCGGGGCGCTGTCGATCCTCATCGGCTGCTCGGCGGCGGCGATCGCCGTCGTGCTCGGCGTCACGGTCGGGCTCGTCGCCGGCTACCGCGGGGGCTGGGTCGACGCGGTCCTGATGCGCGCCGTCGACATCCTGTACGGCCTGCCCTACATCCTGCTCGTGGTGCTGTTCAAAGTCGGCTTGGAACCCAACGTCGTCAACGGCAGCTGGTTTCCGGTGCTGGTGCTGCTCGCGGCCTTCGCGGCGGTCGGCGGCATCACATTCTGGCTGGACGGGCGCCGCGAAGCCGCCCTCGACCGCAGGCTCGCACGCATCCGCAGCACCTTCGTGCTGATCGCGGCCGTCGTGCTCGGCTGGCCGCTGTTGCGGGGGTTCGTCGCGCGCCTGATGCCGGGTTTCGAGGTCAAGCCTGATACCGCCGGCATCGTGATCCTGTTCGTCGCCATCGGGATGGTCGGCTGGCTGACGATGGCCCGCGTGGTCCGCGGCCAGGTGCTGAGCTTGCGCGAGATGCCCTTCATCGAAGCAGGCCGCGCGATGGGCCTGCCGCCGCACCGCATCTTCCTGCGGCACGTCCTGCCCAACCTCGTCGGCCCGATCACCGTGTACGCCACCCTGACCGTGCCCGCGGCGATCCTGCAGGAAAGCTTCCTCAGCTTCCTCGGCGTCGGCGTGCGCCTGCCGCTGCCCACCTGGGGCAACCTCGCCAGCGAAGGCGTGGCCGCCCTGACGCCGGTGAAGTTCTACTGGTGGATGCTCACCTTCCCGTGCCTGCTCTTGATGACGACGCTGCTTAGCTTAAACTTCCTCGGCGACGGCCTGCGCGATTTGATCGACGCCAAGAACGACGCCGCCGAACTGTAAGAACCGCCCCGCCGGGCCGACCGCCAAGCGTCCGTGGAGTACTGATGGAAAACCGCTTCGGCGTGAAAGATTTCGTGCTCTTTGTCGTCCTCGGCGGGATCGTCGTCCTCATCGTGCTCGCGATGCTGCAGTTCGATCGGCAGTGGGACAGCGTCCAGGAGATTAAACACAAGCTCGACCAGCAGGCGGTGGATTTGCAGGTCATGCAGCAGCAGATTTCGCGAGGCGTCACCCCTGCCTCGACGCAGACCACCGCCAACTCGACCGTCGCGCCTTCAGAGAAACGCATCCTTGCCGCCAAGGCGATGCCGGATTATTCGGACGGCGACTGGATGATCAATGGCCAGTCCGCGCGCTTCGCCACGCTGACGCCGCTCGTAAGCGGAGACGCCAGCGCGTCGGAAGTGCAGAGCTACGTGATCGAATCCCTGCTCACGCGCGACCCAGTCACGCTGGAGTTTCAGGGTGTGCTCGCCGAAAGCTGGGCGATAAAGGACAATTCCATTGAATGGCGTGCGTACGCGGAGAAGCGTCGTGCGGTGCCCCTCACGCCCGACGAGGTCTTGGCCGAAAAAGATTGCCCGCCTGCCGACAAGGCAGCGGAGCGCGATGCTTATCTGAAGGAACGACTCGCCGAGGGCCGCACCGACGATAATATCGGTGCCGAGCCGGACTGCCCGCCTGCTGCGATCGTCACGTTCAAGCTGCGCGACAACGCTAAGTTCTCCGACGGCAAGCCCGTCACGGCTGACGATCTGGTATTCAGCTATGACTTTATCATGAACCCGGCTATTGACGCCCCGCGTCAGCGGGCTTACTTCGCGCGCATGCGGAGCGTCAAAAAGCTGGGCCCGCGTGAGGTCGAGATTGTTTTCAACACGCCTTATTTCGAAGCTCTCGGACTCGCCGGCGGCCTTGAGGTGATGCCGAAGCACTTCTACGGCAAGTTCGCGCCAGAAGAGTTCAACCGATCCACCGGCCTCCTGATGGGCTCCGGCCCGTACATGCCGGAGACGCCCGAGGGCTGGAAGCCCGGCAACCAAGTGCGGCTGATCCGCAATCCGCGTTATTGGGCAACGCCGTCTGCCTTGTCGCGCTTCGTGTACCGCGAGTTCACGAATCAGGTCGCGCTCGAGACCGCGTTCCGCAACGGCGAAATCGATCAGTTCGGCGCCCCGCCTGAAACCTACGTTGCGATGAAGCGCGATCCTAAGATCGCCGAGCGAACGCACCAGTACGAATACCAGAGCGCCATTGGCGGCTATCGATACATCGCTTGGAACCAGCAGCGCGGCGGGGCACCGACAAAGTTCGCGGACAAACGGGTGCGGCAGGCGATGACTCTGCTGATCGACCAGCAGCGACTAATCAACGAAGTGATGCTCGGTTTCGCAGTGCCCGCGACCGGCCCTTTCAACCCACAAAGCAAGCAGGTCGACCCTTCAGTCAAGCCATACCCTTACGACGTCGAACGGGCGTTGAAGTTGCTGGCGGAGGCAGGGTGGTCCGACCGGGGCGACGGAACGCTGACGAACGAGCAAGGCCAGCCCTTTGAACTCACGCTGACGTACCGCTCCGGCAGCCCGAACTACGAGAAGATGGCTCTGCTCGTCAAAGACATGCTCGCGCGCGGCAAAGTGCGTGTGATCGCCAACGCGCAAGAGTGGTCGATCTTCACCACCAAGCTCAAGAACAAGGACTTCGACGCGATCACCCTGGGCTGGACGGCAGGCATTGAAACCGACATCTTTCAGATGTTCCACAGCAGTCAGATGATCGCCGGCGGCGACGATTTCATGTCGTACAAGAACGCTGAGCTCGACCGAACGATTGCGCAGGCACGACTCACACTCGATGAAGACGCACGCCTGAAGTTATGGCAGCAGGCCCATCGCATCCTGCACGAGGACCAGCCTTACACTTTCTTGTTCTTTCCGAAGTCCCTCGTGCTGATGGACAAGCGTTTCGCCAACGTGCAGACCGTGCCGCTCGGGCTCAATAGCGAGCGCGAATGGTTCGTGCCGCGGGCACAGCAACGTTGGACCAACTGACCGCCGCGCATTCCCACGATTCGCAGCCCGGCGGTACGCCATGCTCAATTACATCATTCGACGCCTGCTGCTGATGTTCCCGACCGTGATCGGAATAACGCTGCTCGTCTTCGCTGTCATGTTTTATTCCCCCGGCGGCGTCGGCGGTTCGTTGCTGGACAACGCCGGCGACATGCGGCCAGAAGACCGCAAGGCTCGCGAGGCTTACCTCGAACAGCGGTTCGGCATCAACCGGCCGTTTTTCGTGCAGTACGGCAAGTGGTTGAACAATGTATCGCCGGTGGGGCTCAAAGAAGCAGGGGGCGGTTTCCCGCGCTCCGCCGGCTTCGGATTCAAATGGCCCGACCTGGGACGCAGCTTCGTGCGCGAGCGGCAAGTCACCTCGATGATCGCCGACGCACTGCCCACCACGCTGGCGCTGAACCTCATCACCGTCCCGGTGATATATACGATCGCCGTTACCGCCGGATTGTTTACGGCTACGCGACGTGGTCGATTTGCAGATGTTTCCCTAGGCGTCGTATTCATCGGCCTTTGGTCGCTGCCAGTGATGTGGATGGGAGTGATGCTGATCGGCTTTCTTGCCAACCGCGACTTCCTTGCACTGTTCCCGACCGGCGGGCTGACCAGCGCAGAGGCGTACGCGTGGAGCTTTTTCCCCGGAGACGGACATAAGGGGTGGCTGCTGGACCGGTTGTGGCATCTCGCCGGTCCCGTGATCTGCCTCACGTACGGGGGGTTCGCGTTTCTCTCCAAACTCACCCGCGCGTCGGTGTTGGAAAACATGACGGCCGACTACGTTCGCACGGCGCGAAGTAAAGGATTGAACGAACGGGTGATCCTTTACCGGCATGTTTTACGCAACAGCATTCTTCCGCTGATAACCGTGGCGAGCGGCATCATCCCCGGCCTGCTCGGGGGTTCAGTGATCGTCGAAAGTATTTTTAGCCTGGACGGCATGGGGAAAGTAACGCTCGACGCGATCACCGTGCGAGACCGGGAAGTCGTCCTGTCGATGACGCTTGTCAGTGCGATCATCGGTACGACGTGCCTGCTCATCAGCGACGTTTGCTATGTACTTGCCGACCCGCGGGTGAGCTATGACTGAATTCAGCGGCCAGCCCGTGTTCGGACAGTCACCCGGGCCGCCTGCAGAGCCGGAAGAATCAAAAGAGGCCATTGCCTCGTCGTCCGCGACACGCCGTGGTCTATTCGCCCAAGCACTCGTACATGCCTTGCGCGTCCGCCGCGCTCAGTGTGGCACTGCTTGGGTGGGTTTGATCGCGTTGCTCGCGGTGCTGGCTCCTCTGCTTGCCAATTCCAGGCCCTACCTTCTGAAGATGGATGGACGGTGGTCCAGTCCGTTGATCGAAGGCCTTCTGTGGTCTGATGTGGCGGTGATGGCCACGGTGACAGTGCTGATTACAGTTGCCATCTTCGGGCGTCGGTGGCGCCCCCGCGTCCGCGTGGTTCTCACTGCTGTGTTACTGATCGCCACCGGCGCGGCGAGCTTCGCGGCTCTGTCTGCACGGTCCGATCGCATCGAGATTTACTCACAGTACCGCGAGGCGACGACGGCAGGTCGCGTGCAATGGTCGCTGAATGCCCCGATCCCGTATTCGCCGCAAGACTATCAGCGAGACCGTTTCGCGCTTGACGATCCGCATCCGTGGGATCCGCGGCCAGGCCACCGGCTCGGGACCGACCGCAACGGCGGTGACATCGCCAGCCGCATGATTCACGCCTGCCGCATCGCGCTGTCAGTGGGCTTCATCGCCGAAGGGGTCGCGATGCTGATCGGCGTGGCCGTGGGCGGCCTGATGGGTTACTTCAGCGGTGTGGTCGATCTGCTCGGTATGCGGCTGGTGGAGATCTTCTCTTCTATCCCGCAGCTATACTTGCTGTTGGCTTTCGTCGCGTTCTTTCGCCGAGACTTGTACCTGATTATGCTTATCATCGGGCTGACCTCCTGGACCGGATACGCGGTCTTCACGCGCGCTGAATTTCTGCGGTTGCGGAATCAGGATTTCGTCCAAGCGGCAATTGCCAGCGGATTGTCGACGCCGCGCGTGATCTTTCTGCATCTTTTGCCCAACGGCCTGGCCCCCATCCTCGTCAGCGCCAGCTTCGGCGTCGCGTCGGCGATCCTGGCGGAATCGACTTTAAGCTTTCTCGGCGTCGGGCTCGTGGGGGATCCGAGCTGGGGGAGCATCTTAAATCAGGCCGTCGGGGAGAGCCGGTTCTATTGGTGGCTCGCCGTCTTTCCCGGCACGGCAATCTTTCTCACCGTGCTTGCGTATAACCTCATCGGCGAGGCCCTGCGCGACGCGCTCGATCCTAAACTGCTCAAACGAGAATAACGAATGTCACCATTGCTGCGGGTCGAAAATCTGACGGTCGCTTTCGAAACGGCGCGAGGCGTCGTGCGCGCCGTCAACGAATCCAATTTGAGCGTCTATCCGGGGCAGACGGTGGCCCTCGTCGGCGAAAGCGGGTGCGGGAAATCGGTCACGGCGATGTCCGTGCTGCGGCTGCTTCCGACACCACCTGCGAAGTACCTCGGCGGGCGGATTCTGTTCGAAGGCCGAGACCTGCTGACGCTCAATGACCGGGAAATGCGTCGCGTCCGGGGTAAAGAGATCGCGATGATCTTCCAGGAGCCGATGACGTCGCTCAATCCGGTCTACTCCATCGGCGATCAGATCACCGAGGCCGTCACGCTGCACCAGGGGACCAGTCACCGGCAGGCCCGTGCGATCGCCGAAAGCGCGATGGCGGACGTCGGCATCAACGACCCGGCGCGGCGGCTTGACGAGTACCCGCACCAGATGTCCGGCGGGATGCGGCAGCGGGTGATGATCGCGATGGCGCTGGCGTGCCGGCCGAAGCTGCTCATCGCCGACGAGCCGACTACGGCGCTGGACGTGACGATCCAGGCGCAGATTCTCGACCTGCTGCGCAAGCTGCAGCGCGACACCGGCATGGCGATCCTGCTCATCACCCACGATCTCGGCGTGGTGGCGGAACAGGCGGACGTGGTGTCGGTGATGTACGCCAGCCGCATCGTGGAGACTGCGCGCGTGGAGGAACTGTTCGACCGCCCGACGCATCCGTACACACAGGGCCTGTTGCGCAGCGTGCCGCAGCTCGGCGGGGAAGTGTCGCGCTTGCAGACCATCCCCGGCAACGTGCCGAGCCCGGCGCGGTTTCCGACCGGGTGCAAGTTTCACCCGCGCTGCCCGGCGATGCAGGGAGACCCGACGTGCGCGACTGTCGAGCCGGCGTTGCGCGAGGTGTTCCCCGGGCAGTGGGCGGCTTGCCACCACGCGCCAAACTTTCAGGAATCGCCGGTCACCGTGCCGCAACTCGCCGACAAGCGGCCTGCGGGGCTGGAGGTGCTGTCGTGATCCAATCCCCTCCCGCCGCAGCGGGATCACACGCGGGAATCGTGAGCGAGCGCGACTCGACCGAGCCGCTGTTGCGCGTAGAAAATCTCAAAACGCACTTCCCGATTCGTCGCGGCGTTCTGTCGCGCACGGTCGGACAGGTGAAGGCCGTCGATGGCGTGAGCTTTACGATCCGGGCCGGGCGGACGTTGGGCTTGGTCGGCGAAAGCGGGTGCGGCAAGACGACGGTGGGTCGGAGCATCCTTCGACTGATCCCGCGCACCGAAGGCAGCGTCGTTTACAAGGGCGTGGATTTCTTCAGCTATTCGGGCCAGGCGCTGCGGAAACTGCGCCGGCACATGCAGATCATTTTTCAGGACCCCGTCAGCAGCCTCAACCCGCGCATGACCATCGGCCGGGCGATCGGCGAGCCGATAGAGGTGCACGGCATCGCCCGGGGGCGCGAGTGCGACGCAATGGTCGGCGGCCTGCTCGAGCGCGTCGGCCTGCACCCACAGGATGCGTCGCGCTACCCGCACGAGTTTTCCGGCGGGCAACGCCAGCGCATCGGCATCGCGCGGGCGCTGGCGCTGTCGCCGGAGTTCATCGTCTGCGACGAGCCGGTCAGCGCGCTCGACGTATCGATCCAGGCGCAGGTGTTGAACCTTCTAGCCGATCTGCAGCAGGAGCGCGGGATCGCGTACCTGTTCATCGCCCACAACCTGGCGGTCGTCGAGCATTTCTCGCACGACGTTGCGGTGATGTACCTTGGCCGGATCGTGGAAAAGGCCCCGTCACGCGGGCTGTATCGCCGGCCGAGGCATCCGTACACGGTGGCATTGCTGAGTGCGATCCCCGAGCCCAACCCGCGGCCGCGCAAGCGGCGGATCGTGTTGGTCGGCGAAGTGCCCAGCCCGAGCAACCCTCCGACGGGTTGCCACTTCCATCCGCGCTGCCCGCTTACCCGCGAGGCCGCCGCCGGGGCGGACGCGGGCGATACGGTCGAAATCACTTCGGCGGGCCTTCGCCTGCGGGTGCTCCGCAAATGCGCGAGCGAATCGCCGCCCCTGATGCCGGCGCCCGATGACGCGGAGCATCTGTCGGCGTGCTGGCTCGCCGACGAAGTGAAGCCGATCGTCTGACGGCCTGTGCCGGTGCGAGCTTCAGTCGCCGCGGGGCGTGGCGAGGGGCAAGGCAACGAACTTTTGCAGCCGCTCCACGAGCGCGTCGATCGTGTAATCCGCGCTCGTCTCCAACGGCAGAAAGACGCCTTGATTGTGCGACGAGTCGATGATGAGCATGCGATCACCGACTTCGGTGTGCCCGTACTCCTGCGGCTGATGGCCGGTGACGAGCATCTTGGCGCCCACTTTCTCGGCGAAACGCGCCACGCCCCCTTCGGTGTACTTCCGCCCCCAGATGAGCTGGTAGATAGGGCCGGTGCGTTTCTTGTAATCGGCGCTGGTCAATGGCGATCGGCTGAAGACGCTGTAGTCAAAGACGTCGATCTGGTCATCGGCCGGGATGCTGTGGCTGAACCAAAGCCCGTTCGGGCAGCGCACCGCGAGGGGCAATGAGAGTAGAAACTCCGTGATCGCCACCTGCACGACAAGCTCGCCGGACGGGAAGTCGCGCTTGACACCTTTGTTAAAGGCCTCGCAGACGCTGAGACCGGACTTCATGATGCCTTCGCCATGGATCTGCGCCAGGTCGTGATTGGCAAACAGGAAATGCACCTGCTCCGGATAGTCCAGTTTCAGCTCAGCGGCCTGGGCGAGCATCTTCCAACTGTCTTCGGCGCCGGCGGTGTCGGAGTGGTCGCCGTGGATGAGTTCGTGCAGGATCAGGTGCCGCGTCGGGTGTGCGCGCAGATCCGCCGCAGCGACCAACTTGGCGAAGTTGCTCCGGTGGTCGTGGATGTCGCCGGTCATCCACACTTCGTGGTCGGGCGGAAGCTCGACGACCTGGCCGGTCCGATAACGGTCGAGGCCGTTTTCTTCCTTCGCCGAATCCAGGATCTCGATGATCTGATCTGCCGACATCTGCATGGTCGCATTCAAGCGATTGCGCGAACAGACGTCAATGAAGAACCCCGCACCCGGCCCGCTTCCAAGGCTCTATGTGCCGGGACCCGTCCCAGGCGCCATCCTTTAGTCACGCGGCAGACGGGCCGATGCACCCCTTCAGATGCATCTCTCAGCGTGCGCGAAACCATTCACTGTTACGGCGAATCCACCGGACGCCCTTGCGCCCGCGTGCCGCTTCTGCCTGGCCGCGCTCACGCACACGTTCGTCGATCTCGGCACGAGTCCACTGTGCCAGCGGCACGTCACGCCCGAGCGCTTCAACCACGCGGAATCGTTCTACCCGCTGCACGCTTACGTCTGTGATCATTGCTTTCTCGTGCAATTGCCGCAGTACGTCGCACGGGAAGAAATTTTCGACGGTGATTACGCATACTTCAGCAGTTTCAGCTCAGGCTGGCTGGCACACGCCCGCGATTACGTGGAGAAGATGTCCACGCGTTTCGCGCTGGGCTCGAAGAGCAAAGTCGTCGAGATCGCCAGCAATGACGGCTACCTGCTGCAATATTTCGTCCAGCGCGGCGTGCCCTGCGTGGGCATCGAGCCGACCGCCAACACCGCCGCCGCCGCCGAAGCCAAGGGCGTGCGGTCGATCGTGCGATTCTTCGGCCGTGCCGCCGCTGCCGCGCTGCGCGACGAAGAGGGCCCGGCGGACCTGCTGCTGGGCAACAATGTCCTGGCACACGTGCCGGACATCAACGATTTTGTCGGCGGTCTCACGATCCTGCTCGCGCCCGGCGGGGTGGTGACGATGGAGTTTCCTGTACTGTCGAAGCTCATCGAGAACAATTACTTCGACACGATCTACCACGAGCACTTTAGCTACCTGTCCGTCACCACCGTCGCGCAGATCTTCTCCCGTCATGGTTTGACCGTGTTCGACGTCGACGCGCTTCCGACACACGGCGGGTCGGTCCGTGTCTACGCCCGCCATGCGGGCGACCACACCAAGCCGATCAGTGACAGCGTTCACTCCGTGCTGGAGGCCGAAAAGACGGCGGGGCACTTTGACCTGACGTATTACGACGCCTTCGCCGAGCGCGTGCGCGAGACGAAGCGCGGGGTGCTCTCCTTCCTCGTTGACGCCAAGCGGCGGGGCAAGCGCATTGCCGGTTACGGCGCGCCGGGCAAAGGCAACACGCTGCTGAACTACTGCGGCATCCGTGGCGACTTCATCGACTTCACCGTCGATCGCAACCCGCACAAGCAGGGTAATTTCCTGCCAGGCAGCCGCATTCCGATCCTCGACCCGGCCGTGATCGCCGAGCGGCGGCCGGATTACCTGTTCATCCTGCCTTGGAATCTGAAGGACGAGATCGTCGCACAGATGAGCCACGTCCGTGAGTGGGGCGGCAAGTTCGTCGTGCCGCTGCCAAAGCTGGCCGTCATCGATTAACCGGAGAACGCGTCATGAAAGTGGTCATCTTCTGCGGCGGCCAAGGCCTGCGTCTGCGGGACTATTCGGAAAACACGCCCAAACCGATGGTGCCGGTCGGCTACCGCCCGATCGTGTGGCACCTGATGAAGTATTACGCGCACTACGGCCACAACGAGTTCATCCTGTGCCTCGGGTACCGGGCCGACGCGATCAAGGAATACTTCCTGCACTACAACGAGTGCACGAGCAACGACTTCGTCCTCAGCGAAGGCGGCCGTGATCTTAAGCTGATCAATAGCGACATCAGCAACTGGAAGATTACGTTCGTCGACACCGGCGTGGACGCAAAAATCGGCGAGCGGCTGATGGCGATCAAGGAGCACCTCGGCGACGACGAGATGTTCATGGCCAACTACGCCGACTGCCTGACCGACGCGCCGCTGCCGAAGATGATCGAAGACTTCCGCGGCAGCGAGCACCTCGCGTCGTTTCTCACGGTGCGGCCGGGGCATAGCTGGCACGCAGTCCACGTCGATCCAGTCGGAACGGTGACCGACCTCGTCGACGCCGACCAGACCGATTTGTGGATCAACGGCGGCTATCTCATCTTCCGGCGTGAGGCGCTCGACTACTTCGCCGACGGCGACGACATCGTGCCGACGGTCTTCCGCAAGCTCGCCGCCGAGCGGAAGCTGATGAGCTACCGCCACCACGGCTTCTGGGCCTGCATGGACACCTTCAAAGAGAAGATGACGCTCGACGACCTCGACGCCAAAGGGCGCGCGCCCTGGCAGGTGTGGAAGAAGCCGACCCTGCCTACTAAGCGAACCGCATGAAGCCATTTGCCGGATTGAAATCGTTCAAGCGCGTGCTGTGCCTGGGCGCGCACTCCGACGACATCGAGATCGGCGCCGGCGGCACCTTACTGCGCCTGCAGGCCGAATCGCCGGACGTAGCCGTGCGCTGGGTCTGTTTCAGCGGCCGCGGCACGCCGCGCGAAAGCGAAGCCGTCGGCAGCGCCGCCGCCTTCTGCCAAGGCCGCGCGTCGGTCGTCGTGTATGGCTGTCACGATACGACGTTCCCGTCACAGACGGCGGACATCAAGGCGCTCTTTTCCGAATTGAAGTCGTTCGATCCCGATCTCGTGCTCACGCATTCCGCCGACGACCGCCATCAGGATCACCGGGTGATCAACGAACTCACCTGGAACGCTTTCCGCGCTCACCAGATCTGGGAGTACGAGATCCCCAAGTGGGACGGCGACCTTCAGCGTCCGAACCTTTATGTGCCGGTCGGGGCCGAGGTGATGACAAGAAAAGTGCAACTTCTGCTGGAACATTTTGGCACGCAACGATCGAAGCACTGGTTTGATGAAGAGACGTTCCGAGCCCTCGCCCGATTGCGCGGACTGGAGTGCAACAGCCGATACGCCGAGGCGTTCGTCTCCAGGAAGCTGGTGGTGTAATGCGCGCCGCGCTCGAACAAGCATTCAAGGGCCAATCGGTCTTCGTCACAGGGCACACCGGCTTCAAGGGCGCCTGGCTGCTCGTGATGCTCGAACAACTCGGCGCCCGGGTCACCGGCTACGCGCTGCCGCCGGAGACGACGCCTTCGGGTTACGCGATGATCGGCGGCGATAAGTTGTGCGAATCGGTCGTCGGTGATCTGCTCGACCTGCCGCTGCTCACGCGCACGCTGCACGCCTGCCGGCCGAGGTTCGTACTGCACCTGGCGGCGCAGTCGCTCGTGCGACGCTCTTATCGTGATCCGGTCGGCACGTTCCACAGCAACGTGATCGGGACGATGAACGTGCTGGAGGTGCTGCGGGGCTATAGCGAGTCTTGTGCGACGGTCGTCGTGACCACCGACAAGGTCTATGCCGAAACCGGCGACGGCAGGCCCTACCAGGAGTCGGACAAGCTCGGCGGCTACGACCCGTACAGCACCAGCAAGGCCTGCTGCGAACTCGTCACGGAGAGCTACCGCTCGTCCTACTTCCACCCGAAACAGTTCGCCTCGCACGGTAAAGCCGTCGCGACCGCCCGCGCGGGGAACGTGATCGGCGGCGGCGACTTCTGCGAGGACCGGCTGGTGCCCGACGTCGTTCGCGCGATGGCGGCGGGCGAATCCGTGCGCGTGCGCAACCCGGCGGCGGTCCGTCCGTGGCAGCACGTCCTCGAGCCATTGACCGGTTACCTGCAACTCGCCGCCCGACTGGCCGGCGACCCGGTGCAGTTCTCAGAAGGCTTCAACTTCGGCCCCGGCGCCGACGACACGTTGGCCGTCGAGCAGGTGGTTCAGATCGCACTGCGGAACTGGGGCAGCGGACAGTACCATGTCGACATCGACCCCAGCGCCCCGCACGAGGCGGCACTGCTGCGGCTCGACAGCGGCAAGGCCCACCAGCGGCTCTATTGGCAACCGAAGTACTCGGCCGCCCTGGCGATCGAGAGGACGATCGCCTGGTACCGCCACGCAGCGGTCGACCCCCTCGCTTACACCCGCGGGCAAGTAGACGAGTACCTTGCGGCATGAGAATCATCCCCACTGCAATCCCCGGCGTGCACGTCATCGAGGCTACGCCCGTTGCCGACGACCGCGGGTACTTCGCCCGCACCTGGGACCGTGATGCGCTCGAAGAAGCCGGCCTCGATACGGCGCTACACCTGTGCGCCGTCACCCAGAACCGGCGACGCGGCACGCTGCGCGGGATGCACTTCCAACGCCCCCCGCACGCGGAGACGAAGTTCGTCCGCGTCACGCGCGGCGCGATCTTCGACGTCGCGCTCGACCTTCGGCCGGAATCCCCGACGTTCCGGCAGTGGCACGGGGAAACGTTGACTGCTGAAAATCATCGCCAGCTCTACGTCCCCGCAGGCTGCGCCCACGGCTATCTCACGCTGAGCGACGACGCCGAGCTGACGTACATGTTGTCGGCCGCTTACGCGCCGGCCCACGCCGGCGGTGTGCGCTACGACGACCCCGCGTTCGCAATCGAATGGCCGGGGCCGATCAATGTCGTCGCGCCGCGCGATGCGCAATACCCGCTGGTGCCGCGATGAACGGCTCTGCCATGCTCGCGCTTTGCGAGCAGCTTTTTCCAATCTGCCGGTCGATCACCGGCAACGGCGTGCGCGAGACGCTGCGGATCATCGGCGAGTCGATCCCGGTTCAGTTGCACGAGGTCGCCAGCGGCACGGCGGTGTTCGACTGGGTCGTCCCGCCGGAATGGAATCTCCGCCGGGCAACGCTGCGCGGCCCCGACGGCGCGATCCTCGCGGACACGGACGTTCACAACCTGCATGTGCTGAACTACTCAACGCCCTTTCGCGGCACGGTGACGCTCGACGAACTTCGGCGCCACCTGTTCTCGCGGCCGGATCGGCCGGACGTGATTCCGTACCGGACGAGCTACTACAAGCCGGCGTGGGGCTTTTGTCTGCCGCACCGGATCGTGGAGTCACTCGTCGAGGGCAACTACGCGGTCGACATCGACACAACGCTCGCCCCCGGGTCGCTGACGTACGGCGAGTGTCTGCTGCCGGGCGAGAGCGCAGACGAGATTGTTCTGAGCGCCCACGTCTGCCACCCGTCGTTGGCCAACGACAACCTCAGCGGGATTGCCGTCGCAGTTGCCGCCGTGCGCGCTTTGCGGGGGAGGAAGCGGCATTACACGGTCCGCGTCGTCTTCGCCCCCGGGACGATCGGCGCAATCGTATGGCTGCACCGCAACCGCGCGAATGTAGGGCGCGTCCGCCACGGGCTGATCCTGAGTTGCCTCGGCGACGATGGCTCGATGACTTATAAGGCTTCGCGCAAGGAGAGCGCGACGATCGATCGAGTCGCCCTCGCTGTGCTGCAAGCGCGCGGCCGGCCGCACTCTGTGCGTCGATTTTCGCCGTACGGGTACGACGAACGGCAGTACAGTTCGCCGGGATTCGATCTCCCGTTCGGCGTGTTGATGCGGACGCCGTACGGAGAGTACGACGCCTACCACACCTCGGCCGACAACTGCTCGCTGCTGGACCCGGCGGCCTTGGAGGATTCAGCCGAAACGGTGCTGGCGATCATCGACAGTCTGGAAGGATCGGTGCGGCCCGAAGGTGATCTGGTTCCTGATCCGCACGAAGATTCATTCGTGGCAGAAGACGCCACTCCTCCCGTCGCGTCGCCCGACGAAGGCAGGCGGTTTCGCAATCTGCAGCCGTACGGCGAGCCGCAGCTCGGTCGGCGCGGGCTGTACGCGACGACCGGCGGCACGACGAAATCCGCCGGGTATGAAATGGCGTTGCTCTGGGTGCTCAACCTTTCAGACGGCCATCACGACCTGCGCGCGATCGCCGTCCGATCGGGCTTGCCGCTGCCGACGTTGCTTGAGGCGGCGGCGGCCCTGCTCGGCGTGGGGCTGCTGGAAGAGATCACGCCTGGATCGGCCGCGGATCGGTCGGGAGCTTCTCGGCGTTGAGATCCGCCCACATCGCCGCTTCGCCATCGAGCGGGCTGCGAATGTTGTACGCCTGGTACGCCAGCATTTCACCCAGCCGCGTGACGAGATCGATCAGCCGCTCGCCGGCGGTCCAGTGGTCGCCGATGCAGACGTGGGCCGCGTCGATGTTCGGGTGAAACACCGGCGTGAGCATCCGACAGACCGGCGGCAGGCGCGGGTAGTCGGCGCCGAGCTTCACTTCCGCCCGGTGCGTCTGACGCGGCACGATCTTTCCCTTGGCGTCTCGTTCGAGCCCGCTGACGTTGAACTCGAACACGAACGTGTCCGGCGGGTCGCCCTCGGCTGAGGCGAGCTTGATCCGCGGATGCTGTGCGAAGGCTTCTCGAACGCTCGCGGCGTCGGCCAGCAACCGCCGCACGCGCAGCGGCGGCTTGGCGGGAGCGGCCGGGGTTACGACGGCGGGGACGGTCAGCTCTTCGCGGCACCCCTTGCACCGCGCGCGGCGTCCGGCGTAGCTATCAGGAACGCTGAAGGATTTGCCGCAACTCGGGCAGGCGAACGCGATCATTCCGTCATTCTAGCGAAGTCGCGGCACTTCGCGCGTGGGTTAGAACGGCATCAACGGATGGCCCTGCCACCAGAATCGTGAGATCAAAAATCCCGCCCCAGCGCCCAGCGCCGCGATCATCGCCGCGGCGACGAGAACCGACTTGGGATCCGTGCGACTGACCAAGAGGCGCCCGAAGGCGATCACCCCTACGATCGCCGCGGGAATGCCGAACGACACCGTGCCTAGGAGCGAGCCGACCACCGCCATCGCCAGCAAAGCATGCGCCCACGCCAGCGACGGTCGCACCGCCGCCGATGCCTGCCGCACCGTGTCGGCCGCCGGGGGGCGGGCGACTAATGTATCGGGAACAGCGGCGACCAGGGGGCTGGCCGGGCGGTCTTTGGGGGCCAGGACATTCACCTGCGCGCAGCCGTACGCGCTGCAGCCGCGGTTCTCGCGCCAGCAGTCGAGGTGGAAGTCCAGGCCGCAGGCGGGGCAGCGGTGGGCGCGCTCGCTCTTTTCAATCGGCCACTGGCAGACATTGCAGACCGTCTTCTGCGGCTGCTGCTGCTCGACGATCGAAACGCCCGCGACCGTTCCCGCCGAATCGCCCGTCAGGCCAGGCGTCGATTCCTCGGGCACCTCGACCGATTTCTGGCACCCGCCGCACGTCACCGCCATCCCGACGGTGTCGCCCGCAGACCACAGCCGCTGCCCACAGACGCACTGGAACACGATGCCGCGGTCACGGTTACTGATCGAGCGCGGAAGCTTCGCGGGCATCCGCTCGAAGAACCAGGCGCGCACATGGCCGATGCGCATGCGCGCCCCGTCCACGAGCGGTTCGTCCTCGAGGATCGCCTTGCCGTTGATGCGCGTGCCGTTTCGGCTGTTGTAATCGGTGACGACGTACTGCCCGTTGGCGCACTCGATGCGCGCGTGGTGCCGGCTGACGGTGGGGTGCGTGACCACGATGTCGTTGCCGCTTTCGCGGCCGATCGTGTGTACGCCCTTCAGCTCGAATGTCCGGACCTCGCCGAGGTCGATGAATAGGATGCCCAAAGCGTCTTCTTTGATTCGTGTTGCGGTACGGGCACGCTCGTCGAAGCGGCCGCGCCGCTCGTGCGTGATGTCACGACAGGTCAGATGGTTTTGGCGCGCTCCTGGAAATGGAATTTCGTCCGGCCCACCTGCACCTCGTCGCCCGGCCGCAGGCGCTGCCGGCTGACCGGCTTGCCGTTGACGTAGGTGGGCGTGCCCAGGGGCAGGTCCTCGATTTCGTAACCGCTGCCGACAATGTGCACGCAGGCGTGGCGGCGGCCGACCTGCGGGTCGTTGAACAGGTAGATGTGCGACATCGGGTGTGCGCCGATGAAGGTCGGATTGCGGTAGAGCACGAACTGCTTGCCGGCGATCAGGCCACTTTCGACCTTGAGCCATCCGCTCTTGACGACGTTTTCGATGATGCCGCACGCGAGCCCGGCGACGGCGCCGATGAGCACAATGGCGATGAGCCGGCTGAGGTGCTCGTTGCCGGAGTAGTTCTGCATCGGCACGTACGCCAGCCCGCCGATCACACCGCCGATCAGCCCGCCGAGCATGCCGATGAGCAGACGCTTGCCGTTGCGCAGGATGATGCCCGGGGCGGCGGCGAGGAACAGACCCAGCGCGCCCCAGCAGATCACTTGTGTCGCAATCCGTTCGGGCACGCTCTGCACCTGTTCAGTCAGCCCGACGTCGGCCTGCACGCGGTTAACGATCAGCGCCACGACCAGCCCGCCGGCCAGGCCGAGCACCGCGCCGATGGAGCCGTAGACGATCGCCCCGTTAACGTTGCGGTCGACGACGGAGTCCGCCATCGCCAGCAGCATGGCGATCATCACGCCGCTCACGCCGTAGAACAGGAGGCGGGCGACGAAGCTTTTGGCCTGATCCCGCTCGAGTTGCCGGGCGGTGGCTGCGGCCTTCTGGTCCTCGGTCAGGTTTTTGTCGACGTAGATCGCAAAATACGGGTTGCCCGCGCCGCGCTTTCGAACGCGCATCGTGGC
>DASVSS010000157.1:0-2059 GCA_036387945.1 Tepidisphaeraceae bacterium | reverse complement strand
TGCGGCTTGGCGGAGGAGGAGGCTTGTGACATCAACCGCGTCTCTCCCCAGAGGGCGGCGATGTCGTTATGTCGGGGCGTTATACCAGCGTAATTGTCGTTGGGCGGCTCATAACAGGTTCGTATCGCCCGCAAACCGTTTGCGGGCGATACGACCCGTGGGAACCAACCGCGCTCCATGATCTTTGAGTCGCCAACGTGACGACTACGAAAATCTTTAGAGCGAAAGCGGTGCCAGACGATTTTCCGCGCGGAAAAATTCGCGGAATCGCATAATCCGCTGATTTTTCGGGCGTTTTAAGTTCGTGGCGTTTTTGAGCGCTCGTCGAGGCGGAGATTCGACTGCGCGCTTTCTCAGCAAATCGGCGAAGCGAATTATTTCGCGCGCAATGCCGCCCATCCGACCGCCCTGGTGTGCTGTTGGGCATCGTCAAATGACAGATCGCAGCGGCTTGGCGGGGTGGCGGGCCGCCCTATCATGGCGGCGTGGATGACGACGAGATCAACGACCTCACCGCCGTGTTCCTGGCTTCGGACCTGGCGCACGAAGTGGCCAACGTGTACGGCGATCGGGTGGGCGTGGGCATTGATCCCGGGTTCGCCACGCAGGCGGTGTTCGAGACGTTCCGCGATTTGCTCGGCGATCCCAACGAAGGGCCGGTGATTTTTCTGGCCCTTGCCAGCCTGCAGTTGCGGCGTCGCAGTGTGTTGCCCCCGATCCGGGACGCGGTGCTGGCGCTGATCGAATCCGGCGACGCCAACCGGGCCTGGCGGCAGTTGGACACGGGCATGAACCGCCAGCGGAAGGCGGCCCTGGACACGCTGGCCGACCTGCTCCGCGCGTCGGACGGGCCGTGAACGCCGCCCGGCCATCGCGCCGATTGCCGGCCGGGCCGCTGCAAGTCGGCGTGGCCGGGGGTATGATGTACGGTCTTGAAAGGCCGTAACAAATCATCCTACAGCGCGGATCTCACGAACGACTTCCTCAGCGGCGCGTTCGACGAGGACCGTGTCGAGGAGAACGAAAAGTTCAGCGACCGCTCGAAGCACGCCCAGCACCATAAGACGATCAAGACCCAGGCCGCCCGCGACGCCAATTCGACGGTCGAAGTCGACGCGATGCCCTTGGGCGAGGTGATCCAGGTGCACTCGCTGTTTCTGGAAGTGCTGTCGGGCGGAGTGGTGTACCGTTGCACGCAGCGCAAGACGCTGGCGAAGGTGAGCGACACGCAGATCGTCGTCGGCGACTTTGTGAAATTCGCGCTCGCCCCGGAGCGCAACGACGTCGTCGCCAACGAAGGGGCGATCGCCCGCATCGAGCCGCGGCGGACGATCCTGATGCGGGCCGACAGCTTCAAGGCCATCGAGGTGCACCCGATCGTCGCCAATGCCGACCAGATGCTGATCGTCGCCGCGTTGCATTTGCCGGAGGTGAAGTGGGGCTTGGTCGATCGCATGGTGATCGCGGCGCGCAGCGGCGGGCTGGCGCCGGTGATCTGCCTGAACAAGATCGACACCGCCGCCAGCGAGCAGGACCTGGCCGATGCCGCGGCGGTGCTGGCGCACTACGAGACGCTCGGCGTGCCGACGCTCCGCACCAGCGCACCGACCGGCCAGGGCCTGGACGCATTGCGGGACGTGCTGCGCGACAAGACCAGCGTGCTGGCCGGGCACAGCGGCGTGGGAAAGTCGTCGCTCGTGCGCGTCGTCGAGCCGTCGATCGATCTGGCGGCGCTGCGGGTCGGGGCGATCAGCCAGGTGCATTCCAAGGGCATGCACACCACCACGTCGGCGCGAAAGTTCCCGCTAAGCTTCGGCGGGCACGTCATTGATACCCCGGGCGTAAAGCTCTTCGGATTGTGGAACACGCCGGCGGATGGGTTGATCGCGCATTACCCCGACGTCGAAGCCGGCACGGCGCCGACGTGGCGGGCGGAGAGTTACGAGAGGATTTTGAAATCGCTGACGTGACGGCGCGGGGTGACTTTAGATTCTTGAAAGCAGCGCGGCGTGGCGCGCTTCAGCGAGTCCGTTCGCTTGTCGATTCTGCAAACTCCCAG
>DASVSS010000156.1:0-1828 GCA_036387945.1 Tepidisphaeraceae bacterium | reverse complement strand
CCTGCAGAACCAGGGCCACACCGCGTACGTGCTGGCGATCAAGTGGGTCGCCTCGGGTGATCCGGCCTACGCCAAGGCGGCGATCGGCATGATCGACGCATGGTCCGGCACCGTCACCAGCCTGCCCAAAGAGCCGATGCGCAGCGGCCTCGGGGGCAGCCAGATGGCGCAGGCGGCGGAAATCCTCGCCCACGGCTTCGGCGGCGAAGCCGGCTGGCCGAAGCAGGACGCCGACCGTGCCCGGGAGTGGTTCAAGGACGTCGTCTACCCCCGCGTGCGCGGTGGCGCGGCGGCCAACTGGGGCACAAGCGCGATGACAGGCATCGTGTCGATGAGCGTCTTCTGCGACGACCGTGAGATGTTCGAACACGGCATCGGGGCGTACAAGAAAGGATTCATCACCAACGGCTCACGCAAGGGCGGCTGCTGCGGCGTGACGCAGTACATCGACGCCACCGGCGAAAACGCCGAGTCCGGGCGCGACCAGCCCCACAGCCAGGGCGGCCTCGGCCACCTCGTGGAAGTGGCACTCGTCGCCTGGAACCAGGGCATCGACCTCGTCCGCTACAATGACGAAACCGGCGTGCGCGACTACGGCGTCAGCGGCGACAACCGCCTTCTGCTGGGCATGGAATACACCGCCAAATACAACCTCGGCAACGACGTGCCGTACCACCCGTTCTTCGAGTACTGCAACGACGTGTTCATCTACAAAACCGGCCCATCGGAAAAAGGCCGCGGCAACTTCTCCCCCATCTGGGAGATGACCCGCGCCCTGTTCGACAAGGCCAAACTAGACGCCCCGTACAGCAAACAAGTCGTCGAAAAAGCCGCCACACCCGAAGGCACCAATAGCGACCACCCCGGCCTCGGCACCCTAACCTTCCGCCGCTGATCGCCGCGCCGTCCGGGCCTCTAGCTCAACGGTTAGAGCAGGGGACTCATAATCCCTTGGTTCTGGGTTCGAATCCCAGGGGGCCCACTCCAAACCCCTGAATTTTCAGGGGTTTTGGTGTTTTCCGGGGAAAGTGGCGCACGCGGTGGCGCAGTCTGCAGCAGCTTGCCGACCATTTCCGCCGGCTGCTGCGCCGGATTGCGCGCCACTTTTACGCCCCGCGTCGGCGCCGCGGTTGCGGCAGCCGCGAAATGATCGTCCGTCACGGTGCGGTAGTGGGCCTGCGCGACTTCCTCGGTGTGGCCGAGCCACGCGTTTACCACGTGCGCCGGGAAACGCTCGACCAGCTCCGTTGCCGCGCTCGAGCGAAGGTTTTGAAACAGCCGCGGCCACGGCGCCACGCCGGCCGCCTTGATGATGCGATTGAACTGCGTGCGCAGATTGGTATTGGCCAAGCGGTAACGCGTGATCACGTGCGCCTCTCCTTCGGGCGCGGCATCGAACACCGCCTGTAGGAGCGGCGCCAGCTCGGCGAAGATCGGGACGACGCGGATGCCTTTGCCGGCGTGGTGCTCGGTCTTCGGCGAGTGCACGACCATGCGCCCCTCGGCGAAGTTGATGTCCGCCCACGTGAGGCCGAGCGGCTCCGACGGCACGCGGAGGCCCGCGTAGCGTGCCAGCGCGATCAGCAGCTTCCATTGCGGATCGGGGGCGGCGTCAATGATCTTGCCAATGGTGGCGCGGTCGATAAACCGCTGTCGCGACGGGTTCCGCGCGGAGCCGACTTTCACTGCGGCGAACGGGTTGTCGGCCAACAGCTTCCGATCGATCGCGTCGCGCCAAATCATGCGGGCCTGGCGAATCATCTTGCCCGTGTACGCCTCGCTGTACTCGCCGGCCAGGTGCCGCCGCCAGTCCTTTGCCTCACCGATC
>DASVSS010000155.1:0-1903 GCA_036387945.1 Tepidisphaeraceae bacterium | reverse complement strand
CTGGCCCGCCACGCCGAGCGAAGGCAACGTGATCGAAACGCGCGACGAAGCGTTCGTCCCGAAGAACGGCGAAACGGTAGACGTCGTCGGCCCGATCTGCGAAAGCGGCGATTACCTGGCCAAAGACCGCCCGCTGCCCGTTACGAAACGCGGCGACCTGCTGGCCGTCTTCACCGCCGGCGCGTACGGCTTTGCGATGAGCAGCAACTACAACAACCGCCCGCGCCTGCCGGAAGTGCTCGTCGACGGCGACAGTTACAAAATCATCCGCCGCCGCGAGACGTACGAGGATTTGGTGGCGGCAGAGCGGGTGTGAGCGGTACGATGAGAACGGTATGACGCTCTTGCACGTTCCCGTCCCTGTCGCCGCCGCCGCGTACGTCGCGGAACCCGTTTTTCGGCTTACGGTCGACCAATACCACACGATGATCGATCGCGGCATCCTCACGCCCGACGACCGGGTCGAATTGATCGAGGGGATTCTGGTCTACCGCATGTCGAAGAATCCACCGCACGTCTTCTGCAACGAACAAGTCGCCCGTGCGCTGCTGGCCCTGCTTCCGGCCGGGCACTTTTTGTTCCGGCAGGATCCGATCACGTTGGAGGACAGCGAGCCGGAACCCGACATCGCCGTAATTTGCGGCGATACGAACGATTTTCGCGGTCGGCACCCGAATGCGTCCGAAGTGCAGATGGTGGTGGAGATCGCGGAATCGAGTTTACTGATTGACCGCGGGATTAAGCGACGGGCTTATGCGCGGGCGGGCATCGCGTGCTATTGGATCGTGAATTTGAACGACCGGGTGATCGAGGTGCATACCGATCCCGACGCGACCGGGCCGGCGTACTGCACGCAACAAGTTTACGCCATCGACACGAAAGTCGCCGTCGTCATTGCCGGCCAAACCGTCGGCGAGATCGCCGTCGCCGACGTCTTGCCGTAAGCCGCTCGCGGCTTAGCCTTGTCGGCATGACTTCGTTGCCGCCGCCTCATCTGCCGGTCGCTCAGTACGCGCATGCCGCGGCCGCGCCGACCGACGACCGCCAGCACCTCAAGCTGCTGGCGATTTTTCACTACGTCCTGGCCGGCGTGACGGCACTGTTCGGCTGCTTCCCGGTCATCCATGTCGTCATGGGCGTCGCCATGGTGAGCGAGAACTTTTTCCCACCCGCGCAGGGACCGATGCGGGGCATACCGCCGGGCACGGGGCCGGGGCCGCTGAACAACAACGCGCCTCCGTTCGACCGGAGCTGGTTCGGATGGATCTTCATCGTCACCGGCACGCTGTTCATCCTGCTGGCGTGGACGCTGGCAGTGCTGACGCTGTTGAGCGGCCTGCGAATCAAGGCCGGCCGATCGCGGACGTTCAGCATGGTCGTGGCGGGGGTGATGTGCGCGTTTTTCCCGTTCGGCACGACACTCGGCGTCTTCACGCTTATCGTACTCATGCGCGACTCCGTGAAAGGACTTTACGCCGCCGGCGAAGCGGGATCCGCCCCGCCGACTGCAGAAACGGCCTGAGCCGATGGCCATGCTCGAATTCGCAACGCCCCAGGGCGTCATCGCTTACGCGCGCCGCGGGCTGGGCGACCCGGTCGTGCTGCTGCACGGGCTTTACCCCGGCGCAAGCCACCATGAGTTCGACCACAACGTCAGCGCCCTCCAGACGCGCCACACCGTCTACGCGCTGGACCTGCTGGGCTTCGGGCAAAGCGACGTCCCGCGCATCGCCCACACCGCCGAGATGCACCAGCACTTCGTGCGCGACTTCATCGCCGGCGTGATCGGCGCCCCCGCGGCCGTCGTCGCCAGCGGCGCCGCTTGCGGCGTCGCCGCCCGGCTGGGCGTGTACGACGACGGCCTGCTCAGCCGCCTTGTGCTGCTGGCGCCGCCCAACCAGAG
>DASVSS010000154.1:0-3395 GCA_036387945.1 Tepidisphaeraceae bacterium | reverse complement strand
GGGGGGTGGGGCGGGTTCGGCGTCGGTGAGGCTCGTGCGGTCGATGACCGAATCGTCTGGTGCGTCGGGCATGGTCGCGGCCTCGGCGGGGCCGAGGTCGTGCGGGTCGCTGTGGGCCGAATCGTCGGCCGGGGCGTCGTGCGGGAAATCCAGCTCGATGTCGGCGTCGACGAGCTTGAGGTTGGGCTTATCCGTCGGGGGCGGGGGCCGGCGCTTCGGGTTAGGCACGCCGAGCACGACTTCGGGCTTTAGATCGTCGTCATCGGCGTCTTCACTGACGGGCGTTGGCGGGACGGCCTCGCTGTCGCGCGTGCGGAACGCGGGCAGCGAAGGGAGCTTCGGAAGCTCGGGGAATTTGAACTTCATCAACGGCGACAGCCCGCCGGCGGGAATCCTGTCGCGCGCACCCGCGAGTGCGCCGCCGATCAGTCCCGGGGCGCGCAGCACGAGATCGTCCGCCGCCAGGATCAGGCCCACGAGCATGGCGCTGGCGAGCACGAGCATCGCGCCGACTTTGTTCAGATGCGTTTGCAGATAATGGGATGACGCGATGCCCATTACGCCGCCGTGCCCTTCGGGCAGCCCGCCGGGCGTGCCACCGACGAGCTGGTGCGTGATGGCGCCCAGCGCCACGGCCAGCAACGTCACGCCGACAAGGCGCAGCCAGAAATCGGTCAAGCGGCTGCGCGACCAGGCGACCGCGAGGAAGACCGCGCCGAAAAACAGAATCGGATAAATGCCCGTGCCGACCGCGTAGCGCAGCCAATACGCCACCAGTGCGCCGCCGGTGCCGCAGAGATTGGCCGTATCGGCGGGGTGCGGATAAACCGCGTGGCTCGGCCAATCGACCGGCGAGAAGCTGATCGTGGACAAAAATACGAACAGCCACGATGCGGCGCCAAGGAACAGAAGGGCGGTGCGTGCGGGATTACGATTCATGTGGTCTGCATTGATGGAGGACGGTTCTAAAAGTGACGGACGGGTGTGGCGCTTGAGTTCTTCGACTTCGCCGCCCGGATCGCGTCACGCTTGGCGGCGCGCCGCAGCGAATATGAGGCAGCCTTTGCGCGTGGGAAAGATTCATACCGCCCCCGTATGCCCGAACCCGCCGCTGCCGCGCGCGGTGTCGTCGAGGGAATCGACTTCGATGATCTGTACGTCCGGGACCGGAAGGATGAGCATTTGCGCCACGCGCATGCCGCGCTCGACGACGAAATCGGCTTGGCCGTGGTTAATGAGGGGGACGAACACCTCGCCGCGGTAGTCGGCGTCGATTGTGCCGGGGCTATTGATGAGCGTGATGCCGTGCTTGGCCGACAGCCCCGAGCGCGGCCGGACCTGGGCTTCGTAGCCGGGTGGGACGGCCATCGCAAATCCGCAGGGGATCAGCTCGATTCGGCCGCGGCCGATCGTCCGGGGCGCGTCGACCGCGGCCGCCAAGTCAAAGGCGGCGGCGTGAGCGGTCATGCGTGCCGGCAACGGCAGGCCTTCGCCGCCGGGCAGGCGTTTGATGCGCAGTGGGATTGGCACGACCACGGCTTTTTTATCGGCAATCGGAGGCGGTTTACGACAGCGCGGTTCGCGCTGGCAGGCATCGACCCAAGCACAGTTCCTCCCCCGGCACGCGGGGAGGGTAGGGAGGGGGCGACGTGTCGGTGGCGATGAAGTGCCAATCAACGACTTGGGCGGACGGTCAGGCGTCGGTAGCGCTGAAACGCCCATCCGGTTCCTCCCCTGCAGGGGAGGCCAAGTGGGGGCGGGCGGGCACCCCATCGTAACAAAGCGCCACTACTCCTGGCCCTCTCCCTACCCTCTCCCGGAGTACCGGGCGAGGGGATTGCTTTTCGGGCGTCAGCGACCCGCTGCTGTAGGTCAAGACTGCCCCCACCTAACCTCCCCCGGAGGGGGAGGAAGCAGATGTGGGCGTTTCGATGTGAGGAGAGTTAGTCCGGGGCGGGGTCGTCGCCGAGGTTCGGCGTGACCGGCAGCGGCGCGGCGCGCGGCTCGTTCAGGAAGCGCACCACTTCCGATGCGATCAGCGCCGGCTCGCTCAGCCGGCCGATGCCGATATTGCGGCAGGCGAGCCAGCCGGGCTCTGGGCCGATGAAGCGGTAGCCGAGGTTCGCCAGCCGGGCGAAGTTCTCCTGGGCGATCTGGTTCTCCCACATGCGTGTGTTCATCGCCGGGGCGAACACCACCGGGCAGGCGGCGGCGGCGACCATCAGGCTGACGAGGTCGTCGCACAGCCCCGCGGCGACCTTGGCGATGATGTTGTTCGTCGCCGGGGCGACGAGCATCAAGTCGGCCAGCTCGGTGAGCTTGATGTGCTGCGGGTCGGACGATTCGATGAGATCGAACGTGCTCGTATGCACGGGCCGGCCGGACAGCGCCTGGAACGTCAGTGGCGTAACGAACTTCTGCGCCTCGGCAGTCATGACGACGCTGACGCCCGCGCCGAGCTGCACGAGCCGGGAAACGACGTCGGCGACTTTGTAGCAAGCGATCCCGCCGCACACGGCGACGATGACCTCGCGGCCCTTCAGCGGGGGCGGATCACTCGCCGACAGATCGGGCGGGACGACGGACATGGGTAGGAAGAGTCGTCGAGGCGTTCAGTGGGCAGCGGTTGAATTGTGACAGGCTGCCACGACATGGCCACTCAACGACTGAACGATTCAACGATTCAACGACTTCAAAAGTTCACGTTCGGTTCGGCCAGTCCCGACGCCGCGTAGTCGATGGCGATCTTGTCCTGAAGGACTTCCTGAATGGCCACTTCCAGGTCAGTCATGTTGCCACGCCGTTCGACGAGCGGGCGGGCCCCGTCCATCAATTCGAGAACGCGCTTTTGCAACAGGGCCGTCAGCTTGAACCGGCCGCCGACTTTATTGACGATTTCGTCGCTCTTAAGGGCTTCAATCATGGGAACGCGGTAATTTACCGGAAGCGGGGCGATTTCGCAAGGTGGGGGGCACGAGGGGTTAGGAGGCAGCGGTTGGAACGGGAGGCGGCATTTATGACGCGGCTCGTTACAAACGTTTCTACTCGCACATTATGCCTTGCACGCGGCGCCCTATATTAGGAAGCGACCTTTCCTTCTCCTAACCCCTATACCGCTGACCTCTAACCGCTCCTAAATCCCTCCCACCCGCTTATGCCGGATGATCTTCACGATCTCATCCACCGCGTGTTCGAGGTTGTCGTTGATGACCATGTAGTCAAACGCCCGGCTGCCGCGGGCCATGGCGATCTCGCGGCGGGCGGCGCGGAAGCGGTGCTGGATGTCGTCGGGCGTGTCGCGGCCGCGGTCGGTCAAACGCTGCAGAAGCGTCTGCTGGTCCGGGGGTAGGATGAAGATCAGCACCGCGTCGGGGAATGCGTCCCGAATCTGCAGC
>DASVSS010000153.1:0-12735 GCA_036387945.1 Tepidisphaeraceae bacterium | reverse complement strand
CGTCGTCCACTTCAACGGGCATCAAGTCCGGATCGGGGAAGTAGCGGTACTCGTTGGCCTCTTCCTTGTCGCGCTGCCATACCGTGCGCTGCGCGGCGTCGTCCCAGCCGTAGGTGCTTTTTTTGCCGAGGCTGCCGGTCGCCACCCACTCGGCGATCTGGCGCTGCGTCTCGTAGGCGGTCGCTTTTTCCAGCACTGAAAAGCTGTTGAGGTTCTTGATCTCGGTGATGGCGGTCTTGTGGACCTGGCCGCCTTCGTCGGTGATGTGGACGTTGATGTTCGGCTCGAAGCGCATGTGGCCGAGCTGCATCTGGCCTTCGCTGGCGCCGAGGAACTGCACGAGCTTCTGCAGCTCGGCCCCGAACGCCGCCACTTCTTCGCCGCTCTGCAAATCAGGCTCGGTCACGATCTCCAGCAGCGGCGTGCCGGCGCGGTTAAGGTCGACGATCGAATAATCGATCGCGTACCCGCCGGGGGCGTCGTGCAGCAATTTGCCGGCGTCTTCTTCGAGATGGGCGCGGCGGATGCGCACGGGCTTGACCGTGCCGTCCTTCAGCACCAGATCGAACTGGCCCTCGCAGCACAAGGGCAGATCGTACTGGCTGATTTGATAATTTTTCGGCAGATCGGGGTAGTAGTAGGCCTTGCGATCCCACTTGGTGAATGCCGCGATCCGGCAACCCAAGGCCAGGCCGGTTTTGATCGACAGCTCGACTGCTCGCTTATTGATGACCGGCAGCACGCCCGGCAGGCCGAGGATGAGCGGGTCGACGCAGGTGTTGGGCTCCGGCGGGGTCTGCCCGGCCTTGAGCGCGCCGCTGCCGTTAGGGGCGCTCGTGAACATCTTCGATTGCGTGGCGAGCTGGACGTGAATCTCCATGCCCACCAGCACTTTGTATGACGCGCAAGTCCGTTGGCTCATGGGCGGCGAGTATACGCGCCGCCGCGGCGCGGCTGTAGGGGGCTGGCGCAAGGAGAGCGTCCGCCCGGCGGCTCGATCCCCGCATTGGACGCGGCGTATCATGAAGCATGACGCTCGCACAGGCAGGGCCCGAAATCGCTCCGCTGCTGCTCCCGGTGCTGATCGGAATGGCCGGCGTGGCCATGCTGATCGCCCTGGCGGTGGTGGTCCGCAAAAAGATCCTCAAACTCGGCGCCGATTCCAGCACCGATCCGGCGGCGGGATTCAGCATGGGCAGCCTTCGGCAGCTCGTGCGCGAAGGGAAAATGACGCAGGAAGAGTTCGACGCCGCCAAGGCGCGGATCGTCGCCGGCGCACAGCGCGATACCGACAAAGAGATCGCCAAGAAATCGCTGTCGGAACGACCCGCCAAGCGCGGTTTCGACGTCGCCGGGGACGCGCCGATCGTCGAACACAAGCCGCCCACGATCGACTAAGCGCTTGTCCGATCACACCAGCGCAGGGGTGCGTCCGATAACGACACACGCCAGCCGCTTCAGCCGGCAAAGCCCCACGTCTCCACCTGGTTTGAAGGGCTAAGTAAGATTCGCCTGTCGATTCACGCGCACTTCATCGTGGCGCAGACCCTGCGCGATTTATGATCGGGCAGCGTTATGAGACACCTGCGTTACCTGCCCCTCGCGTTCCTGGCCGGCGCTCACGGCTTTGCATTATTGGCGCCGTACATGGCGGTGTGCGCGGTCGTGCACGCGATCAGTCTGCAGCGGCGGCGTCTGGTTCCGGTGCCCATCACCGTGATGTCGATGCGGCCCGGCGAAAAGTGATGTCGAATACGCCACGCCTTGCGTCAAGTCGTTGACGCGCATTTTATTCATCCCATTCGTGGCGTGGGCGTCCCGCCCGCATTCCGGCGAGGCCGGAAGGATTCTTCGTCCCTACGCAACCAAACGTGGGCGGGACGCCCACGCCACGAATGAAACTATGCGCTCTCAGCGAGCCGCGCGTGCATCGCGTCGTCGGCGAGCTTCTTTTTCAGGTACCGCCCGGTGTAGCTGTAGGGCAGTTCCACGATCTGCTCGGGCGTGCCGGTGGCGATGATGCGGCCGCCGCCGGAGCCGCCTTCGGGGCCGAGGTCGATGATCCAGTCGGCGCACTTGATGACGTCGAGATTGTGCTCGATCACGACGATCGTGTTGCCCTTGTCGGCCAGGCGGTTGAGCACGTTGAGCAGGTTGTTGATGTCGGCAAAGTGCAACCCGGTCGTCGGCTCGTCGAGCACATAGCAGGTGTGGCCGGTGCTGTTCTTGCCCAGCTCGGTGGCGAGCTTGACGCGCTGGGCTTCGCCGCCGCTGAGCTGCGTGCTGGGCTGGCCGAGCTTGACGTAGCTCAGGCCGACGTCGCTCAGGGCCTGGAGCATGCGGCTAATGTTGGGGAAGTTCTCGAAGAACGTGACGGCCTCTTCGATCGTCATCGCGAGCACGTCGGCGATGTTCTTGCTGCGGAAATGCACCTGCAGCGTCTCGGCGTTGTAACGTGCGCCATGGCAGGCTTCGCACTGCACGTGCACGTCGGGCAGGAAGTGCATCTCGATCAGCTTCGTGCCCTGGCCCATGCACGCTTCGCAGCGCCCGCCCTTGACGTTGAAGCTGAACCGGCCGACCTGGTAGCCGCGCAGCTTGGCTTCTTTCGTCTGTGAAAAGACGTTGCGGATTTCGTCGAACACGCCGGTGTACGTCGCGGGATTGCTGCGCGGCGTGCGGCCGATGGGGCTCTGGTCGATCTCGATCACCTTGTCGACTTTGTCCCATCCCGTCATCGAATCGTAATCGCCTTCTCGGGCCTTGCTGGCGTAGATCTTGCGCTTGATGGCGGGCAGAAACGTCTGATTGATGAGCGTCGATTTGCCGCTGCCGCTCACGCCTGTGACGCAGACCAGGCCGCCGAGGGGGATCTTCGCGTCGACGTCTTTGAGGTTGTTCTCGCGGCAGCCTTTGAGTTCGATCTTGTTCTTCTCCGGGTTCATCGGCCGGCGGGTCTGGGGCTTGAAGATCCCGTACTCGCCGGTGAGGTACTTCACCGTCACGCTCTGCCGCTGGGACAGCACCGCCGGCATGTCGCCCTGGGCGACGAGGTTGCCCCCGTGGCTGCCGGCGCCGGGGCCGATGTCGATGAGGTGGTCGGCGGCGCGGATGCAGTCCTCGTCGTGCTCGACCATGATGACGGTGTTGCCCAGGTCGCGCAGCTTCAGCAGCGTGGTGATGAGCCGGTCGTTGTCGCGCTGGTGCAAGCCGATCGTCGGTTCATCGAGCACGTAGCAGACGCCGACCAGTTTTGATCCGACTTGCGTGGCCAGGCGGATGCGCTGCGCCTCGCCCCCGCTGAGCGTGCCGGTCTTGCGGTCGAGCGAGAGGTAGCCCAGGCCGACGTCGAACATGAAGCCGAGGCGCGCGTTGATCTCGCGGTGGATCGGCTCGGCGATGACCGCGCCTTCGCTGTCGAGCTTCAGTTCGGCGAAGAACTCACGGCAGCCTTCGACGGTCATCGTGGCGATGTCTTGAATGGAGTAGCCGGGCAATTCGATCTCGCCGGTCTTTTTCTTCGCAGGGCGGGCGTCCCGCCCGCCAGATTTCTCTTTTTTGCCTGCGGGCGGGACGCCTACACCATGTTCCGAGTTCTTGGTGTGAAGGCGCACCGCCAGGGCCGAGGGCTGCAGGCGCTTGCCGAGGCACGTCGGGCAAGGCTGCTCGCTCATGTAGCCGGCGAGGCGCTGTTTGACGTATTCGCTTTCGGTGTTTTCGAAGCGGCGCAGCGAATTGGGGATCACGCCTTCGAAGCTCGTTCCCGTGCCGAGATCCCCCTTGGCGTCGCTACCGTGGATCAGCACGTCCTTTACCTTCTGGGGCATGAGCGCGATCGGCTCGGAATACTTCACGCCGAAATCCCGGCAGAATTGCCGCAGCACGCGCGCGTAGAAGACGTTCATCCGCTTGCCGCCTTTGCGCCACACTTCCACGCCGCCGTTCTCCAGGCTGATCGATTCGTCGGGGACGACCAGATCGGCGTCGAATTCCAGCGTCGTACCCAGGCCGTGACAGGTGGGGCAGGCGCCGTGCGGGGAGTTGAAGCTGAACAACCGCGGCTCGAGCTCCGGCAATGAAACGTGCGGGTGCTCGGGGCAGGCGAACTTTTCGCTGTACACCGTGTCGAGCCAGGTGTTGTCCTTCTGCGCCACCGTCACGATTGTCAGGCCCTGCGCCAGCTTCAGCGCGGTCTCGATCGAGTCGGCCACGCGGCTGCGGATGTCGGGCTTGATGACGATGCGGTCGACGACCACGTCGATCGTGTGCCGCTTCTGCTTCTCGAGCTTCGGGGCCGCTTCGATCCTGGGCACTTCGGTAATCACCCCGTCCACGCGCGACCGCACGAAGCCCTGCTTGATGACGGCCTGGAACGTTTCCTTGTGTTCGCCTTTCATGTCGCGCACGAGCGGGGCGAGGATCATGATCTTCGTCCCCTCCGGGTGCTTCATGATCGCGTCGGTGATCTGCGTCGGCGACTGACTGGAAATCACCCGCCCGCACTCCCAGCAGTGGGGCGTGCCGGCACGGGCGAAGAGCACGCGCAGGTAGTCGTAGATTTCGGTGGTGGTGGCGACGGTGCTGCGCGGGTTGCTCGACGCATGGCGCTGCTCGATGGCGATCGTGGGGGGGAGGCCTTCGATGTCGTCGAGCTCGGGCTTCTGCATCTGGTCGAGGAACTGCCGCGCGTACGTGGAGAGCGATTCCATGTACTTGCGCTGGCCCTCGGCGAAGATCGTGTCGAACGCCAGCGTCGATTTCCCGCTTCCGCTGAGGCCGGTGATGACCACGAGCTTGTCGCGCGGGACGTCGAGATCGAGGTTTTTGAGGTTGTGCTCACGGGCGCCACGGATGCGGATGTGACTGTTCAAACTCATGAGGGCGCGCTCCGGAGAAAACTGCATGGTAGGCGAGGCGGAAAGACGCGAAATCGTACGGCTTTTGTTCGGATTTGCAATTAGGGCGGGCATCGATTGTTCCGTTCAACCGACGAAAGCGCTGGTGTCGACTCCGCGCGTTCAGCCGCGGCGTCCACGCCGCGTCTGGTCTGATCGACTCACCGCGTCTTGTCATCGCGGCGTAGCCGCCGCGGCTAAACCAAGGGGAACGCGGTCTTCGAATCCCCTTTACGTCTTCGCACGTGACTGAGTTCAGCGCGTATGCTCGAACCATGATCTTTGAATGGACCGGATCAACCGCTCCGTGGCGTGCCGAGCAGGAGCGCGTGCGCCATCTCACGCGGGTCGCGCCGCTGACGCCGTTGCCGCGGTTCGTCGCCGGGGCGGACTGCGCGTTTTCGAGTGATAAGACGACGATCCGTGCCGCGGCGGTGGTCTACGACCGCGAATCAGGATGCGTCGTCGAAGACGTCGCCATCGAGCAGCCGTGCGGCGTGCCGTACGTGCCGACGTTCTTGAGCTTCCGCGAAGCGCCGGCGATCGTGGCCGTCATCGCACAATTGAAGCACGCCTTCGGCGCGATCCTGTTCGATGGCCAAGGCCTTGCTCATCCGCGGCGGTGCGGACTGGCGACGCACGTCGGCGTGCTGCTCGACGTGCCGAGTGTCGGCGTCGCCAAAAGTCGGCTCATTGGCGACTTCGACGACGTGCCGCTCGCGGCGGGATCGCACGTGCCGTTGACGCACAAGGGCGAGAGTGTCGGCGTCGTTTATCGTAGCAAGGAAAGAACGCTGCCGCTGTTCGTCAGCGTCGGCCACCGCGTCGATCTGCCATCGGCGATCGCGCTCGTGCAGGCGTGTCAGACGAAGTACCGCCTGCCCGAGCCGACGCGGCTGGCGGATAAGCTGTCAAAATTTGCGCGTTGATTCGTGGCGTGGGCGTCTCGCCCACGTTCCGGCGCAGCAGGAAGAATGAACCGCCGCGCGTCGAACGCGGGCGAGATGCCCGCGCCATGGTAAAGCTGCACTCCGCCGATCACTTCGGGTGGAAGCCCTTGCGGCGCTGCTTGCTGTAGCGCGCCAGGGCGTCCTCGATCACAGGGTACGCCGCAGCGGCGGGCTGGATGTCTTCGACTTCCACCTGCTTGCCTTCAAGGTGTTTGTAGTCCAGGAAGAACCGCCGCAGCATCGTCAGCCGGTGCGGGGGCATCTCGGCGGCCTCGCGGTAGCTGTTGAACTCCGGGTCCTCGGTCGCCACGGCGATGATCTTGTGATCCTTCTTGCCCTGGTCGATCATCGTCATCAGCCCGATCGTGCGGGCGTGAATCAGCGTCAAGGGAACGACCGTCTCCTGGCAGAACACCAACACGTCGAGCGGGTCGTCGTCTTCGGCCAGGGTTTGCGGCACAAAGCCGTAATTGGCCGGGTAGAAGACCGCCGAGAAGAGCACGCGGTCGAGCTTGATCAGGCCGCTGTTCTTGTCGAGCTCGTATTTCACGCTCGAGCCGAAGGGGATTTCGATGACGGCGTCGTATTCCTGTGGAATGTCTTCGCCGGGGGTGACGTCGTGCCAGGGGTGAATCATGGTGCTTTCCTACTGGCGCGTGCGCCGCTGGTGTTAAGTCGGCAAAAGTGTAACGGCACTTTGGCGGGGTGAACGATTGGGCGGGATAATAATTTGTCGCAGGAACTCGGGATCTGACGTTTGCCCCCTCTCCTGCGACTCCGGGCGAGGAACGAGAGTTCCAAAAAGCCTTATCGCGTTCTTCGCCTGTGCCCGATTGTTGCCGGTGGTCGATCGCCGCTATCCTCGCCGGTTGCGATGTCTTTGTTCTGGTCCCTGCTCACCGTGCCGGTCCTGATCGGCCTAAACGCGTTTTTCGTCGTCGCCGAGTACGCGCTTGTGGCCGTGCGGGGCGGGCAGATCGAGCAGCTGCGCGTCCGCCGGCCCCGCGCCGCCGCGGCGGTGACGGCGCTGAAGAACCGCATGGCCCCGGCGCTGGGTACGATCCAGATCTGCATCACGATGACGAACCTGCTCCTGGGCAGCATCGGCGAACCGGCGATGACGCGGCTGATCGTCAGGCTGTTCGACATCGTCAGCGACGGCCCCGCCCTGCGCGGGCTCAGCATGGCGATCAGCTTCGTGATCGTCACGCTGCTCACCGTTGTGCTGAGCGAGCTCGTGCCCAAGGCCGTCTCCCTGCAGTACACGCTGGCGCTGGCGGCGGTCACGGCCGGGCCGATCCTGCTCGTGCAGAAGATCCTCTCGCCGCTCGTGTGGCTGATGGAAGCGATGGCCAACGGCACGACGATGCTCATGGGCCTGGGCCGGGTCGATCTCGCCGGCGAGACCGTCACCGCCGACGAGCTGCGCCACATCGCCAACGCCGCGGCCGATTCGGGCAACCTCACGGTGCGCGAGCGGTCGCTTATCCTCAACTCCCTCACCCTCGGCCGGCGCACCGCCGCCGAGATCATGGTGCCGCGCGTGCGCGTCACGCATCTCGAGCTGCGCCGCACGCTGGCCGAGAACATGACCGTCATCGGCGGCTATCTCTACAGCCGCATGCCGCTGTGCGACGGCGGGATGGATCACGTCGTCGGCGTTGTTTACACGAAGGAATTCCTCACCGCCTACGCCGAAGCCAGCGACGTCACCGACACCGGCATCCTGCTGCTCATCGCCCGTAAGCCGGTGTTCGTTCCGGTGCAGCTTCCGCTCGATAAACTGCTGCAGCGCTTCCACGAAGAGCGCGTGCACATGCTGTGCCTCGTCGACGAAAACGGCGGCAACGCGGGGATCGTCACGCTCACCAACGTGCTGGACGAACTGCTCGGGCCGATGCGCGAAGGCGTCGACGCGCGCGTCATCGCCCACGACGCGGGGGGCATGGTCGTCAAGGGCGACATGGCCATCCCGCACCTGGCGGATTACCTGCACAAGCCCGACTGGCCGGGCGCGACCGAGATGCGCAGCGTCGGCGGGCTGATGGTCACACGGTTCGGCCGCGTGCCCGAAGAAGGCCAGGAAGTGGAGATCAACGGCGTGACGCTGCGGGCTCACAAGTGCAACGGCAAAGTCGTGGAAGAAGTGTTCGTCCGCGCCACCGGGCCGAAACCCGCCGACGCACCCGCGGCCGCCGCGCCTGTTGGCGATTGATCGGTGATTGATCGGGGATCCGATCGGCAGCAAGCCTTACTCGCAGGTCGCGATCGTCCCACGGTCGACGTAGTCGCCGTCCAGCCACAACGTGATCGGCCGATGGGTCGTGCCGTCGCGCAGCACCGTGTGCACCGCGCTCACGATCGATTCCGCGGCGACGAACCGCCCCGTGCACGGCGGCTCGGCGTCCCGGCGGCCGACGGCGGCGACGCTCACCCGCGACGGCACGGGGCGGCCGGCCGCCCGGCACAACTCGATCGCACGCCGCGCGGTTTCGCTCCGCGTGCACAGCAGGCCCGTCACGCCCGCGTCCACCGCCGCCGCCACGTCCGACAAGCCGCCGACGCGCACGTCCCGCCCGCCCGCGCCCAGCGCGGCGCGGGCGTCGGCGGCGGCATCAGGGTGGTGGTCGTCGACGATCATCATCGCGCGGTGCCCGCCGCGCAGCATCGCGCGGCCGAGCTCGACGAGGCCGCCGGCGCGGTCGACGAGCACTGCGTGGGTGACGAACGGCTTGGCGCGGCGCTCAACGGTCACGACCGCCTTGCCGCGCACGACGAGGTCCCGCAACGTCATGTCGCTGACGGCGCCGGTCAGAACGATCACCGACTTGTGCGGCGCCAGCAGGCTCGGCGGCAGTTCCAGCAGTCGGTCATGGCGGTGCACTTCGATGTCGTCGCAGGCGAGCATTTCCGCCACGCCGCCGAACGAATCGCCCTGGTCGTGCAGCACGAGGCAGCGGTGGCCGGGCTTAGCCTGCGTCGCGCCGCGCACGAAAGTCCCCAGGCCGATGCTGCGCTCGAGCACGCCTTCGGCGGCGAGGTCGGTGAGGGCTTTGCTGAGGGTCTTGGCGTTGACCTTGAACCGCCGCGCCAGCAGCCGCTCGCCGGGGAGCTTGCCGCGGATCTCACCGGAATCGATCGCGCCGCGGATGCGCTCGCGCAGGCGCTGGAACTTGTAGCTTAAGCGCGTGGTCGAGGCGTCGTTTTCGTCGGAAAGTTGCTCGGCGTTCATAGGTCGCTCCTGCAGGCAAAACAACCACGGTGCATGAACGGAGACCCCACACGCCCGGCTGCCTGTTTGCTTTTACGACTCGTCAAACTGCGGCACTACCGAAACATCCCCAACGGCCGCTTGATGGCAGAAAGTGAACACCACGCGGGGCGTGACGTCAAGGGAGGGGGAAGGGAAATTGGTGGTTGGGAGTTGGCGGATGGCGGATGGCGGAAGAGCGAGTAATCGTTACGGCGACCGATTGCGTCTTTCCAATTCACAGCTCCCAACCACCATTCCTCTTCCGTGTTCGCTTTTTGTTAGCTTCCCCAACCCTGCTAAAATAGCCTCCCATGATCGACTGGGATTTCGGCCTGCGCGTCGCGGGCACTTCACTGTATCTCGACGCGCGGCGGCCGCGGCCGATCTCGTTCGTGTCGCACGCGCACTCCGATCACGTCGCGCGGCACCAGGTCGCACTCGCCACGCCGGAGACGCTCGCCTTGGCCGAAGTGCGGCTGGGGCTGGAGGATTCGATCTCCCTGCCGCTGGGTGAAGATCATGTGCACGAGCACTGCCGCGTGCGGCTTTATTCCGCCGGGCACGTGCTCGGCAGCGCGATGATCCGCGTCGAGCATGACGGCGGGGCGCTGCTTTACACCGGCGATTTCAAGCTGCGCCAAAGTCTCACCGTCCCGGTCGCCGAGGCACCGACCGCCGACGTACTGATTATGGAAAGCACCTACGGCCGGCCGATGTTTCGCTTCCCGCCCAAGGCCGAAACAGCGGCGCGCCTGGTCGAACTGGTCGGCGGCGCCTTCCGAGACGGCCGCCAGCCGGTCGTGATGGGCTACTCGCTCGGCAAGGCGCAGGAGATCGTCAGGATCCTCACCGATGCCGGCTTCGTGGTCACCGAGCACGGCGCGGTCGGCAAGCTGTCGGACGTGTACGAGCAGCGGGGCGTGCCGCTGGGGAAGCGCCGCAAATACGTCGCCGCCGATTTCCGCGGCCCGCGCGCGTTGCCCCTGGAAGAGCGCGGCGTTCTGGTGGCCCCGCCGCAGGTGGCGCGCAGCACGTTCGTCAGCGGGTTCGACAACCCGGTGACGATCATGATGAGCGGCTGGGCACTGCTTAAAGGCGCTCACTTCCGTTACGGCGTGCAACACGTCCTGCCGCTGAGCGACCACGCCGATTTCGACGAGCTGATCGAGCTCATCGACCGTGTCCAGCCGAAGAAAATCCTCACCGTCCACGGCTTCCCCGATTTCGTCCAAACCCTCCGCAAACGCGGCCTCGACGCGAGCCTCGCGCGGCCGGAGGCGCAAATGAACCTGTTCGAGTAATCGCGGCGGCTTAGAAGAGGATTGGCCACAGAGACGCAAAGGGCACAGAGAAAAGCACGGAGAATATTGGCACGTCCTGACGGCGCCTTCCCGTCTCACCCGTGCGACGTGCCACTTACGGCCACCTCCGTTCCTCGGTGTTCTTCTCTGTGCCCTCTGTGCCTCTGGCCAATTCTTATCCGGGCGTCCGCGTGACGAGCGCCGCCCGCGCTCGCCAATGGTTTGCCCGCGTGGTAACCATTCGCCTGTGATCGAACCCGGCAGAACCATCGGCATCCTCGGCGGCGGACAGCTCGGGCGGATGTTCGCGATTGCGGCGCGGCGGATGGGGTACCGCGTGCACGCCTTCGACCCCACGCCCGATTGCCCCACCGGCCAGGTCGCCGATGACGAAACCAACGCCCCGTACGACGACCTCGACGCCGCCGAGCGCTTCGCGCGCGGCGTGGACGTCGTGACGTTCGAGTTCGAGAACGTGCCGTCGCAGACGCTGACGGCGATCGAAACGCTGCGCCCGGTCCACCCCTCGCCGTTCGTGCTCGACACCACGCGCCACCGACTGCGCGAAAAAACGTTCCTCGCCGATCACGGCTTTCCCGTCGCGCCGTTCCGCGCCGTGCGCGGGATCGAAGATCTCAAAAATGCAATCAGCGATCTCGGCACGCCCTGCGTGCTGAAAACCGCGGAGTTCGGCTACGACGGCAAAGGCCAGTCGCGCATCGACGCCCCCGCCCAAGCCGCCGCGGCATGGGCGGCCTTGAACTGCCCGCTCGGGGTGTTGGAAAAATTCGTGCGCTTCGACAGCGAGATCAGTGTCGTCGGCGCACGCGGCGCGGGCGGGGCGTTCCACTGCTACCCGCCGCTGGTGAACGTGCACCGCCATCATATTCTCGACCTCACCACGACCTGGGACGAAGCCGACGATTCACTCGCCCACCGTCGCGTGCGCGAGCGGGCCCTGGCGCTGGCGAATGACGTGGCGCAGAAGCTCGACGTCGTCGGGACGATGTGCGTGGAGATGTTCGTGATCGGCGACGACGTCGTCGTCAACGAGATCGCGCCGCGCCCGCACAACAGCGGTCACCTGACGATCGACGCCGCCGTGACGTGTCAGTTCGAGCAGCAGGTGCGCGCCGTCTGCGGCCTGCCGATGGGCGACGCATCGATGCTCGCCCCCGCCGCGGCGATGGCGAACCTGCTCGGCGACCTCTGGCCAGCGACCGGCGAGCCGGCGTGGCACAGGGCGCTGGCCGATCCACGGGTGAAGCTGCATTTGTACGGCAAGACCGTCGCCAGCAAAGGCCGCAAGATGGGCCACCTCACTGCCACCGCCGCCACACCCGCCGAAGCGCGCGATCGCGTGGTCGCGGCGCGAATAGCGCTAACGCCATCCGGTCCCTCCCCCGCAGGGGAGGAACCAGACATGGGCGGCTCGTTACGATGAGGCACCGGCCCGCCCCGTGCTTTCCGCGAAAAAAGGCACTACTCCGTGCGGAGGAAGTATTCCGCTTCGAGGTCGCGCACGCGCTTGGTCAGCGATTCGACTTCCTGCTGCAGCTTCTTCGCTTTCGACGGGTCCCGCGCCGTGGCCGGCTCGGCGAAACGAGTCTGGCAGGCGGCTATGGCGCTTTCGCCTTTGGCGATCTCGGCCTCGAGCGATTGCACGCTCAATTTCCCGAACGGCCGCGTGTACGGGTTGTCCTTCGTTGCCGTCGCCGCGGGCCTGGCGACGGGCTTCGCCGCGGGTTTGCTGGCGGGCTTCGCTTGCGCCTTCACGGGCGGCGCCTTGGCCGCCGGGGCCGCCTTCGCGTGCGCACGCTCGTGCCATGCGTCGAATGAGCCGTCGAAATCCGTCATATCCGGCGGGTCGAGGATGAGCAGGCGCTGGGCGATCCGTTGCAGGAAATACCGGTCATGGCTGACGATCAGCAGCGTGCCGTCGAACCGCTCGAGCGTCGTGACGAGCGCGTCGATCGATTGAATATCAAGGTGATTCGTCGGCTCGTCGAGCAGGATCACGTTGGGCTTCTCGAGCATGAGTTCCGCCAGAGCCACGCGGGCGCGCTCGCCGCCGCTGAGATCGCCCATGCGCTTGTTGTCGACGGTGTCGCCGCTGAACAGCAGCGATCCGAGCACGTCGCGGGCGATCTTTTCCGGGTATGTGCCGTCGTGCACTTCTTCGAGGATGGTGTTATCGGGATCGAATTCGTCGAGCCGCTGGTCGTAGTAGCCGATCGCCAGGTTCGTGCCCCAGCGCACTTCGCCGCCGTCGGCGTCGAGCTCGCCGAGAAGGGTCTTGAGCAGCGTCGTCTTGCCGCTGCCGTTGGGGCCGATGA
>DASVSS010000152.1:0-7060 GCA_036387945.1 Tepidisphaeraceae bacterium | reverse complement strand
AGCCTTCTGCCTTCGCGCCTCACGCCTTCCCGTCGCCCGGCCTCGCGATCGCCTCGCGCATCGTGGTGTCGGCTTGGACGTTCTTCATCTTGTAGTAGTCCATGATCCCGAGGTTGCCGTTGCGGAACGCCTCGGCCATGGCGCGGGGGACCTCCGCCTCGGCCAGCACGACGAGCGCGCGGTTCTTCGACTGCTCGGCGACCATTTCCTGGTCCAGCGCCACCGCCATCGCGCGACGCTTCTCGGCCTCGGCCTGGGCACGCTTCTTGTCGGCCTCGGCCTGCTCGGTCTGGAGTTTCGCGCCCACGTTCTCACCGACGTCTACGTCGGCGATGTCGATCGACAGGATCGTGAACGCCGTGTTGGCGTCGAGGCCTTTGGCGAGCACGGCCTTGGAGATGTGGTCGGGATTTTCCAGCACGTCCGCGTGGTCCTGGGCGCTGCCGATGGCCGTCACGATGCCTTCGCCCACGCGGGCGATGATCGTCTCCTCGGTCGCCCCGCCGACGAGTCGCTGGATGTTCGTGCGCACCGTCACGCGGGCTTTGACCTTGAGCTGAATGCCGTTCTTGGCCACCGCGTCGATCGTCGTGCGGCCGAGCTGCGGGTTGGGCACGTCGATGACCTTGGGGTTCACACTCGTCTGGATGGCGTCGAGAATGTCGCGCCCGGCGAGGTCGATGGCGGTGGCGGTCTTCCAGCCGAGATCGATGTTGGCTTTGTTCGCCGCGATCATCGCCGTGATGACGCGCATGAGGTTGCCGCCGGCAAGGACGTGGCTTTCCATCTCCTGCTGGCTGATGTCCAGCCCCGCGCGCGTCGCCTGGATGCGGGCGGCGACGATCAGGTTGGGATTGACCTTCCGCAGGCTCATGCCGATGAGGTCGATGAACCCCACGCGCACGCCCGACACCAGCGCCTGCACGTACAGGTTGATGAAGTTGAACGCGAGCACGAACACGACCAGGAGGACGATCAACAGAACGAAGATCAGCCCCCAGAAGATGGCGGAATTGTCGAGGATCGATTGGGCGAGAAGCGGATTCAAGGAATTCTCCAGAGTCAGAAAAAGGGTGGGTGACGTTGTTTGGTTCAATTGATAACCGCGAGCATGCAGAACGAGAAGTGTTGGTGGGTCATTGGTCATTGGTCATTAGTCATTGGCCATTAGGGCAGCCGCTAATGACCAATGACTAATGACTAATGACTCTTTCTAACCCCCGCCGCTGGCCGGCCGTACTGTAGCCACGCCGGCGTCGATCGCCAGGATCTTCACGCGCGTGCCCGCCGGAATGATCTGGCCCATTTCGGCCTGGCATTCGACGCGGGCGGTGGCGGTTTCGCACTCGCCCATGGGCCGCAGATCCGTTACCGCGACGGCGGTCTCGCCGACGAGGACGTCGATCGTGGCCGCGGTGCCGGAGGTGGCGGTGAGCGTCATCTGCCGGCCGATGGGCGTGCGGGTCCACAGCGACACGCCGGCGGCGAACGCGAAGGGCGTCACCGCGACGACCGCCGCCGTCAGGCCGACGCCGGCCCATCGGTTGACCGCGAACGCCACCCCGATCGCCGCGACCAGCAGCACCCCGCCGATGATCGACAAAATGCCCGCCGACGGCACGAAGATCTCGGCGACGAACACGATCACCGCCGCGACAATGAGGATAATCAGCCAGGTAACCAGCAGGGTCATACGGCCCCCGTCGCGGTGTCGCCCGTCTTCGCGTCGCCCGTTGTTGGCGTGGCGTCGGCCCGGACGTAGACCGTCGGGCCTTCGCGGCGGTGCACCGCCAGCGGCGTGCCGGCGCGGACGAAGCCGTAAGCGCTGATGACGTCGGCGTTGCGGCCGTCGTTGACGATCGGGTCGTAAAACCGCGCCACGCCGCCGGGCCGCAAGTCCGTCACGGCCACCCCGCTGCTGCCCGTCGCGGGCCAGGCGCTTTCGACGGCTTCACGCCCCGCGTCACTGCCGGCGTCGGGCGTGCTGCCGACGGTCGTGCTCAGCACGAGTCGATTGACGTACGGCATGCTCGGCAGGTAGCGGCTGATCCACAGCCACAGCACCACCGACACCGTCATTGCCAGCGTCACGCTCAACAGGCCCTGCTTGAGCGCGTGCCAAGTGCCCTGCAGTTGCGGCACGATGCTCGGCGCGCCCGGCAGGCCGGGGGCTTCGCTGGGCACGAACGTCAGCACGATGCCCAGCAATAGCATCACCAGCCCAGCAATGCCCGGCACGCCGAAGCCGGGGATGACGAACAATTCCAGCGCGATCAGCGCCACGCCGAACAGGATCAACAGCATCTCCACCCACCCCGCGTAGCCGGTCATCAATGGCACGCCGAACAGCACCGCCCCACTGATCGCCGCCATCGCTTCGGGCACGCCCGTGCCGGGGTGCTGGAACGCCGCGTACAGCGAGAGGGCAAAGACCAGGCTCACGATCCCACGCACCGCCGCCCCGCCGAGGAATTCGACGACGGCTTCGTTGGTCGTCGTTTCGAAGCGTTCGACGACCGTCAGCCCGCGCGCCGCCGCGAGCGCTTCGAGCGTCGGGAACGTGCCGCGGCTGATGCCGAGCTTAATGCCCACGGTGTCGTTGAATGTCAGCAGTGTGCTGGCGTCGTCGACGGGGTTTTTCAAACCTTCGACGGGCACCCAGCCTTTTTCGAGCAGGACTTTGTACTGCTCGGCGTCGACGAACTTCTTTTCGCCCGCCGGCGATTGCAGGTAATGCACGACGACCTGGTACTGCACGAACGAGCGCACGAGCAGGAGGTCGTACCCGTGCCGCTCGGCCGAATCCTCGAAGTCGGCGACGATGGGGCTTTCCATCTTCGCGCGCTCGGCGCCTTCGATCTTTTCCAGGCCGCTTGCGCCCATGAGGATCGGGGCGCAGTCGCCGATCATCGCTCCCGGCGCCATGGCGATTTCGTCACACGCCAGGGCGATCATCGTGCCGGCGGAATATGCCGTCGGATGGACGTACGCGATCGTGTGCAGATTCTCGGTCTGCTGCTTGAGCAGGCGCGTGATCTCCAATGCCGCCCCGACGGCGCCGCCGGGCGTGTCGAGATCGAGCACGAGCGTGTCGATGCCGAGTTGCCGGGCCTTCTCGACGCGGGCCTTGAGCTTGCGGGCGGTGAAATCGTTGATCTCGCCGTGGACTTCAATGACCGCCGCCCGGCCGACCGGCCGGGTGGCCGGGGGCGCGGCGGATTGCGTCGCCGGCGGGACCGGCTGGGCGATGGCGAAGGCGGCCAGGAAAAAGAATAAGACGCAGACGAGCAGGTGCTTCACTGGCAACATTGTACGCGAAGCGCTCGTTATGAAGATGTACGGGGTTTGGAACGCATCGCGAGCGGTCCTGCCCGCTCGGTCTGCGGCCGAGCGGGTTCGACGAAAGGCGATTTTCGTTCCTGCCATTTTCATTTTCGCGTTCTGGTGCAGTTGTCGGCTTGGCCAAGGGTTAGGCCGGGAAAAAGCGGCCGCTCGCGCGCCGTAGACTGCCCAGTCCGCCGCCGGCATTCAAGGGCGCGGCGGCGGTGTTTCATTCATACCGCAGGATTGCGGAAAAGTCGGCCCAAAAATGGGATTTTTCGGCCATTTTCGCCGCTCAAGCGGCGGCCGCTCTGGCCCGATCGCCTCCCCGGTTCGGCGGGCGCCCGGGTCAGATTTCGCCGCGCACCGGGTCGGTCTTCGCGTGGCCGTTGGTCGGGGGTGCGGTGCCATCGGTGTGGAGTTTGATGAGCGACTCCGGCAGTTCCACGCCGCCGATGTCTTTGAGCGTCGACAGCATTGGCGGGAGCGTGCGGCTGAGGTTCTGCAGGAAGTTGCCCGTGCTGTTGCCGGCGCCGTCCCACACGACGACTTTGTCGAACTTGATGTTGCTGATCGCCTTGGCGCTGGCGTCGGCGAGGTGGTCGAGGTGCTCGAGCAGGAGCATCTGGAACGCCTGCTGTGAGCCGCCGCAGGCTTCGACGATCGACTTAAGGCCTTCGGCCTTGCGGGCGAGCATCTCGTACTGGCCGCGGGCTTCGGCTTCGAGCTTGGCGTAGATCGCCCCGGCCTCACCGATGGCCTCGACGCGGCGGCGCTCGGCGTCGGCCTCGGCTTCGACGATCGTCTTGGCCTTGAGCGCCTTCGCGGGCGCTTCGAGTTGCGCCCGCTGCTCGGCCTCGACGCGCTCGGCGTCGGCCAGCGCCGCCTTGGCCATCGCGCGGTTCTGGGCTTCCTGCACCGCCGCCTCGGCCTCGCGCTTTTTGGTTTCCGCGATCTGGTACGCCTCGGCCTGCTTCACCTGAAGCTCCGCCTGCGTGCTGGCGATCTCCGCCTGGCTGCGGGCCTCGCCGGCGACGGCCTTGGCATTGGCGTCGGCGACGCTGATGCGCTTCTTCTGCTCCGCGAGCTTCACCTGCGTCTCCTGCTCGAACGCCGCCGTCTGCTGGGCGATCTGCGTTTCTTTGGTCAGCTCCGCCAGCCGCACCGCCTGCTCGCGGCTGGCGACGCTCTCGCCGATCGTCTGCTCCTTCGTCAACTGCGCCACGCGCACGGCCTGCTCCTGCCCGGCCTGACGGATGCCGATCTCGCGCAGGCTGTTGGCGTTGGCCACCTGCACCGCCCGCTCGCGCTGGGCCTCGGCGACGCGCACTTCGCCGAGCTTTTCCTGATCGGCGACGTCGCCGCGCGCCTGCTGGATCGCCTGGCTGGCGGCCTTCTGCCCGATCGCCTGAATGTAGCCGCTTTCGTCGGTGATGTCGGTGATGTTGACGTTGATCAGCACAAGGCCGATCTTGCGCAGCTCCGGCTCGAGCGATTTCTGGATGTTCTGCAAAAACGCCTCGCGGTCGCGGTTGATGTCCTCGATCCGCATCGACGCGATCACCTGCCGGAGCTGCCCGAAGATGATGTCCTGCGCCTGCTGCTGCACGAGATGGCTGTTGAGGCCCAGCAACCGGATCGACGCGTTCTGCATCACTTCCGGCTCGGTGCCGATGGCAACGGTGAACACGCTCGGCACGCTGACGCGGATGTTCTCGGCGCTGAGCGCGTCCTTCAGCGGGATCGAGATCTGCAGCGGCTCGAGGCTGAGATAAGCGAAATCCTGGATGAGCGGCCACACGAAGCTCGCCCCGCCGTGCACGCACTTGGCGGTGTTGCCGCCGCTGACTTTGCCGTAGATCACGAGCACGCGGTTGCTCGGGCAGCGCTTGTAGCGCGTGGTCAGCAGCGTGACGAAGCTGATGAACAGCAGCGCCACGAACGCCACCAGCAGCAGCCAGTAGATCGTCGACGACCCGCCGGCGGGCAGCACGCCTTCAAGTTGTGCGAGCGGGTGGAGCGGAATCAGGTTTTTCATAAAGGGTTCCCATTTCCGGGATCGCGATGACTTCGATCGTGCCCGGTGCGATGACTTGCGTGACCGTGACGCGCGTGCCGGTCGGCAAGGCGTTGCCGTAGGTAAGGGCTTCGGTTTCGACGGTGCGGTTCTGCAGGTTGAGGTGCACCTTGCCCACGCCCTTGGCGTGGCCGGGAATGTTGAGGTAGACCACGCCCGCGCTGCCGACGGCATCGGCGAGGCGGATCGTGCCGTCGGCGCCGAGCTTGTTAAGCGAGCGCAGGAACACCGCCACGAGCATCGCCGCCGCTACGCCGAACAGCAGCGCCGCCGAGAGCGTGATCGGGCGCGGCTGGCCCATCGCATCGGTCGCCAGCCCGGCAAGCCCGAAGGCCGTCAACGCCGCGACGATGGCGCGGAAACTGATGATGCCCCAGAACACCCCGTCGTGGCTGTGCACCGCCCCGCCGGAAGAATCGGCGTCGTGGTGCGCGTCCATGCCCAGCAGGCTGATCGCCCACTGCAGGACGAACAACGTTCCGCCGATGACGGCGCAGGTGAGATAAAAGCGATGCATCGTGATTTGCCCGGCAGAATAGAAGTAGAATCGCCGATGGCGGGCGGGTCAACGGTGGAGGCGTTATGAAAGCGGGCGGTTTTCCAAGACGCGCTTGCCCGCCCTTCGGCGACATCCTCCCCCCGTACGCGGCGGACGGCAGGGTAGGGCGGCGGCGGACGACTCATTGTGAGAATCGCCCGTCTGGTCCCTCCCCTGCGGGGGAGGTCAGGTGGGGGCGGGCGGGTGCCTCATGGCAATGTCAGCGCTTCCACGCTCAAGCCCTCTCCCTACCGTCTCCCGGGGTACCGGGCGAGGGGTTTGATGCTCTGGCGTCAGCGAGCCGCTATTGCAGGTCGGGGGCCGCCCCCACCTAACCTCCCCCGCAAGGGAGGAACCGGAGAGGAGCTTTGTTGCGATGAGGCGTCCGCCTGCCGCCGGATCAGGACGCCGCGCGTTCCTACAATGCCCCATGTCCGAGCGAAAATCCGATACCGCCGTCCTGGTCATCGACGTGATGAACGACCTCGCCTTCCCCGGCGGGGAGAAGGTGCTGCCGTGGGCGGAGAAGATGGCCGAGCGATTGCGGCCGCTGCTGGACCGGGCGCGGCAGAGCGACATCGACGTGATCTACGTCAACGACAACTTCGGCCACTGGCGCAGCAACTTCAACGACGTGATCGATTACTGCACCCGCCCCGACGCCCGCGGCCGCGACGTCACGGCCCGCCTGCGGCCGGCGGAGAACGATTACTTCGTGCTCAAGCCCAAGCACTCGGTCTTTTTCGCCACGTCGCTGCTGCCGCTGCTGGAACACCTGGGCACGAAGAAGCTCATCATGACCGGCCTGGCGACGAACTTGTGCGTGTTCTTCAGCGCCCACGACGCGCACATGCACGAATACGAGATCACCGTCCTGAGCGACTGCTGCGCCGCCGAAAGCGACGACGACCACAACTGGGCGCTGCGGCAACTCAAAGATTTTCTGCACGTGAACGTCTGCAGGAGCGATGAAGTCGCGTTCTGATGCCCGCCGCAGCCGCGGTTTTTCTGGTCCCCTCTCCCGGTACCCCGGGAGAGAGTTAGGGAGAGGGCTTGAGCGACGGACGACAAGGTGAGGTGTAGGGTGCGATAAACCGCACCCCACATGATCGGCCGGCGTTTTG
>DASVSS010000151.1:0-23136 GCA_036387945.1 Tepidisphaeraceae bacterium | reverse complement strand
CCCGACGTCCTGCGCGGGCGTTTTCGGGGAGAGTCGTCTTGGTTGTAAATCTGCTCGATCGCCTGCTCGCGGTTCTGGCCAGCTTGAAGATGGCGATCGTCGTCATCCTCTCGCTCGCGGCCTACCTCGCCCTTGCCACGTTCTACGAAGCGAAGTTCGGCGGGCCGGCGGTGCAGACGCTCGTTTACGGCAGTCCGTTGTTCGTGGTCATCCTGCTGATGCTCTCGATCAACGTCGCCGCGGCGGTGATCGTGCGGTACCCGTGGAAGCGCCGGCAGACGGGCTTCATCATCACCCACCTGGGCATCGAAGTGCTGCTGGCCGGGTGCCTGATCTCGATGCGGCAGAGCACCGACGGCAAAGTCGAGCTGCGGCAAGGACAGACGATCGACCGCGCGAACCTCAACCACGAGCACCTGTTCGTCAGTTGGGGCGATCCCGACCAGCAGGGCGGCCAGCCGCTGCGGCGCAGCTTTTCGGCCGACTATTTCGCCGCCGCGGGGTTCCCGGGGCCGCTGGAATACCTGATCGGCCGCGACAAACCCAAGGATCCGCCGAAGATCGGCGAATACCGCTTGGCCGAGGACGTGAAACTCAGCGTCGACCAATGGCTGCCGGCGGCGCGGTTCTTCACCGAGTGCCAGCCCGCCGCGAGCGGCCCGCCGGCGGTCAAGCTGCGCCTGCACGGCCGGCTGCCCAACGGCATGGAGCAGGACCAGTCGCTGTGGCTGCACTCGAACATCGTCGACGGCGCGGTCGCGCAGCTCTTCGGCGGCGTGATCGAAGCGACGTTGTGGAAAGCGTCACAGCCGGCGGAAGTCGAGCAGTTCCTCAAGCACATTGATCTGCCCGCCCTGGGCAACAGCGGACGGCTGAGCGTCTACGCCAACGACGCATGGCACGCGATCGACGTCGAAAAAAGCATCAACGCCCCTGTCGATCTCGGCAACGACGTCACCGCCACGGTGTTGGCGTACTACCCGGCGGCAATGGACGACAACGGGCAGATCATGAACGTCGACACCCAGCCGCGCAACCCGGTCGTGCGTGTGCGACTCAAAACGCCCCTGGCAACGGACGAATACGTTGTCAGCGCCCGCTACCCGTTCACCACGCGGCGCGAAAAAAGCAGCACCAAGAGCGACCCGAAGCCGGCCCTGATGGTGCTCGACCACGCCGCGATCGCTCAGACCCAGCCGCAGGAGACGCGCGGCCGCCTGCAACTGCTGCAGGGGCCCGACGGGAAGCTGTACCTGCGCCAGTTCGGGCTGCGCGGCATGATCGCCGCCGGGCCGATGCCGGTCGGGCAGGATTTCCCGGCCTTCATGTCTCTTAAGGTCACCGCCGAGCAACACCTGCCCCACGCACGGCAGGTCGAGGGGTACGTCGCCCACAATCTGCCGGCCAAGAAGATGGGCGAGGCGATGCGGGCGGCGCAGGTGACGCTCGACGTCGCCGGCGAGAAGCACACGCTCTGGCTCGCCCGCGGCGCGGCGCCGGTGACGGTGGAGACGGCCAAGGGGCCGGTGATGATGACCTACACCTTCGATTCGATGCGCCTGCCGTTCTCGCTGTCGCTGAAGGAAGCGAAGATGACCAAGGACCCCGGCAGCGACAACCCCGCGAGCTACGAAAGCCGCGTCATCGCGGTGACCGAAGACGGCGCCAGCCACGACGAGCGGATCACGATGAACGAGCCTGCGACGTTCGCGGGGCTGACGTTCTATCAGCAGGGATTCAACGAACTTGAAGGCAAGCCGATCGTCACCCTCAGCGTCCGCCGCGACCCCGGCTGGGGCATCAAGTACGCCGGCTGCGGGCTGATTGTCGCGGGCATTTTCACGATGTTCTACATGAAGGCGTATTTCCAGAAGCCGCGTACGGCCGCGGCCGCGACGCCGGAAAAAGCGTTCGACCCGATCCTCGCACCGGCGGGGGGTGGGGCGTGATCGAAAGCTATTCGCGCGCTTTTCGTGGCGTGGGCGTCCCGCCCACGTTCGCCGCGCCGCGGCGAAGTTTTCGGCTGCGCCGAAACGTGGGCGGGACGCCCACGCCACGTTACATGGCAATCCTCTTTTTCGTGATCTGCTGCCTTTGCACGTCCGCATCGGCCTTGGACGTCGCGCCGCTGCGCGACCTGCCGGTGCTCGATAACGGCCGCGTCAAGCCGCTCGACACCCTCGCGCGCGGCGCGGTGCGTTTCGTCACCGGCCGCGAGAAATTCGACAACCTCGATCCGCTCGAACTCCTTCTCCGCTGGCAGGCGTCGCCGGACGTGTGGGAGAAGCGGGCGATCCTGCACGTGCCGAACCTGGCGCTGCGGAAACAGATCGCCCTCGGCGACGCCCAGCACGTCTCGCCGGCGGCGCTGCGGGCGAACGACGATTTCGGCAAGTGGGTAATCGGGCTCAAATCGAAGCAACAACAGGCGGAGAAGCTCGGCGAAGAGCCGCAGTTCGACAAGCTCGAGCAGGCGGCCCTCGATCTCGACCACCGGCTGACCGCGTACGGCGCCGCCCGCGACGGCCGCGTGCCGGCAATGGTGCCGTTGAGTGAAGACGACTGGCTGCGCGCCGACGAACTCGACCACATCGACCCGAAGCTGCCCGACACCTCGGCGGTCAAGGCCGCCTGGGCCGGCGTCATCAGCGCGACCGCCAACGGCAACGACGCGCTCTTCGCCGACGCGGCGGGGCGGCTGAAGAACGCGATCACAGCGATCAAGCCGGATTACGCCGACCGCGCGAAGATCGGCCGCGAAGTCGCGTACAACCGCGTGCACCCGTTCCGCTGGACGTGGGTCGCCTACGCCGTCTCGCTGATTGCGCTCGTCGCCGCCGGGATGATTCGCCGTCGCGCGGCGACGGTGGCGGCCGCGGGCATCTTCCTTGCCGCGATGCTCGTCCATTGCGGCGCGTTCGCGTGGCGGTGCTCGATCACCGGCTGGGCGCCGGTGACGAACATGTACGAGACCGTGACCTGGGTGTCGCTCATGGCCGCGGTCTTCGCCGGCGGGATCGCCCTGTATTACCGCAATCTTTCCGTCGCGGTCGCCGGCGCCGCGGCGGCCGTCATCGGCGGCGTGGTCGCCGACGTCATGCCGCCAGCCCTGGGCCACGAAATCGGCAATCTCACGCCGGTGTTGCGCAGCAACTACTGGCTCACGATCCACGTCCTTACGATCGTCAGCAGCTATGCCGCGTTCGTGCTGGCGGCTGTTTTGGGGAACGTCGCGCTGGCACAATTCGTTCGGGAACGGCGTATCTCCCGTGGCGTGGGCGTCTCGCCCACGTCGAGCGTGGAGACGGTCCCCGTGGGCGAGACGACCACGCCACGATTCAGCCACGGCAGCTCGCTGCATACGACTCTTACCTTCACCTACCGCTCAATCCAGATCGGCGTGCTGCTGCTGGCGGCCGGCACGATTCTGGGCGGGCTGTGGGCGGATCAGTCGTGGGGCCGGTTCTGGGGGTGGGACCCGAAGGAAGTCTGGGCGCTGATCGCGCTGCTGACGTACCTCGCCCTGCTCCACGGCCGATTCGCCGGCTGGATCGGGCAGTTCGGGCTCGCCGCCGGGGCGGCGCTGTGCTTCAGCACGGTGCTCATGAGCTGGTACGGCGTGAACTTCGTGCTCGGCGCCGGCCTGCACAGCTACGGCTTCGGCACCGGCGGGCAGGGGTACGTCGCGTCGTTCGTGGGGCTGCAGGTGCTCTATGTCGTCGTCGCGCGCCTGCTGGTGGGCGACCGCGCGCCTGCGTCCGAAGAAACGGTCAAGCCGGAGATTCCGCCGATGCCGCAGTTGAATCCGTGAAGTCTTCTGTTTCCAAATCCGCGTCGTGTGCGTACTCTGCGGTTTCAAGTCTGTGCCGCAGCGATTGTCAGGGAAGAGTCGATGAACAAATCCGCCGAACTGGTGCCCACGCTCCAGCACCTCCAGCACGAGAAAGGCTGGATCAGCAAGGAGGACATGGTCGCGACCGCCAAGGAGCTCGGCCTGCCGCTGTACCACGTCCACGGCGTCGTCACGTTCTACCCGCACTTCCGTCTGCAGCCGCCGCCGAAGCACGCGATCCACATCTGCACTGACTTGAACTGCCACATGAAGCATGGCGGGAAGATCGTGCAGCAGGCCGAAGACCTGGCGCGCGGCCGGCCGGACATCGAAGTCAAACCCTGCTCCTGCCTCGGCCAGTGCGACAAGGCCCCTGCGGCGATGATCGACGAGTGGCCATACGCGCCGGAAACGCCGGCGGCGCTGCTGTCGATCATCCGCGACGTCGTCAACGACATCCCCTTGCCGAAGACGCCCACGAGCGGCCCGAGCAGCCCCTTCAAAAGCGACCCGTACGAGAAGCAGGACGACTTTTATCAGGCCCTGCGCGACCTCGTCACCGGCGACAAAGAGCAGCAGCCCGACCGCAACAAGGCCGCGCTGGCGCAAGTGCTCGACAGCGGCCTGCGCGGCATGGGCGGGGCGGCGTTCCCTGTCGGCCGTAAGTGGGAAGGGGTGCTCAACCCGCGCGCCCAGGCACGGCCCGCCCGCTACGTCGTCTGCAACGGCGACGAGAGCGAAGTCGGCACGATGAAAGACCGCGAGCTGCTGCGGAACATGCCGCACCTGGTCATCGAGGGCATGGCCGTCGCCGGCGTGATCGCCAACGCGCACCGCGGCTACCTCTACGTCCGCCACGAGTACGTCGAGCAGATCGCCATCCTCGAGGCCGAGATCGCGCGGGCGTACAAAATCGGCGCGCTCGGCAAAAACATCTTCGGCTCCGGCCGCACGTTCGATTTGTCGATCTTCGTCTCGCCCGGCGGCTACATCCAGGGCGAAGGCTCGGCGCTGATGGAAGCCATCGAAGGCCGCCGCGGCCAGCCCCGCAACGGCACAGAGGATTTCGGGTCCGCCGCCCGCAGCACCAACAACGGGCTGTTCGGCATGCCGACGATCCTGAACAACGTCGAATCGTTCCTCTACGTCCCGGCGATCCTCGTGAAAGGCGCCGAGTGGTTCAAAAGCCTCGGCGTCAGCGGCAACAGCGGATTGAAATGGGTCGGCATCGGCGGCGACGTCGCGCGGCCGCAGGTGATGGAAGTGCCGCACGGCATGACCTTCCGCGAGGCCCTTGATATCTGCGGCGGCATGGCCGGCGGCAAAAAACTTAAGGCGATCATGCCCAGCGGCCCGAGCTTCGGCTTCCTGCCGCCGGAGTTCCTCGACGCCCGCATGGAGTTCCCCCGTAAAGGCGACTACGGCATGCTCGCCCAGGCGGGGGCCTCGATCGGTTCGGCGGCGGTCGTCTTCCTGAACGAAGAGCGCGACCTCGTCGACGCGGCGCTGAACTGCACGCAGTTCTACCGCAACGAAAGCTGCGGCAAGTGCGTGCCGTGCCGCGTGGGCAGCCAGAAGATGGTCGACATCATCGAAGGCGTCATGGACGGCACCGCCCGCGGCGACGACATCGACCAGGTCGAGCGCCTCGCCCGCACGCTCTATCTCACCAGCATCTGCGGCCTCGGGCAGGTCGTGCCCAAGCCGTTCGAGAGCGTGGTCAAATACTGGCCGCAAGACCCGCGCATCGTCCATGCCCGCCAGCGCGGGGCCGGCGCGCCGAAGCACGTCGCGGTGACGATCAACGGCAAAGACCACGACGGCAGCGGGAGCAAGGTCGCCACGGTCGTCGCCGCCGACACCGCCGCCGACTTGGCCAAAGGCGCACAAAAAGCCCAGGACGCCAACGACGTCAAAATCGCCGGGACCGTCGGCGGCAAGTCCGACGGACCGTCGGGCGCCAAGTCGGGAGACGTAAAGTGACGCAGAAGAACGAAAAGTTGGTCAACTTCGAGATCGACGGCATCCCGATCGCGTGCCCGGAGTCGTTCACGATCTACGACGCCTCGCGCCTCGCGCACGAGTACGCCGTGAACGAGGACGACCGCCGCCGCCTCAAGGCAGAGCCGATCGAGATTCCGGTCTTGTGCCACAAGGAAGACTCGCGCGATGAGTTGAAAAGCGTCGGCGTCTGCCGCGTCTGCTGCGTGATGGAAGGCTCGCCCCGGCTCGAATACCAGGTGCCCAAGCGGTACATCGCGTCCTGCTGCCGTAAGGTCGAGCCGGACATGAAGATTCTCACGCGGTCGGCCGACGTCGACGAATCGCGCCGCACGCTCGTCGAGCTGCTGCTGGCCGAGCACCCCGTGCCGTGCAAGCGGCACGAGCGCTTCCACGACTGCGAGCTCGAGCTGCTCGGCGAAAAATACGGCCTGCTGAAGACGACCGAGGACGTCTACAAAGCCAGCGGCGAAGAGGGCAAGTACAAGACCGCCTGGATCGACCAAAGCCGCTACACGCCGCGCAGCTTCAGCAAGGGCACGGACTTCACCAACCCGTCGATCCACATCGACCACTCGGCCTGCATCCTGTGCGACCGCTGCGTGCGCGCCTGCACGCAGGTGGCCGGCGAACTCGTCATCGGCCGGATGGGCAAGGGCAAGAACTCGGCGATCGCGTTCGATCTTGACCGCCCGATGGGGCAATCGAGCTGCGTGAGCTGCGGCTGGTGCATGATCAGCTGCCCGACGGGCGCGATCACCTACGCCGGCAGCGGCATCACCAACCCGCTGCCCGGGGCGCAACTGAATGCCGAGGAGATGAAGAGCCAGAAGCTCTTCGAAGAAATCTCGATCGAGTTCCTTCGCCGCGCCGAGGGCGGCGTGGTGGTGCGCCACTTCAAGAAGGGCGAGATCATCTGCCGCCAGGGCGAGTTCGGCAGCACGGCGTTCTACATCGACTCGGGCAAGGTCGACATCTACATCGAAAGCCAGATGGCGCACGTCCGCAGCCAGAAGGTCGGCGGCATCTTCAACCGCGTGAAATCGCTGCTCGTCTCGCGGGATGACAGCGTCAACCCCCGCGCCCAGGAAGACGACCGCAAGTACATCCCCATCGACGGCCCGGTCGATCTCGAATACTCCAACCCCATCGCCAGCATCGGCGCCGGCGAGCTCGTCGGCGAAGCCTCGTGCATCAACCTTCAGCCGCGCAGCGCCACCGTGCGGGCGTCGGAAGACACGATCGTGCTGGAGATGCTGCGCAACGTGCTGGACATCCTCCGCCGCCAGAAGCCGTTCCGCGCCGAGATGGACCGCAAGTACCGCGAGCGCGCCCTTAGCACGCATTTGCGCACGAGCGAGATCTTCAAAGACGTGCCCGAAGAAGCCGTCGACCTGCTGCGGCCGCAGGTCGAACTGATGACCTTCGCCCCCGGCGACGCCATCCTCAAGCAGAACGACCGCGCCGACGACCCCGACACCGGCGGGCTTTATCTGGTGCGCATGGGCCACGTCAAAGTCGTCGAGACGTACGTCGACGGAAACTCCATCACGCTGAGCTACCTCAGCCGTGGCAGCGTGTTCGGCGAGATCGGCCTGCTCAGCAGCGAGGGCCTGCGCACCGCGACGTGCTCGGCGCTGGATCACGTCGAAGCCGTGCGGATCAAAAAGAGCGTGTTCGATCTGCTCGTGGAAAAATACCCCGTCGTGCGCGAGCGATTGGCGGCGCTGGGCGAGAAGCGCCTGACCGACAACCGCGACCGCCTGAGCCTGCAGAAGCGCGTCAGCCTGCAGCAGTACGTCGACGCGGGGCTGTACCAGGCGCAGAGCCTGCTCATTCTCGATCTCGAGAAATGCACCCGCTGCGACGAGTGCGTGAAGGCCTGCGCCCAAGCGCACGGCGGCGTGACGCGACTGCTGCGGGAAGGCACGCGGTACGACAAGTACCTTGTCACCACAAGCTGCCGCAGCTGCCGCGACCCGCTGTGCATGGTCGGCTGCCCGGTCGGCAGCATTCGGCGGAAGAACGACCTTGAGATCATCATCGACGACCACTGCGTCGGCTGCAGCCGCTGCGCCGAGCAGTGCCCGTACGGCAACATCAACATGCAGCCGATCGGCGACAACATCGACGCGGTCGCGCTGGAGAAAGGCGCCGGCGCCGGCTTCAAGGCCACCGTCTGCGACCTGTGCAACAGCGACCAGTGCGTCGCCGACATCGGCGAGCCCGCGTGCGTCTACGCCTGCCCGCACGACGCCGCGCACCGCGTCGACGGTCAGACGTTCTTCGAGGAAACCCTCTTCGGCAAAGGCGGCCGCGACGCCACGCCGCGGCAGAAGCAAAGTTTCGAAGCGTCGATGCCGAAGAATTGAAGATGCGTGCACAACGGAGACACGGAGACGAACGGAGATGGGCTTGAGTGGATCGCGTCGCCTTCTAACGGTTTGATTTCTTCTTCTAGCCATTTTGATTGATCACGATGAATCGCCAAACAACACTGAAGACGCCTCGCCGATCTCCGCTCATCTCCGTGTCTCCGTTGTGTTTTTCTCCCGCCGCGACAGCAGACCGGAGGGTGCAGTGCTAGTGGATCGCAAGGCAACCCCCTGGATCGTCGCTTCGGTCATCATGCTGATCGTCGGCGCGGCCTTGTACGTGCCGTTCATGCACAACCGCCCGCAAGGCCCCAGCGGCGGGAGCATCCCGGGATTGATCTACGGCGGCGTCGGGTCGCTGTTCATGCTCGTCGCCGTGCTGCTCGGGCTGCGCAAGCGGCTCCGCACGCTGCAGAAGATCGGCCCATTCCCCGCCGGGCGCGCCCACACCTGGATGCAGGCGCACGTCTGGCTCGGCACGCTGTCGTACCCGGTCATCCTGTTCCACGGCGGCTTCCGCTTCGGCATGACCGGGTCGCTGACGTGGGTCATCATGTGGCTGTTCACGATCGTCTTCGTCAGCGGCGTCTGGGGGCTGATCCTTCAGCAGTTCATTCCGAAGAACATGCTCGAGCGCCTTCCGCTGGAAACGATCTACGAGCAGCACGCCCGCATCCTTGCCCTTATCCGCGGGCAGGCGAAAACGCTCGTCGAAGACGCCACCGAGCAGTCCGAAGACGAAGGCTTCGAGTTCGACGCCGTCCCCGCCGGCACGGCCGTCGCAACGCTGCCGGGTTCGCGGCTGTCGACGGCGAAAGGGCAACTGCGGGCGTTCTACGAAAAAGACGTGCACGCTTATCTCGGCGACGACCCCGGATCCGTCCCGCAGCTCGCCACCGACCGCGCCGCGGCCGGCACGTTCGAGTCGGTGCGCGGGTCGATGCCGCCCCAACTCATCGAAGTCGTCGGCGATCTCGAACACCTCGTCAAAGAGCGCCGCCAGATCGCCCAGCAGCGCGTCTGGTACCACTGGCTGCACACCTGGCTGTTCGTACACGTGCCGCTTTCGTACGCGCTGGTGCTGCTGGCGATCATCCATGCGGTGACGGCGCTGCGGTATCAGGTGGCGTGGTGATCGATTAGGAATTAGTAATTAGGAGTTAGGAGTTAGTGGGATGACCTTGGAGTGGCCGTGAGCGAGCTATCGCCTTTCACTAACTCCTAATTCCTAATCACTAATTCCTGCCGAAGGCACCCATGCCGATCAAACGCGACGTCAAAACTCTCGCCAGCCGCCTCGACCGGCACTACATCGATCGCCGATCGGCGGTGCGGCGCGTGCGGATCGCGCTCGTGGTGCTCTGCCTCGCCGCCGCGGCGGGGTGGTACGCCCTGGCCAGCCGCGGTTCGGCGACGAGCGATTTGCACAACCCCGGCCACGTCACCGCCGTGCACGCGAGCTTCGAAAAAGACTGCCGCGCCTGCCACGACGGCGACGGCAAAGGCGGCTTCGTTCTTAGCGTCAGCGACAACGCCTGCATCAAGTGCCACGACGGCAGCCTGCACCATGAGAACCAGAAAAAAGCCGCGCCGAACGACAGGATCCACCGCGACGGCAACGTCCTGGCCGTCAGCGACGCCAATCACACCGCGGGCATGCGGTCGGCCTCGTGCGTGAGCTGCCACACCGAGCACCGCGGGCTGGAACTGATGAAAGGCACGAGCGATGCCAACTGCATCAAGTGCCACGCCAACCTCAAGGACGCGACGATCGAAAACCCGCACCGCGCCCCGGGCGCCGAAAAATCCGCCGCGCTCCAATCGCAGGTCGTCGGCTTTACCCAAAGCCAGCACCCCGCGTTTGGCCGCGAGCTGATGGAAAAAGACGCCGACACGACGCGCCCGTTCGATCCCACGAAGCTGGAGTTCAATCACCGCAAGCACGCTGCCGTCCGCGGCCTGCAGGGCGACAACAGCTGCATCAAGTGCCACGAAACCCTTGCCCCCTCGCCCGCCGCCACGCAGCCGGCCGACCCGAGTCGGCAGAACGCGCCGCCGTACGCGCTGCCGGGCGACGCGCCCACCCAATGGGCCAACCAGGCGGACCAGCGGTACATCCAGCCGATCAGCTTCGACCGCCACTGCGTCAGCTGCCACCAGATCAAGATCAACCCCGTCACCGTCCCGGCCGCCGCGGCGCCGACGACCGGCCCCGCGGCGGCACCCGCTGCGCCGCGCCCGGGCCGACCCGGCCGGCCGGGCGCACCCGGCGGCGGGGCGGCCCAGAATGAGCCGCTCCTCGCCGAGATCGTCGTGCCGCACGTCACGATGGACGGCATCCGCGCCCTCGCCGCGGCGCAGGTCGCCGGGGCGGTCAACGCCAAAAACCTGCCCGACGCCAAAGCGCGCGACGAGCTCATCGCCCGCGCAGTCAACAAGATCGGCGGCGATCTGTCCAAAGCCAAGCTCCGCGAAGGCGCCTGGGAAGGCCCGGCCGCCGATCTGAAAAAAGCCCCCGCCGGCCAAGACGGCCTCGCCGCGCTCTACGCCAACGCCATCGCCACCGCCGCCAGCGGCTGCGTCTCCTGCCACAGCTTGCAGCAGACCGACGGCGCCATCCAAACGACGCCCACGCGTATCCCCGACGCCCCGCGTGTGTGGTACGCCGCAAGTCAGTTCGACCACCGCAAGCACCGCAACATGAGCTGCGTCGAGTGCCACAGCACCCTCAGCGAGGCTTACCTCGCCCAGCACGCCGCCGACGACAAACTGCCCCAGGCCGAGAAAACGAGCTTCTTCAACTCCCCGAACATGACCTGGCCGCAGACGGTCAAGGACGGCACGAACTTCCGCACCGTCACCCGCAGCTGCGTCGAGTGCCACCACAAAGACGACACCGCCGGCCAAGCCCGCGGCGTCGCCAGCGACTGCATCAGCTGCCACAACTTCCACGACCGCTCGAAAGAAAACCGAATGCCCGCTGCGGCCGGCCAGTGACGATGCGTTCCCGTCCCTCGCACTGCGGGAGAGGTCAGGCGCGGGCGACGGAACGCTGATCGAGACAGTCAAAAACAAACGACTTACGCCACTTCTCGTTCCTGCCATTTCCAAAATCGCAATCCGCCGCAACCCCTGGCCCGGCCACGCACTAGCCCGAAAAACGCCCGCCCCGGCCGTAAGCCAAACCGCCCATCCCGCCGCCCACGCCGCCGGCCCCTGCTCTTCGCCTGCCCACTGGGGATATGAGCGCAACACGTCCATCTACCTACACCCCTCGCGCTGCGCCATCGACATCGCCATTGCGCAGCGCGCGTCCAATCGCCCGGCCCTGCCGGCAAAATATTTCTGATTTCCCGTTCGAGGGCGCTGCGCGCTGCGTTTTTGTGCATATGTCCGAATTGACCCCGCCACCAATCCGATTTAACGTCGCGGCCGCGACGTTAAGGCGCGAGTTCTATCTCTTGTTATGTGGCGCGTACGACAATGAATGGGATGTTATGCGTCGCGGGAAAGCGTTTATTCTCTTCGATCTACTAACCGGTGAGACGTTCGTTCCGGTGTACTCGCTTCTGTTTCTGACCGGCTTGATCGGCGTTTGGCTCACGGAGCGTTCGTCGCACGTTTACTTGAACACTGCGGGCTGGTGCTTGATGGTGCCGCTCGCCTTGTGGTTTGTGGTGCTGTTCGGCATCCTGTTGCCACTCAGCAAGCTTCAAGCGTTGGTCGGCCGGCGCGGCAGCGACGCATAACCACCCGCTGCAGTGGACCGGCCCCGGCGTCGGGGTTGTTCAGGCCAGAAGGTCTACCGGCCGGCCCCGGCCACTGAACGGTTTTGCGTTATGCATCACCCGGATCCCGCAGCTTCGCCTCCGCTGGAATATGCGACGCCGCGCCGTCGGCGGCCACGGCGTCCGTACGTCCTCGCCGTCACGAGCGTGGCGCTAGCGTACCTGCTGCTCTACGTCGCGTTGCGCGTCACGGGCGTCTTCTACCCGTACTACAGCCAAGGGGGCTGGGAGATCGACGGCGGCACCGGCATCTACGCCGTCGACATCCCGTTCCTCCCGCTGGCCATTCTCGAGGGCGGCGCGCACAACCGGCTTCGGTGGCTGCCCGTGCCCGCTGGCGGGTAGCCCGGCTCGGCAGGCGATACATAATGTTGGTCCGTTATACGACGGAAGGGGCATGCCGCCTTCGACTCGAAAACGTCGCCAATGGATCGTCGCTGGCAGCGCGCTCGTCGTAGTGGCCATCGCGGTGCTCGTCGTTTGGACGCAGAGCGACCCACTTCGATCCGCAGCGCGCCGACAATGGCGCGACGAAGCGGTTGCGAACGTCCGGCGTCGCGTCGACGACAAAGCGTGGCTGGAAAGCGAATTGGCGAGGTTGAAGCCCATCGCTGCGACGCAGCCCTATCAAGGCGGTTGGGTGGGCGATGAACTGCTTGTTATGAAAAACGGCGATTGGATCATCTGCCAGAACGTATGCACGAAGGAGCGGAACACCGCCGTAAAGAAGGACTTATTCATCGGACGCGGCTCTAACGGAAAGTGGTACTACTCGACTTTCCACTTCTGCGTGGGCAAGTGCGTGCTTCTGATTGAGCGCCAACCGGACAGTCTTTCACAGTTTGTTGACGGCTATTGGCTCGTGCCGTTCGACGGCGAATCAGATGAATCGCTAAAGGTGACTTGGGATCCAACGAAGCCGTATGGTGACGAGAAGCTGCAGTCCGCTTCTGCGCCAAGCTCACCGCAATGATGTGGCGGCGCGGCCGTCGTATAACCCGCCAATGCACCGGACCGGGCCGGCGGTATAGTTCCTGTCGGTCGAGCGCGGCTCGGCGCCGGCCCCGCCGGTGATTGGCTGTACGTTATATGGCGGAAACTCGGAACCACTCTGATCGCCGCGTCCTCTCTTATGAATCGCAAGCGTTGGGCCGCGATTGGGTGTTGATCGCCTCACGAGTCGTGCACGTCGCGGGGTTCATCGCTTCGGCGGTGGCAGGCGTGGGCTTCTACGACCTCCAGCAGAGCCTGGGCGACGGTCCGGTTCCGTTTTGGCTCGACGCGGCTGTGTGCGCGGTCATAGGCGGCATCGTTGCGTCGCCGATCTTCGGCCTGGCGTTGCTCGTCGAGCGATTCGGCCATCTAACCATCCACTGCAGTGGACCGGCCCGGCGGGTATATTCCTTTTGCGTCCGAAAGTGGTTAGAGCGCCGGCCCGGCCGTTGAACGGTTTTGCGTTATCCACCGCATGCAGGCACTCGACTACCGCATCCCCCGGGAAGATCATCGCGTCGAGACGCTGGTGTGGCGCATCTGCCGTTGGCAGCTGAATGTCTCGTTCGCGCTTGTCGCCGCGGTCCTGTCGGTGGCTTCGCTTTTCGTTGTGCTCCAAGGTGCGAACGACGAGCCGTACATGGGGTACCGGCGCTACGACGCGATCATGCAGGTGGGTGTGGGGACCACGCTAATCGTCCTTTGGGGCTTGTGCGCGATCGCCGTTGTGGTGCTCGTCGGAAAACGAAAGCTGTCGCCGGCCTGGATTGCCTTTCTGGTGTGGGCTGTGATCTGCCTTTTCTATCTCAGCTACTCGCCGCTCGGATACTTTGAGGACATCGAAAAGCATGTGATCCCCGCGGCGGCCGGCGGTGGATGATCCCGCACTATAACGGACCTGCCGGGCGGAGCGGTCCTTGTGATTCGAAAGCGGCTCGTTACCCGGCTGGCCGTTGAATTTTGGTCCATTACGTCGCTCTTGGCGGTTGCGACGGAACCTTGCAAGGAACAGTGATGCGTAAAGTGACAAGTCTTGGGACGTTCGGATTGTCGGCTGCTCTACTCGCTCTGGTCAGCGGCGCAGCACCAACGACGCAACCAATTGGTGAAGTGTACATCGGCGGGAACGTGCTGCGTCCGGGTGCGTATCCGGTCACGAACCGGAAAGTCTCCGTTGCGGCTGCTGCCGTACGCCGGGTCGTGGTGCCTGACATCGTGCCAACGCATCGGAAAGGGCACCACGGCCTGGCGTACCAGACCGTGGCACCCGAACGGTGCGGAATGTCGCGAGGTTCCACCCCATGAAGCGTCAATTGTTCGGCGTCACTGCGGCGATCTCCTTGCTCTGGCTGCTTTTCGTCGTTGCCTTCATCTTCGGTAAGGCGATCGGTCCCGACGACAACGGCAATCCGAACGGCATGTACTGGCTCGGATGGCGAGTCGATCAACTGTGGTGGTTGTCAGCCGGCAAGATGCCGGGCCTACGGATCGATTTGGAATTGTTCATGATTTTGATCGCCGCGATCCTGCCTGGGATCTGGCTGCTTAAGCGGATTCATGCGGGACGGCGTGTTGACTCCGGTTTTTGCCGCAATTGTCATTATGACCTTCGCGCCACTCCGCAGCGATGTCCGGAGTGTGGAGCGGACGCACTTTGAGCCGGCCCGGCATACGCTTCCGTTCATCAAGACGATGTGCGTGATCAAATGCACCCGGGCGATCGTCGCGTCGGCCAGGCGGCTCGCCCATTGCTCCACCATCTGCTGCAGTAGATCAGCCCCGGCGACGGCGTCGTTTACGTCTCGGGATTGCGCGGGAACTTGACGTACGGCAGGCGGAAGTCGAGTTCGTTGAACAGGCGCTGGGATCGTTCGACTGGGTAGATGTCCGGGTCGATGTTGAACAAATCGTTCATCAGCGCCACCCGGCCGGTGATGAACTGGGCGATGTCGGCGTGGGTGAGCTGGTCGCTGCGGATGGCGTTGGCGGGCTGGTAGCGGCGGGCGCCGTAGAAGCCGACGAGTTCGTCCTGGTCGATGCCGTCGCCGCTGATGCCGATGGCGCCGACGAGCTTGCCGTTTTTGTACAAGGGGATGCCGCCGGCGAAGACGGTGATGCCGTTCTTGAGCGGGTTCTTGCCGGGGCCTTTGAAGGTGTCGAGCGTCAGGGCCGGGGAGAGCGCGTCCTGGAGCTTGTGGAGCGGGCCGATTTCGCCGTTGCCGTTGTCGATGCCGATCGGGAAGAACTGCTGGCTCATGAAGCCGATGGCGCGGCTGCTGAAGGCGTGCTTGTTGTCGCTGAAGAACGCCACGGTGCGGGCCTTCTGCACGCTGACGTCGAAGCTGAAGTTGGTCCCGTCGGCGGTCTTGAACACGCCCAGCACGTCGCCGTCACGGTCGACGACGGCGATGTGCACTTCCACGTCCACGCCGATCGGCTTGCGGATGCCGGCGCGGGTGATGCGGCTCTGCTTGGCGGCGTCGGCGATGATGCGGCGGACGTCGCGGCGGGTGAGGCGCTCGCTCTCATCGAGAACCTGCCCGCGGCGCGAGTCGTTGCTGCTGACGATGCCGAAATCGCTGCGCGTGGTGTTCTTCAAAAAGCCCTTCACGCCGGCGAAAGTCGCTTTCGGGTAGGGCGACGGCGGCGTATCGATCGGCGTGATGCCCACGACGGCGTCGCCGCTGGCGACAAGCTCGGCGAAGGTGCGATCGGGCTGCCCGCTGGCGGCGTCGTCGAACGTGTAGGGCAGCACCAGGCCGTCGATGTAGACGCGGTCGGCCTCGATCTCTTCGGGGGCGAGGTAGCCTTGTGCGCCGGCGAGGGCGAGCTGCTCGTCGACGTCGGATTCTTCTTCGTTGGTGTAGAAGGGCAGCCGCTCGGGGTCGTCGCCGTAGTACGCCGGGGCGGCCAGCACGAGCACGCGGCGCAGGTCCTCGCGCGCCGCGACGTCGTGGCCGTCGCCGGCGACGCCGATGCCGCCGACGGGCTGGCCGTCCTTGTAGAGCGGAATAGCGCCAGGGTCGCCGCTGATCGAGAGCGTGGAGTCGATCCCGCCGGCGTTGCCGGCGCCGGTGATGTCACTGTTGCCGAGGCTGGAGAATTCGACGCCGTACAACGGCCCGCCGGGGGTGAAGTTAATGCCCGGGGGAAAGTGGTCCTGAATGATGTAGCGGGCGGAGCGTGTGGTGAAGGCGTTCTCGGTGCTCTGGAAGAACGCCGCCGTGCGCGATCGATAGCCGGCAAGGGTGAGGACGGTTGCGCGCAGGGTCGCTTTCTTCGTGCCGCTGCCGGCCAGGCCGCCCATGGCCAGGCTGCCGAGGGTGCGGCCTTCGCGGTCGGTGACGACGAACGCCTGCAGGCTGCTGTCGGGATTCTTCACCTGACTCGCCGCCTGCGCGAGGATCGTCTGCACGTCGGCGGCGGTGAGGGCGGCGAACTGCTTGCGCTCTTCGAGGGGCTCGATCAGTGGACGAAGTGCGGCGGGGCGACGTTGGTCGAGGCGATTCATTCTGCTCTTCCCGGAATTTGGTGACTTGCCGACAGCGTTTATGCCGTAACGACGCCGCGGCGTCAAAAGCATTTTCAGTTGCGTGGATTCCCGCTCGAAGATATATCAGTCGGCCGGTTCACTTTCGACGATTGGGAAGATGGAAGCGACAACCAGGCTGATTCTCACTTTCGCGTGCGCGGGCGTTCTAGCCGCTTCTGCGCGGGCGCAGTCCACGCAGCAGGCCGACGCGCCCACGACCAATGGCAGCGCGATCGTCGTCCCCGCTGACGCGCCGATGCCCGACGACGAGCGGCTGACGCTCGACCTCGCCCCGCCCCGGCCGCTGGGCTTCACCGGTGCCGCCGCGATCGGCACGCAGAAGGGGCAGGACGATTTCCTCGCCATCCCCGACCGCTGGCGCATCGGGCTGCCACCGGGCTATCTCGAAGACGTGCGCGCCAGCACCGGCGATCTCACCAACCCGTACCGCCAGAACGTGCTCAAGGGCGACTACCCGATCGTCGGGCAGGACAAGTTCCTCGTCGTCACCCTCACGAGCGACACCCTCGTCGAAGGCCGCAAGCTCCCCGTGCCCTCGGGCACGAGCACGCTCGGGCCCGATTCGCTCGATTTCTTCGGCCGCGGCGACCAGATCATCTTCAACCAGAACTTCGTCCTGGCGATCGAGTACTTCCAGGGCGACGCCGCCTTCAAGCCGCGCGATTTCGAGATCCGCCTCACGCAGGTCTACAACTTCAACTACGCCCAGGTCGAAGAACTCGGCGGCACGAACGTCGACGTGCGCAAAGGCCGCTCGCGGCTGGACAACGCCTACGCGTGGCAGGAAGCGTTTTTCGAGAAGCACCTCGGCGATCTGTCCAACGACTACGACTTTTACGCCGTTCGCGCCGGCATCCAGGGCTTCAACGCCGATTTCCGCGGCTTTTTGTACAACGACAACAACGCCGGCGTGCGCTTCTTCGGGAACCTCGACGGCAACCGCTACCAGTACAACCTCGCCTGGTTCCATCAGCTCGACAAGGACACCAACAGCGGCCTGAACACCTTCACCTTCCGCGACCAAGACGTGTTCATCGCCAACCTGTACAGGCAGGATTTCCTCGGGTTCATGGGTTACACGGCGCAGGTGAGCCTCGCGGCGAACATCGACCGCGGCGACATCGAGTTCGACAGCAACGACGTCCTCGTGCGGCCGCAGCCCATCGGCGTCATCAACGAAAAGAACGTCGAGGCCTACTACGTCGGCTGGGCCGGCGACGGGAAGTTCGGGCGCTTCAACGTCACGCACCAGTTTTACCAGGCGTTCGGGCGCGAAGAGAACAGCGCCTTCGCCGCCGAAGACACGAGCATCAACGCCCAGTTCTTCGCGATCGAGCTCTCGTACGATCAAGACTGGCGGCGGTACCGGGCCAGCTTCCTTTACCAGAGCGGCGACAGCGACCCCGAAGACGGGCAGGCGACCGGGTTCGACGGCATCTTCGACAACCCGAACTTCGCCGGCGGGGGATTCAACTACTTCACCCGCCAGGCCATCCGCCTGACCGGCGCGGGCGTGAATCTGACGAGCCGCAACAGCACCTACGCGAACCTGCGCACGAGCAAAGAGCAGGGGCAGGCGAACTTCGTCAACCCCGGCCTGCTGCTGTACAACATCGGCTTCGACGCCGAGATCACGCCGCGGCTGAAATGGATCAACAACCTCAGCTACCTGCAATTCGCCGATCCCGAAGTGCTGCAGCTCGTGCTCAATGACGACAACATCGAGCGCGACATCGGCATCGACATCAGCACCGGCGTGATCTACCGCCCGCTGCTGAACAATAACCTGATCGTAAACGCCGGCGTGTCGGTGCTCGTGCCCGGCAGCGGGTTCCAGGCGCTGTACACGGCCGACACGCTGTATTCGGCCTTTATTTCGATGACGTTGACGTATTGAGCAATTGGGAGTCGGCGGTTGGGATTCGGGATCTGGAAGCAATGGCCGGCTGACGTCTGCCGCCACCAACTCCCGATCACCAACTCCGGACTCCCTGTAATGAGATCACCAATGAACGCACGGCAAACCGTCGGAAAATGTTTGGCCGTCCTTGCCGTGCTGGCGAGCGTGTTTTTCGTCTTCTCCTGCACGGGCGTGCACGAGGAGCCGAACCTCGAGACGCTGCCGCCGCTGGCGGCGAGCTTCAACGCCGACCAGCGCGCCCAGCCGGGGACGTACGGTGATTTCGCCTTCCCGCCGGCGCCGAACATGGACGCCGCCGCCAGGGGCGGCGACGAGCGCGTGGCCTTGGGCAGCAAGTCGTGCATCGCCTGCCACACCCTTCAGAGCGGCAGCGGCGACGCACACCACGCGAGCATGCACGCCAGCAAGCAGAACATCTCCTGCATCGACTGCCACGGCGGCTACGCCCAGATCGAAACCGCCCGCGGCCGCTTCGGCGGGATCACCTACGAAAAGCTCGGCCAGCTCGGGCAGCGCGGCAATGACGAGCCTGCGTTCCGCAAGACGGCGATGTACGAAAAGGCAATGCTCGCCGCCCACGTCGACTACAACCCCGACAACCGCGGCATCTGGCAGAGCAGCGCCAACCCCGAAGCCCCTGGCGCCGCGGTCCAGTACGAATCGGCCGACTACATCCGCTTCGTCAACCCCGGCGATCTCCATGCCGCCGCCGCCTCCTGCGGCGCTTGCCACAACCAGGCCAACGACCCGATCGTCGATCACGTCCACGGCAGCATGATGAGCCACGGGGCCATGCTGTGGGGCGCGGCCCTGTACAACAACGGCACGCACAACCGCAAGGACCCGGTCTACGGCGAAGCGTACGTCTACACCGGCGAGACCCAGGGCCGCACCGAGCACGGCCATCGCAGCGGCAAGCCCGCGTTTACCCCGGCCAAGATCATCGCCGCCTCGCAGCCCAGTGGGCTGCCGACGAAGGAAGAAACGCTCAAGCGCGGCTGGCTGCCGGTGCTCTTCCCGCTGCCGCGCTTCGAGGCCAGCCAGCCGGGCAACATCCTGCGGGTCTTCGAGCGCGGCGGCGAACGGCCGCTCAACCTCGGCGGCCTCAACCTCGGCACGCCCGACATCAACGACCCGCCCGGCCGCCCCGACGTCAAGCTCTCGACCCGCGGCTTCGGCACGAACCTGCGCACCGATCCCGTGCTGCTGGGCCTGCAGAAGACCCGCCTCCTCGACCCGACCTTGCGCCAGTTCGGCACGAACGACCACCCCGGCGATTACCGCGGCAGCGGCTGCAGCGCCTGCCACGTCGCTTATGCCAACGACCGCAGCCCGATCCACAGCGGCGAATACGCCAAGTACGGCAACAAGGGCCAATCGTTCAGCGAAGATCTGACGGTAAATCCCCCAGCCGCTCGCGGCTTAGCCCCGGTCACCCAGCCGTACGCCAACCCATGGACCGACCAGGACGACCGCCCCAGCGGCCACCCGATCAAGCACGTGTTCGCCGAGAAGAATCGCATCAGCACCAGCACCTGCATCGTGTGCCACATGCACCCGGGCACGAACGTGGTCAACAGCTACCTCGGCTTCACCTGGTGGGACAACGAGACCGACGGCAAGGTGATGTACCCGGCCAGGCAGCAGTACCCGACGGGGGACGACGAATACGAGACGAGCAAGCACAACCCCGAAGGCGCCGCGTCGCGCGGGTTGTGGAGCAACCGCCACGCCGGCAAGACCGACCACGCCGGCAACGTCGCGCCGAAGGATTTCCTCGGCCAGACCGGCTCGCCGGAATTCAACGCCAAGCTTAAGCACTCGCAGTTCGCCGATTTCCACGGCCACGGCTGGGTGTTCCGCGCGGTGTACAAGCAGGACCGCCACGGCAACTTCCTCAACCCCTCCGGCGAGAAAGTCGAGAACGTCACCGCCGACAAGCTGCGTAAATCGATCGACCACGCCAGCGCCAAAGGCGAAGCCGGCCCGGCCGACGCGCCGGTGCACCTGAAGGACATCCATCTCGAGATGGGCATGTCGTGCGTCGACTGCCACTTCAAGACCGACGTCCACGGCGACGGCAAAATCTACGGCGAAACCCGCAACGCCGTCATGGAAGAATGCATCGACTGCCACGGCACCAGCAGCGAGCCGGCAGTGGCGCAGCAGATCCTCACGCTCCAGTCCGAGCGCGACCAGCGCAAGCGCCGCGCGAACCAGACGAAAGTCGACGAGCTGCTCGACCGCGCCTTCACCGGCAACACGTTCCGCAACGTCAGCAAGCCCGAGAAGCAGCGCCTGCTCGGCAAGTACTTCGCCCTCAAGGGCGGCAAGCTCGTGCAGAAAAGCGCGCTCACGCCGAACCTGACGTGGGAAGTGAAGCAGACGTCCACCGACGGCGTGACCCGCGCCAACTGGAACGATTCCAAGACCGAGCGCGACCGCCAGAGCGTCTGGGCCCACAGCGTCCGCCGCGACGGCAAGACCTGGGGCACGATCCCCGGCGCCGACGAGCTGAAAAAGCAGTCGCCGCAGATGCAGCTCGCCCACAGCGAAAGCAACATCAGCTGCTATGCCTGCCACACGAGCTGGAACACAAGTTGCTTCGGCTGCCACCTGCCGATGAAGGCCAACAAGCGCAAGGAATCGCTGCACAACGAAGGGCAGATCACCCGCAACTACACCAACTACAACTTCCAGACCCTGCGCGACGACGTCTACATGCTCGGCAAGGACGGCACCGTGCCCAGCGGCGGCGGCGGGGCGGACGGGACGCACCGCCAGACCGTGCCCGTGCGCTCGGCGTGCGCCGTGCTCGTGGGCAGCCAGGACGCAAACCGCAACTGGCTCTACGAGCAGCAGCAGACGATCAGTGCCGAAGGGTTCAGCGGGCAGGCGTTCAGCCCGTACTACCCGCACACGACGCGGCGCATCGAAAGCAAGCAGTGCGTCGACTGCCACGTCAGCGACGCCAACGACAACAACGCCATCATGGCCCAGCTGCTCATGCTCGGCACCAAGAGCGTGAACTTCGTCGGCCGCTACAGCTGGGTCGCCGCCGGCAAGGGCGGCCTCGAGGCCGTCGTCGTCACCGAGCGGGACGAGCCGCAGGCCGTCATCGGGTCGCGCCTGCACGAGCTGGCGTACCCGGATTACTTCAAGGCCCACGAGGCCGGCGGCGGGGTGCTCAAGGAAGCGTACGACCACCACACCTACAACATTCTCGACGTGCAGCACCGCGGCGAGTACCTCTACGCCGCCGCCGGCGAGGACGGGTTCATCGCCTTCGACATTGCCAACATCGGCAACAAGGCGTTCAGCGAGCGCATCGTCACCGCCCCCGTCAGCCCGCTGGGCCAGAAGCTGTTCGTGAAGACGCGCTACGCCACGAGCGTCTGCAGCCCGAGCACGATGGCCCTCGACCCCACCCGCCCCAAGCTGCCGGAGAACCAGGAGCAAAGCGTCGCGCTGCTCTACGGCTTCATCTACGTCACCGACAAGTACGAAGGCCTTGTAGTCGTCGGCAATCGTCCGGGCAATAAGAACGGCGTCGGCGTCAGCACCCTGCTCGACGGCGACCCGCAGAACAACTTCATCGACAAGGCCCTGAGCTTCAACCCCGGCGGCGCGCTCGACGGCGCCCGCTGGATGCGCCTGCACGGCAATCTCGCCTACGTCTGCACCGACACCGGCATCCGCGTGGTCGATCTGACCAACCCCCTCGAGCCCAGACTGCTCGGAACGCCCGGCCTCAGCGGCCTAAAGAACGCCCGCAAGATCGCGTTCCAGTTCCGTTACGGCTTCGTCGTCGACGACGAAGGCCTGAAGGTGATCGACGTCACGTTCCCCGAGAACCCGCAACTGGTGACTTCGGCGTCGCTGGCGATCGCCGACGCCCGCGACGTCTACATCAGCCGCACCTACGCCTACGTCGCCGCCGGCAGGGAAGGCGTGAAGATCGTCGACGTCGAGCGCCCGACCGAGCCCAAGGTCGTCAAGACCTTCAGCGAAGGACTCGTCGACAGCCACGCCGTGCGCGTCGCGATGACCAACGCCAGCATCTACGCCTACGTCGCCGACGGCGTCGGCGGGCTGAAGGTGCTGCAGCTCACCAGCAGCGACGAGCGCGATGGCGCGAGCACGTTCCTGGGCTTCAGCCCGATGCCCAACCCACGCCTCATCGCCAGCTATCCGACAAAGGGCCCGGCGCTGTCCCTGAGCGAAGGCCTCGACCGCGACCGCGCCGTCGACGAAGCCGGCCAGCAGCTGAGCGTCTTCGGCCGCCGCGGCAGTCGGCCGTTCAACCTCACGGAGATGCGACGCATGTACCTGCGCACCGAAGGCGACAAGCAACAGCTCTACACCGTCAGCAACGTCCCCAAGACCGAGCCCCTCGAACCCGAAAAGCCCGCCGCCGCCACCCAACCCGCCGCCCCCGCCGCCCCGGCCCGGCCCGCCCGCCCCGGCCGCCCGCGGTAAGGGTCGACGGGCAACAACTCCTGCGAACGCAGCCCCGGCCCCACCCGGGGCTGCGTCGTTTTCCAGTCCCTCCCCTGCGGGGGAGACCAGGTGGGGGCGGGGAGCGTCACGCCCCTCTCGAATTCTTCGCTCCCCCGCTCGCGACGAAAAAAAGTTAGCCACAGAGGCACGGAGGACACAGAGGAAGAAACACG
>DASVSS010000150.1:0-14468 GCA_036387945.1 Tepidisphaeraceae bacterium | reverse complement strand
ATCCACTGCCGCATCGGGCGGCGCTCGACGGGGAAACCGCCGACCTCGCTGCGGCCGTCGATGACTTCCTCGTTCGCCAGCACCGTGCCTAGGCCCGGGCACCAGTTCACCGGCACTTCGTCGGTGAACGCCAGCCGCAGGCCGTCGACGATGTCGCGCTGCTCGGCGGGCGTGAACGTGCTCCACTTGCGCAAAATCGACGGGTCGCCGGCGACGCTTTCCAAGCCCTCCTGCACCGGGTTGATATGGACGCTGCCATCGGGGGCGACGACGAGGTTGTCGTTCTGCAGCTCAGCGAACAGATGGCCGATCGGCTTGGCCTTGTTGTCGAACGGGTCGAAGTAGCTGTTGTACAGTTGCAGGAAGATCCACTGCGTCCAGCGGTAGTAGCCGGGGTCGGTGGTGTCGATTTCGCGGTCCCAGTCGTAGCTCAGGCCGAGGCTTTGGATCTGGCGGCGGAAGTTGTTGATGTTGGCGCGCGTCGTCTCGGCAGGGTGGACGTTGTTCTTCACCGCGTACTGCTCGGCTGGCAGGCCGAAGGCGTCCCACCCCATCGTGTGCAGGACGTTGAAGCCGCGTGCCCGGTAATACCGGCTGACGATGTCGGTGGCGGTGTACCCTTCGGGATGGCCGACGTGCAGGCCGGCCCCGCTGGGGTAGGGGAACATGTCCAGGACGTACTTCTTCGGCCTCCCGCCGGCTTCGGCGGGATCGAGGGCGCGGTAGGTCTTGTTCGTCAGCCAATACTGCTGCCACTTCTTCTCGACGGTGGCGTGGTTGTAAGCCATAAGTCAGAATGATACGGATTACACACAAAGGATGAAGTCAGAAGCACGGAGGATGAAAGCGCGACACGCGTGTTTCGATCCTTCATCCTTTTGGCTTCAGCCCTTCTTTTCCCGGCAGAAGGAACGAAATGGCTTCCAATACCGCGCCGTCGTCTACACACGAATCGGTCACGAAATGGGTCATGAAGATGACCGAATTGTGTCGCCCGCAACAGGTGGTTTGGTGCGACGGGTCCGCCGAGGAGAAGGCGGCGCTGCTGCGGCAGGGCGTCGAAGAAGGCACGTTCGTCGAACTTAACCAGCAGAAGCGGCCGGGCTGCTACTACCACCGCAGCAACCCGAACGACGTCGCGCGCACCGAGCACCAGACGTTCATCTGCACGCCCAGCCGCGACATCGCCGGGCCGACCAACAACTGGATCAACGACCGCGACGCCTACGCGAAGCTGCGCGGCCTTTTCGACGGCTGCATGAGCGGCCGCACGATGTACGTCGTGCCGTTCGTGATGGGGCCGGTCGGCAGCCCGCTGGCGAAGGTCGGCGTGCAGGTGACCGACAGCACCTACGTCGCGGTCAGCATGGGCGTCATGACGCGCATGGGCGACGTGGCATGGCAGCAGCTACACGACAGCGGCAAGCCCGACGTGTGGACGAAGTGTTTGCACTCGATTGCCGACTGCAACCCCGAGCGGCGCTACATCTGCCACTTCCCGCTCGACAACACGATCTGGAGCATCGGCAGCGGTTACGGCGGCAACGCACTGCTGGGCAAGAAGTGCATGGCGCTGCGCATCGCCAGCTACATCGGCCGGCAGGAAGACTGGATGGCCGAGCACATGCTGCTCATGGGCGTGCAGGAGCCCAGCGGCAAAAAATCGTACGTCGCCGCGGCGTTCCCCAGCGCGTGCGGCAAGACCAACTTCGCCATGCTCGTGCCGCCAAAGAAGTACCACGACCAAGGCTGGCGCGTGACGACGCTCGGCGACGACATCGCCTGGATGTGGGTCGATGAGAAAAGCGGCCGACTTCACGCGATCAACCCCGAGGCGGGCTACTTCGGCGTCGTGCCGGGGACGAACACCCGCAGCAACCCCAACGCGATGGCGTCGATGTCGAAGGACACGATCTTCACCAACACCGCGCTCGTCCCGCTCGACGACGGCACGTTCGACGTGTGGTGGGAAGACAGCGACACGCCGCCGCCGGCGAGCTGCATCAACTGGGAAGGCAAGCCCTGGACGCCCGACACCGCCGGCGGCATGAAGGCGGCGCACCCCAACAGCCGCTTCACCGCCCCGATGGCCAACAACCCCGTGCTCGACCCCGCCGCCGGCGACCCCGCGGGCGTGCCGGTCAGCGGCATCATCTTCGGCGGGCGACGCAGCAAGCTCATCCCGCTGGTGTACCAGGCGTTCAACTGGGTGCACGGCGTGTACATCGGCGCCACCATCGGCAGTGAGACCACCGCCGCCGCCACCGGCGCACAGGGCGTCGTGCGCCGCGACCCGATGGCGATGCTGCCGTTCATTGGCTACAACATCCGCGACTACCTTGTGCACTGGTTCCAGATGCGCAAGAAGATGACCGACTGCCCGCGCATCTTCATGGTCAACTGGTTCCGAAAAAACGATGCCGGCAAGTTCGTGTGGCCGGGGTTCGGCGAGAACATGCGCGTGCTGAAGTGGATCATCGACCGCTGCCACGGCCGGGCGTACGCGAAGGAGACGCCGCTGGGCTGGATGCCGCGCAGCAAAGACATCGACCTCGAAGGCCTCGACATCACCAGTGAAGACCTGGAGATGCTGGAAACAGTCACGCCCGATGATGTGAAAGCGGAGATTCTCAGCCAGGAAGAGCTGCTCCTGCGCCTCGCGAGCGACTTGCCGAAGGAGATGATCTTTCAACGCGAGTTGCTGATAACGCGGCTGTGAAGGGGCAACGCGACTCCGAAGTAAGAGGTTGGTATCATCCTGATATGCCGCCGCAGGAAGTTCGCAAATTCGTATTTGACGAGCCGTTTGTCCCCTTTCGGCTGCATGTGACCAACGGCAGCAGCTACGAAGTGTTGCGCCCTAGTGAAATCCAAGTCTTCCCACTGCAAGTGTCGATCGCAATCGATCCGGACGACAGTGGGCTTTACCGCAGCAGCGTTCGCGTGGCACCGAATCACATCACCCGCATCGAGTTCCTGCCGTCCGCGAGAAAGCCCCGCGCCTGACGGCGGAGCGGGGTCTTGCGTAGCGCAACAGACCCATTCCCATTCCTTCCTAAAATCGCAGTCGGGTAACGTGCGTTTCAGTACACTGCGGCAGAGCGCTAGGATGCAGTGCAACGCATCGGCCCTTACGCGTTCATCGATTCCTGCCGCTTGGCCGCCGGCGGGAGGGCGACGCCGCAGCCTTTGCAGAACTTGGCCGCCGGGTCGTGGCCGCGTTCGCCGCAGCCGGGGCAGAAGCGGGCGTTGCCGGTGCTGCCGGCGCGGTCGCGCTCGGCGGCGATGAGTTCGCTCGTCACGATGCCGGTGGGCACGGCGATCACGCCGTAGCCCAGGAGCATCAGCGCCGACGCCAGGAATTGGCCCGGCGGGGTCTTGGGCGTCACGTCGCCGAAGCCGACGGTCGTGAGCGTGACGATCGCCCAGTAGCAGCTTAGCGGGATGCTGGTGAAGCCGTGTTGGGGGCCTTCGATGACGTACATCGTCGCCCCGACGACGAGCACGATCAACGTCGCCGAAAAGACGAACACCGCGATCCGCCGCCGGCTCGCGTGCAGCGCGCGGAACAGGTGATTGGCCTCGCCGCTGTACTGCAATAGTTTCAGAACCCGGAACACGCGCAGCAGCCGCAGCGCCCGGACGGCCGACAGCGCCTGGGCGTTGGGCACGAACAGCCCGACGTACGTCGGCAAGATCGCCAGCAGATCGACGACGCCGTAAAAACTTCGGGCGTAGTTCAACGGCCGATTCAGGCTCGCCAGCCGGGCGGCGTACTCGAGTGTGAACAGGATCGTGAACGCCCATTCCGCGGCATACAGCAGTCGCCCGTAGCGAATGCGGATCGATTCGACGCTTTCGAGCATGACGGCCGTCACGCTCAGCACGATCAGTGCCAGCAGGATCACGTCGAACGTCTTGCCGGCCCGCGTGTCATTGCGGAACACGACGACGTACAGCGCGCGACGGTACTTCGAAAGCGGCATGCGGAAGTAAGACTAAGCCACGGCCAACGCGAATGCACACGAATGGGAGCGGCGCGCCATCGCGCCATCCTCATTCGCGTGCATTCGCGTCATTCACGCAGAGACCCGATCGGGCGGGATCGATGATTGCCGGTCGATTACCTGGATTTTTTGTACAGCTTCTGCGCCATCTCGAAGACTTCTTCGGCCTGGTATTCCGGCGCGAATGCTGATCCGATGCCGGCGAGGTCGATGTGAGGGCCGCTGTGTTCCGGCGGGCCGTCGACGACTTCCACGGGCATCTGCGTGTCGGGTTCCGTGCCGTTCCAGATCTGGTCCATCTGGCGGTAATCGTCCGGGCTGTTGCGGTAGAGCTTGGTGTGGGCGGCCTGGTCCATCCAGGCCTTGGCTTCGGGGAACATCGCATTGCCGATCTTGGGGATCGGCAGCATGTCATTCATCTTCACGCCGGTGAGTTTTTCCAGCGCCTTGCCGTAGGCGACCGCGTGCACGCCGCCGCGGACGAACAGGTAGCCGAGCATCGTGCGCGCGGCCGGGTCCTTGGTCATCTGGTAGACGCGCAGCTTGTTCGTGCGGGCGGTGTTTTCGAGGAAGAAGTTGTGCAGCAGATCGAGGATCAGGTTGCCGCTACTGAAGACGTACTGCCCGGTCCAGGGCAGCCCGCCGGCGTCGACGGGCAGGGCGTTGCGGCCCGCGGCGATGAAGTGGTGCGGGTTGTAGGCGTTGCCCATGTCGGTGACGGTCTTGATCGGCGTGCCGAGCGGGTCTTTCGGGTCGTTCTCCTGCGTGTCGGTCTCCGGGCCGTTGAGCAGGCTATTGATCGCCGCGCCGACGAGCTGGATGTGCCCGAGTTCCTCGGCGGTGATGTTGGCGACAAGCTCGTAGAACGGGGCGATGCTCTTCTTGCCCCGCATGTTCATGCTCTGGGCGAAGTAGTTGTTGAACGTGCTCATCTCCCCGAACCGCCCGCCCATCAACTCCTGAACGGCGGCGGCCGATTCGGGGTCGATCTTCTTGCTGGCGGGCATTTCGATGGGAAGTTTGTCGATGCGAAGGAACATGGCGGAATCTCCGAGGGAAGGAATTGCTGGACCGGCCGGTCACGCGGCGTGCGGCCGAACCGGACTCTAGCGCCATGGGGGCCACCGTGCCGCTAAAAATCCGCAGGAATTGATGTTTCCCGCGGCGTCCGCCCGGGCACAATCCCGCACGCGTCCCACCGCGCGCCGATCCGCCACGCCAGTGGAGACGACGGTAACCCGAGGGAGCATCGGAAGCGCAGCTTGCTGCCGGTGGAAGGCTTTTCCGATAGGCCGCCGCGCAGGCGGCGGGTATCATCGGCAAGCGATCAGGGGCGCGCCGTCGGCCGCGGTGGACACGCGTTTCGCACCGGCGCTGCGGATCAGGGCGGCCATTATGAATGACCTCAGCGAAGACCAGAAGAAGGCACTCAAGGCGTTTAAGAAGCGGTTGAAAATGCACCAGCTCGAAGAGGACTCTCGACTGGGACGCGCCAAGACCACTGGTGGCCGGAACACGATCACGGCGATTCAGCCGCCGGTAGGGTTTGCGCGCGAGCTGTGGGCGGAGCTGGCGGCGAAGGGATACCTGCGCGCGGACGGGGGGAATTTTTACTGCCTGGTGAAGGAAGGATAACGCAGGGGTCGGTCGATAGAGCTTGTTATGCACTTTCAGAGCCGATGTGCCGCAATCGCCTGCTCTGGGTGCCACGGTCTGGCACTCCAGGCTGTGGTGCCCTCGTGCGCGTATCGGCGTACGCCCAGGCGCCACAGCTTGGAGTACCAGACCGTGGCACCCGAGCCCCGTTTCCCCATCCCACAGTGCACACAGGCTCTAATGCAGCGATCGCCCGGGGGCTGGCGATAAGGATGTGAATTGAAGCCCATGCCGCCGGATCGCAAGGAATGACCACCGGCTCCGGCGGCATCCGTGCGCGCAGCGCCTGGCAGACGAATCCGGGAAAAAAGCCGTCCGCCGGCCGGGCGATCCGATAGCGCGCTGCGCAATGGCGACGTCGATTGCGCAGCGCGGGGGGTGTTAGTGGATGCGCTACGCGCTTGGCCGAGTGCCGACACGCGAGCATGATCGCCCGGCGGCGGTTTTATCGCCCGGCGGTTTGGGCCATTTACGGCGCCGTTGGCGCCCGCTTCGCCGCGGGCGGATCGTACGGCGGGCAATGGGTTTACGCGCATTCTCGTCGGATTGCGGCCGTAAAAATGGCAGGAACGGCGGCGGGGGATGGTGGGGGCGGGTTTCCTTCGCAACGCGCCACGAATTCGGCAATAATGGCCCGCGACCGGCGTTGAAGCTTATGACGATCCAGACGCAGGACATGACGCTGAAGGTGTTGCACCCGACAACGGAATCGCCGGTCGGCGTAGAGACGGACGAGTTTTTGCTCGGCCGCCTGCGCCTCGGCGACGCCGGCGCCGGGGAGCGGCTCGTGCTCCGGTATCACCAGCCGCTCATGCGATATCTCCAGCGGCTGGGCGGGCAGATCGGCGTCGCCGAAGAACTGCACCAGCAGACCTGGCTGAGCGTGCTGGAACATATCGAGAAGTTCGACCCCGCGAGCGGGAACGGCAGCTTCAAGGCGTGGCTGTTCCGAATCGCGACGAACAAAGCCAACGACCTGTGGCGGTCGAAAGGACGCCAGAAGGCCGCGCACGACGGGCTGGGACGGATCACCGACACCGAAATGCCCGCCGCCGGTTTCCGCCTCGAAGGCACCGAAGCGGCCGTCCGGCTTCAGGCGGCGATCGCCAAATTGCCAGAGGCACAGCGGCAAGTGCTGAGCCTGCGGTATTACAGTGGATTGAAGTTCGTCGAGATCGCCGAAATGCTCGGCTGCCCCTTGAACACCGCACTCGGCCGCATGCACAAGGCGATGTTGAAGTTGAAGGAACTGATGAGTGAGTGAAATAGGAGAGTTTGGCGTTTGGGGTTTGGCGTTCGGAGTCGAAGGCGGAATATTTTGGCCTTCTTCGACTTCAAACACCAAACGCCAAACGCGAAACTTCAACCCCATGCTGACTGAATTGCAGAACAACGAAGCAGTCCTGCTCATGTACGTCGCCAACGAGCTGCCGGCTGACGACCGGGCGGAAGTGGAAGACATGCTCGGGCGCGACGAAACCTTGCGCGCCCAACTTGCGGCGATGCGGCAGACGTACGTGGCGATCGACGCGGCGATGGCGCAGGCGGACGCGGGGCTGAGAGTGCCGTCGCCGTTCTCGGCGGCGCGGGCGCTGGGCGACGAGGTGCGGCGGCGCATGCGGCCGCCGGGCCGCAAGTCCGTCGACGAACGCGAAGACGCGAGCCGACGCCGCATGCGCATGGTGCTTTATCCGCTGACCGCCGCGGCGGCGATCGCGCTGGGCATGGCGCTGTGGTGGAAATCCGCCAAGGACGAAATCACCGCGCCGCTGGCCGAGGCGCAGCAGCAGCAGGACAGTTTCAACAGCATCGCCGGCGCCGACCAGGACGGATGGGGCCGCCAGCGCAGCAGGCGCACTGGCAACTGGAACGATTCGGAACTGGACATCCGGCAGGTCGCGGCGATGTGGGATTCGAGCCTCAACTCCGATCTCGAAGAAGCCGAGCTGCACGTGAGTGCGCTGGATTACCTCAACAAAAGTGACGCGCTGCAATGAAACCCCAACCGACGACGAATCATCGCGCCCGCCTGTTCGCCGGCTTCTGCGCCTTCTCGATCCTTGCTGCGGGGATGGTCTCGCCGGCGGCGGCGCAGGACGGGCCTCCGCCAGGCGACCGTCCGCCGCGCGAAGGCGGCCGCGGCCCCGGTGGCATGGGCGGCCCCGGCGGTCCCGGTGGCATGGGCGGACGCTTCGGCGAGGATCGCCGCCGCCCCTTCGAGCTGCCGAGCGACGACGAGTGGGCCGAGATCACCAAGTTCATGCAGGAACACCTGCCCAATCGCTGGCGCGCGTATGACGAAAAGGAGACCGACCCGCGCACCCCGATGAGCCCGCGGCGGCAGGGGTGGATGGACGACCTCAAGCGCAGCATTGCGAACCGGTATCGCACTTACAAGCGCCTGGAGGTCGAAGCCCCCGCCCTCTACAGCGCGGTGCTCAAGCAGGTGCAGGCCGAGGACCGCGTGTGGGGCGCGTGGCGGGATTTCAACAAGGACCGTGACAACGAACAGTTGAAGGCGCAGCTGAAGGAAAAGATCACCGAGCTCGTCAACGCCAACCTTGCCGAACGCCAGCAGCGGCTCGAACAGCTGCGCGCCGCCGTCGGCCGCGAAGAGAAAAATCTAGCCGGCGACCGCGCCAAGGCCGACGAACTCATCAGCACGCAATACGAGCGCTGGACGAGCGATGAGTTCCCAGGCTTCCCCGGAGGACTGGGGGGAGGAATGGGCGGCGGCATGGGCGGGCCGATGGGCAGGAGCATGGGAGGCGGCTTCGGCCCGTCCGGCATGGGCCCTGGCGAACCGGGTCATCGCGGTCCTGGCGGCCCGGGCGGCAGGCCACCCGGGCCGCCCCCGCCCCCGCAGGACGGCCCGCCGCCCGAGCCGAAGTAAGTGCAGCACGCCGCCCGGCGCGAGGGTCGCTCGTTCCGGGCCGGCGTGGCTTGTGAAGACCGCGGCGCGTCTAGTAGACGACGCTCGTCGAGTCTTCGATGGTCTGGATGACGTGGCGGACGTTGAAGGGCTTCTTGAGATAGCTGTCGAAGGTGTTGCTCTTGGTGAGCTGCTTGAGCTCGTCTTCGCTCATCTTGCCGCTCATGGCGATGACCTTCGTCAGCTGCAGATCGGGGCTGGCCTTGACGAGCTTGGCCACCTCACGGCCGTCGATGTCTTTCAGGTGCATGTCGAGCAGGATCACGTGCGGCTTGAACTTCTCCGCCGTGATGCCGGCCGTGAAACCGCTTCGGGCGATCTCGACTTCGTACTTCGCTTCGTCTTCGAGGATCTTCTCGAGCACTTCGACGATGTCGGCTTCGTCGTCGACGATCATCACGCGCATGGCCCCGGTCATCAGGCCGTTGAGCGGCATGCCGTGGTGCTTCATGAACTTGATCAGCTGCGCCAGCGGGATGCGCCGGTCCTTGCTGCCGGGGATCCGGTAGCCGGTGAGGGCGCCGGTGTCGAACCACTTGCTGACGGTGCGCGGCGCGACGTTGCAGATCTTGGCGACCTCGCCAGTGGTCAGAACGTCTTTGAGTTTCGGGGCGGACATTTGCATTTGATTCTCCCGCCGTCGGACGTGTGCCGCCGGCACTGGATATATCGACTGTCCCGCCCGTCGCTTTAGATGGGGGGCGCAGTTTCTGCCGAAGGATGGGGCGGCAAAGTTGATCGCCGCGATCTTATCGGTCGTCCATGGCAGGCCGGGCGGGCCGATCGGGTAATGCCGGTGACGTCCCGGCGTCGATATCCCTGTTACCACTTCACGGGAGAGGGCATTGCACCACGTTTTAGTTCGCTCCGGCGTCGAATCGCTCGAAGCCCGCCGATTGCAGACGTCGATGGCCGATCCATACCCGCCGCTGCCCGATATTGATTTGCTGCCGCGACCCATCAGTGGCTTCACCTACGCCGCCGGCCGGGCGGAGATGACCTTCGAGGACGGGGTGCTGAGCGTATTCGGGACGGCCGGCAACGATTTGTTGCGTCCTGTCATTCGCGACGGCCGGCTTTCGTTCGAGGCGGTCACGTACTTCTCGCCGCGCCTCGGCGATCAGGACGTGCTGAAGGTATATGACCCCGCCCCCGACCTTCCCCCGCTCACTGACGCGAAGCTTCCGAAGTTGTCGGACGTGACGCGGATCGTCATCGACGCCAAGGGGGGTGACGATAGCGTCGTGCTGGGAACGCTCGCGCTGGGCGCCGAGGTCCACGGCGGGGCCGGGCGCGACAAGTTGTTTGGCGGGATGGGCGATGACACGCTCCTAGGCGGGACCGGCGCCGACCAGCTCGCCGGTTACCGCGGCCACGACCTGCTCGCCGGCGGGAGCGGCGACGACGCGCTTCAAGGGCGTCACGGCCCCGACACGTTGCTCGGACAGAACGGCAATGACCGGCTGCGATCGTTCGGCGCAAGAGACCTGCTCAACGGCGGGGCCGGCGAAGACGTCGGCTCTCTACTGGGCGTGAAAGGCGCGCCCGACGCGGTCAGCGGCATCGAATTCACCGGCGCCGAAAGTCACTACGGGATCAACCCCGTCAAGACCGGCGTTCTGGGAAGCACGCTCACTCTTCGTCGTGACGAAACGGGCAGGCTGGCCCTCGTCGCGACCGTCACGTTGAGCGATTTCGGGTGGGTCGTGGACTGGGACTTGATTGATGTCCGAAAGGACCGCGTCGACGTGCGCGCGACGTTCTACCGAACCACCGGCGGAGCGGCGCAAGCACTCTCGGGGCACGAAAAGATCGTCCCGATCGGCAAAGCGTCTTCGTCGCGCGACGTCCGCGTCACGCTCGACGGCCTGGCCGGCCGGATCCAGCGGAATACGTTCAACGTCGATAAGGATTTCACGTCCAAAACCGTCCCGGCCGGTGAGTACCCGTAGCCCGCGGATCCTTGCCGCCGGCGCCGTCGCCGCGGATGCCGGGCGATCGCGCCCGGACGTTGATCGGGTACACAGCGGCCGTCCCTCGGCTTGCCGGATACCAAACCCTCCCCGATATTGTCGCCCTGATGCACGTCCTCTACGTCCACCAGAATTTCCCGGCCCAGTTCGGCCACATCGCCCGGCACCTGGTGAAGAACCTCGGCTGGCAGTGCACGTTCGTCTCCGAAACCCCTGGAGGCAACGTCGAAGGCATCGAGAAAATTCAGTACAAGCTCGGCGGCGGGGCGACGAAGCACAATCACTTCTGCAGCCGCACGTTCGAGAACACCGTGTGGCACTCGCACGCGGTGTTCGAGGCGCTGTCCCGCCGCGACGACGTGCGGCCGGACCTGATCATCGGCCACAGCGGGTTCGGGTCGACGCTGTTCCTGCGCGAGCTGTATCCGCAGACGCCGATCATCAACTTCTTCGAGTACTACTACCGCTCGCACGACGCGGATTCGGACATGGATTTCCGCCATGACCTCGGCTGGCCGGTGCCGGAGATCAAGTTCCTGCGCAGTCGTTGTCGAAACGCGATGATCCTTCTCGATCTGCAGAACTGCCAGGTCGGCTATACGCCGACGGCGTTCCAGAAGTCGCGCTTCCCGTCGGAGTACGACTCCAAAATCCGCACGATCTTCGACGGCGTCGACCGCGCCATCTACCACGGCCACGGCGAGGCGCTGCGGCCGCCGGTCGGCGCGCGCGGCACGCGCACGATCGCCGGCATCGACGTGCCGGCGGGCACGCGGGTCGTCACCTACGTCAGCCGCGGGTTCGAATCGATGCGCGGGTTCGACATCTTCATGCGCGCCGCCAAGCAGATCTGCGACCGCATGCCCGACGTGCTGTTCCTCGTCATCGGCACCGACCGCATCGCCTACGGCGGCGACGAAAGTTACACCGGCGGCAAGAGCTTCAAGCAGTGGGTGATGGAAAAGGACGTTTACGATACCGACCGCATCAAGTTCGTCGGCCGGCTGCCGATGGACGAACTCGCCCGCACGCTCGCCAGCAGCGACCTGCACATTTATCTCACCGTGCCGTTTGTGCTGAGCTGGAGCATGATGGACGCCATGAGCTGCGGCGCGGTCGTGCTCGCGAGCGACACCTCGCCGGTGCGTGAGATGATCCAGGACGGCGAGAACGGCCTGCTCGCCGATTTCTTCTCTCCCGACGACTTCGCCGAAAAAGCGCTGCGGGTGCTGAGCGATCCCGACGCATTCCGCCCGCTCGGCCGGGCGGCGGAGCGGATGGTCGAGGAACGGTACTCGCTCGAGGCAGTGCTGCCACAGATGCTGGCGCTGTATGAAGACGCCGGCCGCATCCGCACCGGTCTGGAGCCAGAGCACGCGCGCGTGCTGACCGCGCCGCCCCCGCCGCAGCAGCAGCCCGCGGCCTCGAAACCACCGCCGCCGCGCGTCGTGGGATTGCCGAAGGTGACGGACGTCGTCATCGGCAAGCAGCCGCCGAAGGGCTGGTCGCCGTTCCGCGGGTAGTCCGTCGCAGGATAGGACGGCGGGCCGGGGAGGCTGGTCCATGTTCGCGCACTGAATAACTGAACACGGGCGAGACGCCCGTGCTACAGGCCCCACGATGATTCACCAGACCTAAGCGCCAGCGCCGCTCTGCCATCGCTGGATCGCTTCGACCGGGTGGAAGATCATCAGCACATTGAGCGTCAGATTATCGCGAATCCAGAGCAGGCAACCGGTTTCCGCGGCGAAGAAGATCGCCACCGCCCACTTCCAGCCGAGTTGCCGCGACAGCAGCCATCCGATGAGGCACGCGGCGTAATCGGTGATGCTGTTGAGCACGCTGTCGCCGGTGTAGGCGCTGGCGTTGGTCGTCGTGCGGTAGCGTTCGATGACGAATGGCGAGTTCTCGAACACCTCCCACGCGGCTTCGAGCAGCAGCACGCCGAAGAGTTGCCATGCCGGGAATCGGCGCAGCCCGCCGACGTGAAATACGAAGTACAGGATCACGCCGTGCAGCAGGTGGGAGAAGACGTAGGCATCGATCAGGTGCTGCGAGTTGTGCGGGCCCCAGGCGTCGAGCGTCCACGGCGACAGATCGCCGAAGGCGCACCACCAGCGCCGGCCGCCGGCCAGCAGCACGAGCGTCATCACGAGCCCAATGCCGACGAACACCGCCGCGGCGCGCCCTCCTGAGAGCTGCGGCAGCGGACGCGTCTGCGGGCGGTCTGAACTGGTGGTCAGGGGTTGGGCTGCGTCCATGCTATTTTGACCGGCTGATCGGATGGATCAACGTTGATGTAAGGCGAATGTGGTACGCGAAGTCGTCGGTCAAATCGAGTCCGTCCGGCCCGGCACTTAGCACGGCTTGGGAATAGAAGCCGTCACGTCCGGAACCGGATTCCGTGTCGAAAGCCGGCAGGCCGAGAAGAATGCCGTCATACATGACAGCCACGCCTGGCATCGCAGAGAGTCGCGTATGGAACGCATAGGTCCCGCAATTTTGTCGACGGCCGCGGTTTTTCCTTTTAGCGCCGTCTCCCCACCCGCGTCTAACACTACAGGCACAGCGGCCGGACATCAGCGGGGACAAGCCGGCGTGGACCGAGATACTTTCGACCGGCTACTCCTCCAGCACCTTCCCGCCGCCGGGCGACTGGCGGTGCGGCTGACGGGCGACCCGGCGGCCGCGGAGGACGTCGTGCATGACGCGGTCGTGCGGGCAGCCCGCGGGTGGCAGGGCTTCCGGGGCGAGGCGGCGTTTTCAACCTGGTGGACGGCGATCGTCATCAACGTGTGGCGCGATCGCCTGCGTGCCCGCAGGGCGAATGACGAATCGGCGACGCTAGCCGATGATGCGGGCGCGACGGCGGGCGATTCCGTGGTCGACGTTGCCGCCGCAGCGGAACTGGGGCGGCTCGTCGCAGCGGCCGTCTCCCGATTGCCGCCGCGGCAGCGAGAGGTGCTCGTGCTCGTGGCGTACGAAGGACTCTCGATCCCGCAAGCCGCCGGCGTGCTGGGCCTGACCGAAGGAAACGTGCGCACGACTTTATTCCACGCCCGCGCCCGGCTGCGGCAGGTGCTGGCCCGATACCTTGATCCACCGGACAAGACGCGATGACCGACCCCCGCGACCCGATTAAAAGCGCTTTTGAAAAAGAAGCAGACGAGGCGCTCGATCGCCTGCTCGCGGCCGCCGAGTGGCCGGCCCTGCCGGCGGGGGCGACGCCGCGTCTGCGCGAAACACTACATGCCCAGCGGCAGCGGCCGCTGCGGGTAGCATGGTGGACGACGCTGGCCGCGGCGGCGGCGGTGCTCCTGGCGGTGGCCGGCTGGCGGTTCCACCGTGTCGAGCCGGCGGTCACGCTCACTTCACTACCGTCGGCGGAGACGCCGTCAGCGCCGATCCTGGCAGGCAAATCACCGGGCGAGAGTGCGCCCAAAGAACGGCCGGCGACGGCGTACGAGCGTTTGCTTCTCGCGGCCCCCGTGCCGCGTCAAGGCCCGAGGTCGATCCCGTCGATTACGTCGACTCCAGCAACGTCGCCCACGCCGACGGAACTAGCGGCCGCCGATCGCAACGCGGCGTGGCGTGTGCTGACGCCGGGAGCGCCGGGTGTGAAGGATGACGCCGCGCTCGTTACGCGCCTCGGCGGCCTGGCGGCGGCGCGGGATTGGCCGCTCGTGCGTGCGGCGTTGCTGCACCCGCGGCTGGGCGCGTCGGCGGCGGCGGCGCTCGTCGGGCGGCGCGATCCGGTGGGCGTCGACCTGCTGCTGACGGCCGTCCTAGACGCCGACGCGCGGCCGCCGGTCGCCGCCGCCATCCGCCGTCATCGCAGCCTGCCCACCGACGCGCTGCTGGCGCGTCTGACCGACCCGCTCGTCGAGCGCCGCCTTGCCG